>NZ_JBJQKY010000001.1:0-400689 GCF_046486595.1 Escherichia sp. WS3063
TAAAAATCGCGGAAGGGATGAAACAACAGCGCCTGACGGCGCTGTGTCTGGCATGCCTGCAATCCGGGAAACCGGACCAGGAAAAAACTTGCAGGCCATAACAGTATCTACCAGAGATAGCGAACCGTAGGTGGGATAAGGCGCTCGCGCCGCATCCGACAAATGTGTTCAGCGACAGATTAGCTGGCCTGCTTTTTCATCATACTGAGAATAAATAACAGTGCCGCACATAGCACTACCGACGGACCCGCCGGCGTATCGTAAAATGCGGAAAAGGTTAAACCGCCAGTTACTGCCACCATTCCCACCAAAACAGCGACACCGGCCATCTGTTCCGGCGTGCGGGCAAAGCGACGCGCTGTAGCTGCAGGAATAATCAGCAGCGAAGTAATAATCAACGCGCCGACAAATTTCATCGCTACACCAATCGTCAATGCTGTCACCAGCATCAACAACAATTTCACGCGCTGTAATTTCACACCATCAACAAACGCCAGATCCGGGCTAATCGTCATTGACAGCAAATTGCGCCATTGCCAGAACAGAATCGCCACCACGATGACCACGCCAATCGCAATAGAGATGAGATCTTCTGGCGTCACTGCCAGCAAATCACCGAACAGGTAAGCCATCAAATCAACACGAATGTTAGACATCAGACTAACGACCACCAGGCCCAGCGACAGGGCACTGTGCGCCATAATCCCTAATAACGTGTCGATCGCCAGCTGTGGACGCTTCTCCAGCCATACCAGACCGCCCGCCAGCAGCAGCGTAACGGCAATCACCGCATAGAATGGATTCACGTCCAGCAACAAACCAAACGCGACGCCAAGTAATGAGGCATGAGCCAGCGTATCACCGAAATAAGACATACGACGCCAGACGACAAACGAACCCAGCGGACCCGCGGCACAGGCGAGCATGATCCCGGCTAACCAACCGGGAAATAATAATTCAATCATGAGCGATCATTTCCCCGACGCAAAACAATTCGTCCCTGTAAATCGTGACGATGATTATGATGATGGCGATAGATACCCAGTTGTTCAGCACCACGAGGACCAAACATAGAAATAAACTCCGGATGCAGGGAAACAACTTCCGGTGTGCCGGAACAACAAATGTGGTGATTCAGGCAAAGCACTTCATCGGTTTTTGCCATTACCAGATGCAGATCGTGAGATACCATTAAAACGCCACAATCCAGTTCGCGACGCAGTTGGTCAATAAGGTCATATAACGCCACCTGACCATTCACATCCACGCCCTGAGTGGGTTCATCCAGCACTAATAATTGCGGTCGATTTAACAATGCTCGCGCTAACAGTACACGCTGCGTTTCGCCACCCGAGAGCTTTTGCATCGGTGCGTTAATCAGATGCCCGGCCTGGACACGTTTCAGTGCAGGCAAAATATCTTCTTTATGTGTGCCAGGTCGTAAGCGTAAAAAACGGTTTACGGTCAGTGGCAACGTGGTGTCGAGATACAGCTTCTGCGGTACATAGCCGATGCGTAGTTTTCCGTTGCGCTTGATAACCCCTTCATCGGGTGTTACCAGCCCGAGCACTACCCGTACCAGTGTCGACTTACCTGCGCCGTTTGGCCCAAGTAAAGTCAAAATTTTTCCAGGTTTAAGTTCCAGCGACACATCAGAGAGGACGCGGCGTTGGCCAAAAGAAACCGAGACATTTTCCAGGGAAACCAGACTTGTCATGTTAATTTTAGTCTTGCAGTAGTCATGAAATGTTATAATATCACACTTCTCATATTCATTACGATGATTGGTCGCATTATGTTACATAAAAAAACGCTTCTTTTCGCAGCATTATCCGCCGCTCTCTGGGGCGGTGCAACACAGGCCGCAGATGCCGCCGTTGTCGCTTCGCTTAAACCCGTTGGGTTCATCGCTTCTGCCATTGCTGATGGGGTAACAGAAACGCAGGTTTTACTGCCTGACGGCGCTTCAGAACATGATTATTCACTGCGTCCATCGGATGTAAAACGCTTACAGAACGCGGACTTAGTCGTTTGGGTTGGCCCGGAGATGGAAGCGTTCATGCAAAAACCGGTAAGTAAATTACCAGAAGCGAAACAGGTAACGATTGCGCAGCTAGAAGATGTGAAACCGCTGCTGATGAAAAGTATTCACGACGATGATGATGATCACGATCACGCGGAAAAAAGTGACGAGGATCACCATCACGGCGATTTCAACATGCATCTTTGGCTTTCCCCAGATATAGCGCGGGCTACAGCGGTTGCAATCCATGGAAAATTAGTGGAACTTATGCCGCAAAGTCGAGCCAAACTTGACGCCAACCTGAAGGATTTTGAGGCACAATTAGCCTCAACCGAAACGCAGGTTGGTAACGAGCTCGCGCCGCTCAAGGGGAAAGGTTATTTCGTTTTTCACGATGCTTACGGCTACTTCGAAAAACAGTTCGGACTGACACCGCTTGGTCATTTTACCGTTAACCCTGAGATTCAACCTGGCGCGCAGCGTTTACATGAAATAAGAACACAGTTGGTTGAGCAAAAAGCAACCTGCGTTTTTGCTGAGCCACAGTTCAGGCCAGCGGTCGTTGAGAGCGTCGCACGAGGGACATCCGTTCGTATGGGAACGTTGGATCCCCTGGGGACGAATATCAAACTGGGTAAAACAAGCTATTCAGAATTCCTGAATCAATTAGCCAACCAGTATGCGAGCTGCCTGAAAGGAGATTAATGAGGAAGTGATTACGTGCAACAGATAGCCCGCTCTGTCGCCCTGGCGTTTAATAATTTACCGCGACCACACCGCGTTATGTTGGGGTCGCTCACCGTTCTTACTCTGGCCGTCGCTGTCTGGCGGCCCTATGTTTATCACCGCGATGCCACGCCAATTGTCAAAACCATTGAGCTGGAACAGAACGAAATTCGTTCGCTCTTACCTGAAGCCAGTGAGCCGATTGATCAAGCTGCACAAGAAGATGAAGCCATTCCCCAGGACGAACTGGATGACAAAATCGCCGGTGAAGCGGGCGTGCATGAATATGTTGTTTCCACTGGCGATACGCTAAGCAGCATTCTCAATCAGTATGGTATTGATATGGGTGATATCACCCAACTGGCTGCTGCCGACAAAGAATTGCGTAACCTGAAAATCGGTCAACAACTCTCCTGGACATTAACCGCGGACGGCGAACTGCAGCGCCTCACCTGGGAAGTGTCTCGTCGTGAAACCCGAACCTATGACCGTACTGCCGCTAACGGTTTTAAAATGACCAGCGAAATGCAGCAAGGAGAGTGGGTTAACAATCTGCTGAAAGGTACCGTCGGAGGGAGCTTTGTTGCCAGCGCCAGAAACGCCGGTTTAACCAGCGCCGAAGTGAGCGCAGTGATTAAAGCCATGCAGTGGCAAATGGATTTCCGCAAACTGAAAAAAGGCGATGAATTTGCGGTGTTAATGTCTCGAGAAATGCTTGATGGTAAACGTGAGCAAAGCCAGCTGCTGGGCGTACGTTTGCGTTCAGAAGGTAAAGATTATTACGCAATCCGCGCTGAGGATGGCAAATTCTACGATCGTAACGGTACTGGTCTGGCGAAAGGATTCTTGCGATTCCCGACGGCGAAACAGTTCCGTATCTCGTCTAACTTTAACCCGCGTCGTACTAACCCGGTGACTGGTCGCGTTGCACCGCACAGAGGTGTTGATTTCGCCATGCCACAGGGTACGCCAGTGCTTTCAGTGGGTGACGGTGAAGTGGTGGTTGCCAAACGCAGTGGCGCAGCAGGTTATTATGTGGCTATTCGTCATGGTCGTAGCTACACCACGCGTTATATGCACTTGCGTAAGATTCTGGTGAAACCAGGACAGAAAGTGAAACGTGGCGACCGTATCGCGCTTTCCGGTAATACCGGACGTTCAACCGGGCCGCATCTGCACTATGAAGTATGGATAAACCAGCAGGCCGTAAACCCGCTGACGGCAAAACTGCCGCGTACCGAAGGGCTGACCGGCTCCGATCGTCGCGAATTCCTGGCGCAGGCCAAAGAGATTGTGCCGCAGCTACGGTTTGATTAATTAACATCCATTCGCAGCCGGTACGCAGTCAGTACCGGCTTTTTTTATTTGGTGCGGGGCAAGTTGCGCCGCTACACTATCACCAGATTGATTTTTGCCTTATCCGAAACTGGAAAAGCATGGAAACGAAAAAAAATAATAGCGAATACATTCCTGAGTTTGATAAATCCTTTCGCCACCCGCGCTACTGGGGAGCATGGCTGGGCGTAGCGGCGATGGCGGGTATCGCTTTAACGCCGCCAAAGTTCCGTGATCCCATTCTGGCACGGCTGGGACGTTTTGCCGGACGACTGGGAAAAAGCTCACGCCGTCGAGCGTTAATCAATCTGTCGCTCTGCTTTCCAGAACGTAGTGAAGCTGAACGCGAAGCGATTGTTGATGAGATGTTTGCCACCGCGCCGCAAGCGATGGCAATGATGGCTGAGTTGGCAATACGCGGGCCGGAGAAAATTCAGCCGCGCGTTGACTGGCAAGGGCTGGAGATTATCGAAGAGATGCGGCGTAATAACGAGAAAGTGATTTTTCTGGTGCCGCACGGTTGGGCCGTCGATATCCCTGCCATGCTGATGGCCTCGCAAGGGCAGAAAATGGCAGCGATGTTCCATAATCAGGGCAACCCGGTTTTTGATTATGTCTGGAACACGGTGCGTCGTCGTTTTGGCGGTCGTCTGCATGCGAGAAATGATGGTATTAAACCATTCATCCAGTCGGTACGTCAGGGGTACTGGGGATATTATTTACCCGATCAGGATCATGGCCCAGAGCACAGCGAATTTGTTGATTTCTTTGCCACCTATAAAGCGACGTTGCCCGCGATTGGTCGTTTGATGAAAGTGTGCCGTGCGCGCGTTGTACCGCTGTTTCCGATTTATGATGGCAAGACGCATCGCCTGACGATTCAGGTGCGCCCACCGATGGATGATCTGTTAGAGGCGGATGACCATACGATTGCGCGGCGGATGAATGAAGAAGTCGAGATTTTTGTTGGTCCGCGACCAGAACAATACACCTGGATATTAAAATTGCTGAAAACTCGCAAACCGGGCGAAATCCAACCGTATAAGCGCAAAGATCTTTATCCCATCAAATAAAAAAAGCCTCTCGCGAGGAGAGGCTTCCGCCGTGTGATAAGTTCAAGTTTGCTTCAGAAGATTCGAAATCTGTTGAACTATCATTGAACTGTAGGCCGGATGAGGCGTTTTCGCCGCATCCGGCAACGTACTTACTCTACCGTTAAAATACGCGTGGTATTAGTAGAACCCACGGTACTCATCACGTCGCCCTGGGTGACAATCACCAGGTCACCAGACATCAAGTAACCTTTATCGCGCAGCAGATTAACCGCTTCGCTGGCAGCTGCTACGCCGTCATTAGCGCTATCAAAGTGCACCGGCGTAACGCCGCGATAGAGAGCAGTCAGGTTCAGCGTACGTTCATGGCGTGACATGGCGAAAATTGGCAGACCAGAGCTGATACGGGAGGTCATCAGCGCCGTACGACCCGATTCGGTCATGGTGATGATCGCCGTAACGCCTTTCAGGTGGTTAGCCGCGTACATTGCTGACATGGCGATAGCTTCTTCCACATTGTCGAACTGAACGTCCAGACGGTGTTTAGAAACGTTGATGCTCGGGATTTTTTCCGCACCCAGGCAAACGCGCGCCATGGCTGCAACAGTTTCTGAAGGATACTGACCAGCAGCAGTTTCTGCAGAAAGCATCACAGCGTCAGTACCATCTAGAACGGCGTTTGCTACGTCCATGACTTCTGCACGCGTCGGCATCGGGTTAGTAATCATTGACTCCATCATCTGGGTCGCAGTGATTACTGCGCGGTTAAGCTGACGTGCACGACGGATCAACGCCTTCTGAATGCCGACCAGTTCCGGATCGCCAATTTCCACACCGAGGTCGCCGCGAGCAACCATTACCACGTCAGAGGCGAGGATGATGTCATCCATTGCCTCCTGGCTGCAAACGGCTTCCGCACGTTCAACCTTGGCAACAATTTTCGCATCACATCCTGCATCACGTGCCAGGCGACGGGCATAGTTCAGATCTTCGCCGCAGCGTGGGAAGGAGACAGCAAGGTAATCTACGCCAATCAACGCCGCAGTCTTAATGTCTGCTTTGTCTTTTTCGGTCAGCGCTTCAGCTGACAAACCGCCGCCAAGTTTGTTGATACCTTTATTGTTGGAGAGGGGACCACCGACGGTCACTTCGGTGAACACTTTCATGCCCTGGACTTCCAGTACTTTTAACTGGACGCGACCATCGTCCAGCAGCAGGATGTCACCAGGCACAACGTCAGCAGGCAGGCCTTTGTAGTCGATACCGACTTTTTCTTTGTCGCCTTCACCTTTACCCAGGTTGGCGTCGAGCAGGAATTTATCCCCAATATTGAGGAAAACTTTGCCTTCTTTAAAGGTGGATACACGGATTTTGGGCCCCTGGAGGTCACCCAGAATAGCCACATGACGCCCCAGTTTTGCGGCAATCTCACGAACTTTATCCGCGCGCATTTTGTGATCTTCAGGCGAGCCGTGAGAAAAATTCATACGTACAACGTTGGCACCCGCCGCGATAACTTTTTCAAGGTTATTATCGCGATCTGTTGCTGGGCCTAACGTGGTAACGATTTTAGTTCTGCGAAGCCTTCTGGACATGTAATACTCCGTTGACTGAAACAACCAGGTGTTGCTTGAACATGAAATCCGAATGAAATAACGCCGCGATGGCGATAAATTAATCTCATTCGGATGTCGTATAAGATTAGGACAGTGACAGTCGTTTTTAGCGATCGTCACTTAAATTAAGTAACTGCTTATCAAAACGCGATTCCTTCAGCGCTTCCTTGACCCGCTTCAAGTTATCTCTGAATTTTGCACCGCGCCGCAAAGTAAATCCTGTCGCCAGCACATCTATCACGGTCAGCTGTGCAAGTCGAGAAACCATGGGCATATAAATGTCAGTATCTTCCGGTACGTCGAGGGTAATTGCCAGCGTTGCTTCCCGGGCGAGCGGGGTACCCGCAGAGGTGAGGGCAATTACCATAGCGTCGTTTTCGCGTGCCAGTTGCGCCAGCTCGACCAGATTTTTTGTTCTTCCAGTATGAGAAATCAGCACCACCACGTCTCCGTCGCTACAATTCATACAACTCATGCGTTGCAGCACAATATCATCGGAGTACACAACTGGAACATTAAAACGAAAGAACTTATTCATCGCATCGTGGGCAACGGCGGCTGAAGAGCCTAATCCGAAAAAGGCGATTTTTTTTGCCTGAGTGAGCAAGTCGACGGCGCGGTTGATGGCAGATTTATCCAGTGAATGACGGACATGATCGAGCGTTGCCATTGCGGACTCAAATATTTTCCCCGTGTATGATTCAACGCTGTCATCTTCATTGACGTTGCGATTAACATAGGGAGTGCCATTCGCCAGACTTTGTGCCAGATGAAGTTTAAAATCAGGAAAACCGCGCGTGTCCATGCTGCGACAGAAACGATTCACCGTCGGTTCGCTAACATTGGCTTCCAGCGCCAGAGCAGCAATACTCGAATGGATCGCGTTATCGGGCGAAGCCAGAATGACCTCGGCAACTTTGCGCTCTGATTTGCTCAAATGTTCCAGCTGAGACTGGATTTTTTCCAGCATATTCATGATGTAAAGAGACTCACGGGTAATGACGATTTCCGCACTGAAAGAAATCGAAATGCAGTTTTGTCAGATATTACGCCTGTGTGCTGTGTTAATGACAAAAGCAGATAAAAAAGTTGTTATTTTTTTTCATAACATGATCAGTGTCAGATTTTTACCCAATGGAAAACGATGATTTTTTTATCAGTTTTGCCGCACTTTGCGCTCTTTTACCGTAATCGCACGGGTGGATAAGCGTTTACAGTTTTCGCAAGCTCGTAAAAGCAGTACAGTGCACCGTAAGAAAATTACAAGTATACCCTGGCTTAAGTACCGGGTTAGTTAACTTAAGGAGAATGACATGGCGGTAACGCAAACAGCCCAGGCCTGTGACCTGGTCATTTTCGGCGCGAAAGGCGACCTTGCGCGTCGTAAATTGCTGCCTTCCCTGTATCAACTGGAAAAAGCCGGTCAGCTCAACCCGGACACCCGGATTATCGGCGTAGGGCGTGCTGACTGGGATAAAGCGGCTTATACCAAAGTTGTCCGCGAGGCGCTCGAAACTTTCATGAAAGAAACCATTGATGAAGGTTTATGGGACACCCTGAGTGCACGTCTGGATTTTTGTAATCTCGATGTCAATGACACTGCTGCATTCAGCCGTCTCGGCGCGATGCTGGATCAAAAAAATCGTATCACCATTAACTACTTTGCCATGCCGCCCAGTACTTTTGGCGCAATTTGCAAAGGGCTTGGTGAGGCAAAACTGAATGCAAAACCGGCACGCGTAGTCATGGAGAAACCGCTGGGGACGTCGCTGGCGACCTCGCAGGAAATCAACGATCAGGTTGGCGAATACTTCGAGGAGTGCCAGGTTTACCGTATCGACCACTATCTTGGTAAAGAAACGGTGCTGAACCTGTTGGCGCTGCGTTTTGCTAACTCCCTGTTTGTGAATAACTGGGACAATCGCACCATTGATCATGTTGAGATTACCGTGGCAGAAGAAGTGGGGATCGAAGGGCGCTGGGGCTATTTTGATAAAGCCGGTCAGATGCGCGATATGATCCAAAACCACCTGCTGCAAATTCTTTGCATGATTGCGATGTCTCCGCCGTCTGACCTGAGTGCAGACAGCATCCGCGATGAAAAAGTCAAAGTACTGAAGTCTCTGCGCCGCATTGACCGCTCCAACGTGCGCGAAAAAACCGTACGCGGGCAATATACTGCGGGCTTCGCCCAGGGCAAAAAAGTGCCGGGCTATCTGGAAGAAGAGGGCGCGAACAAGAGCAGCAATACAGAAACCTTCGTGGCGATCCGCGTCGACATTGATAACTGGCGCTGGGCCGGTGTGCCATTCTACCTGCGTACTGGTAAACGTCTGCCGACCAAATGTTCTGAAGTCGTGGTCTATTTCAAAACACCTGAACTGAATCTGTTTAAAGAGTCGTGGCAGGATCTGCCGCAGAATAAACTGACTATCCGTCTGCAACCTGATGAAGGCGTGGATATCCAGGTACTGAATAAAGTTCCTGGCCTTGACCACAAACATAACCTGCAAATCACCAAGCTGGATCTGAGCTATTCAGAAACCTTTAATCAGACGCATCTGGCGGATGCCTATGAACGTCTGCTGCTGGAAACCATGCGTGGTATTCAGGCACTGTTCGTACGTCGCGATGAAGTGGAAGAAGCCTGGAAATGGGTAGACTCCATTACTGAGGCGTGGGCGATGGACAATGATGCGCCGAAACCGTATCAGGCCGGAACCTGGGGACCCGTTGCCTCAGTGGCGATGATTACCCGTGATGGTCGTTCCTGGAATGAGTTTGAGTAATATCTGCGCTCATCCTTTATGGTTATTTTACCGGTAACATGATCTTGCACAGATTGTAGAACAATTTTTACACTTTCAGGCCTCGTGCGGATTCACCCACGAGGCTTTTTTTATTACACTGACTGAAACGTTTTTGCCCTATGAGCTCCGGTTACAGGCGTTTCAATCATAATTTCCATGTATGAAACGCGTTGTGAATCATCCTGCTCTGACAACTCAATTTCAGGAGCCTTTATGAACCCACAATTGTTACGCGTAACAAATCGAATCATTGAACGTTCGCGCGAGACTCGCTCTGCTTACCTCGCCCGGATAGAACAAGCGAAAACTTCGACCGTTCATCGTTCGCAGTTGGCATGCGGTAACCTGGCACACGGTTTCGCTGCCTGCCAGCCAGAAGACAAAGCCTCTTTGAAAAGCATGTTGCGTAACAATATCGCCATCATCACCTCCTATAACGACATGCTCTCCGCGCACCAGCCTTATGAACACTATCCAGAAATCATTCGTAAAGCCCTGCATGAAGCAAATGCGGTTGGTCAGGTTGCGGGCGGTGTTCCGGCGATGTGTGATGGTGTCACCCAGGGGCAGGATGGAATGGAATTGTCGCTGTTAAGCCGCGAAGTGATTGCGATGTCTGCGGCGGTGGGGTTGTCCCATAACATGTTTGATGGTGCGCTGTTCCTCGGTGTGTGCGACAAGATTGTTCCGGGTCTGACTATGGCAGCCCTGTCGTTTGGGCATTTGCCTGCGGTGTTTGTGCCGTCTGGACCGATGGCAAGCGGTTTGCCAAATAAAGAAAAAGTGCGTATTCGCCAGCTTTATGCCGAAGGTAAAGTGGACCGCATGGCATTACTGGAGTCAGAAGCCGCGTCTTATCATGCGCCGGGAACATGTACTTTCTACGGTACTGCCAACACCAACCAGATGGTGGTGGAGTTTATGGGGATGCAGTTGCCAGGCTCTTCTTTTGTTCATCCGGATTCTCCGCTGCGCGATGCTTTGACCGCTGCAGCTGCGCGCCAGGTTACGCGCATGACCGGTAATGGTAATGAATGGATGCCGATCGGTAAGATGATAGATGAGAAAGTGGTGGTGAACGGTATCGTTGCACTGCTGGCGACCGGTGGTTCCACTAACCACACCATGCACCTGGTGGCGATGGCGCGCGCAGCCGGTATTCAGATTAACTGGGATGACTTCTCTGACCTTTCTGATGTTGTACCGCTGATGGCACGTCTCTACCCGAACGGTCCGGCTGATATTAACCACTTCCAGGCGGCAGGTGGCGTACCGGTTCTGGTGCGTGAACTGCTCAAGGCAGGCCTGCTGCATGAAGATGTCAATACGGTGGCTGGCTTTGGTCTGTCTCGTTATACCCTTGAACCATGGCTGAATAATGGTGAACTGGACTGGCGGGAAGGGGCGGAAAAATCACTCGACAGCAATGTGATCGCTTCCTTCGAACAACCTTTCTCTCATCATGGTGGGACAAAAGTGTTAAGCGGTAACCTGGGCCGTGCGGTTATGAAAACCTCTGCCGTGCCGGTTGAGAACCAGGTGATTGAAGCGCCTGCGGTTGTTTTTGAAAGCCAGCATGACGTTATGCCGGCCTTTGAAGCGGGTTTGCTGGACCGCGATTGTGTCGTTGTTGTCCGTCATCAGGGGCCAAAAGCGAACGGAATGCCAGAATTACATAAACTCATGCCGCCACTTGGTGTATTATTGGACCGGTGTTTCAAAATTGCGTTAGTTACTGATGGACGACTCTCCGGCGCTTCAGGTAAAGTGCCGTCAGCTATCCACGTAACACCAGAGGCCTACGATGGCGGGCTGCTGGCAAAAGTGCGCGACGGGGACATCATTCGTGTGAATGGACAGACAGGCGAACTGACGCTGCTGGTAGACGAAGCGGAACTGGCTGCTCGCGAACCGCACATTCCTGACCTGAGCGCGTCACGCGTGGGAACAGGACGTGAATTATTCAGCGCCTTGCGTGAAAAACTGTCCGGTGCCGAACAGGGCGCAACCTGTATCACTTTTTAAGACGACAAATTTGTAATCAGGCGAGAGAAAACTCTGATGAAAAACTGGAAAACAAGTGCAGAATCAATCCTGACCACCGGCCCGGTTGTACCGGTTATCGTGGTAAAAAAACTGGAACACGCGGTGCCGATGGCAAAAGCGTTGGTTGCTGGTGGGGTGCGCGTTCTGGAAGTGACTCTGCGTACCGAGTGCGCAGTTGACGCTATCCGTGCTATCGCCAAAGAAGTGCCTGAAGCGATTGTGGGTGCCGGTACGGTGCTGAATCCACAGCAGCTGGCAGAAGTCACTGAAGCGGGTGCACAGTTTGCAATTAGCCCGGGTCTGACCGAGCCGCTGCTGAAAGCTGCTACCGAAGGGACTATTCCTCTGATTCCGGGGATCAGCACTGTTTCCGAACTGATGCTGGGTATGGACTACGGTTTGAAAGAGTTCAAATTCTTCCCGGCTGAAGCTAACGGCGGTGTGAAAGCCCTGCAGGCGATCGCGGGTCCGTTCTCCCAGGTCCGTTTCTGCCCGACAGGTGGTATTTCTCCGGCTAACTACCGTGACTACCTGGCGCTGAAAAGCGTGCTGTGCATCGGTGGTTCCTGGCTGGTTCCGGCAGATGCGCTGGAAGCGGGCGATTACGACCGCATTACTAAGCTGTCGCGTGAAGCTGTAGAAGGCGCTAAGCTGTAAAAGTCAAAATGCCCGATCAAGGATCGGGCATTTTTGTAGCGTTTTTTTGCCGGGTTTAACCCTGTACTTTTACCTGTCCGGCGGCGTGCTTCGCGCGTTCAATGGCGTCAACAACACTCTCTGCAGTAGCCAGTGCTACCCCCAGACGACGGCTGCCATCAATTTCCGGCTTACCAAATAAACGAATCTGTAAATCTGCGCCTACGGCATTCTGCACATTATCAAACGTGACATTCTGACTGGTCAGTTGTGGCAGAATAACGGCAGAAGCTGCAGGACCATACTGACGGATCCCGCCAACCGGAAGTCCGAGAAAGGCTCGCACATGCAGGGCAAACTCCGAGAGATCCTGAGAAATTAGCGTCACCATCCCGGTGTCATGCGGGCGAGGGGAGACTTCACTGAAAATCACCTCATTACCACAGACAAACAGCTCGACACCAAACAGCCCATAACCGCCCAGTGCCAGCACCACTTTACGGGCAATCTCCTGCGCACGTTCAAGGGCAAGCGGGCTCATTTGTTGTGGTTGCCAGGATTCACGATAGTCGCCATCTTCCTGGCGATGACCTACCGGTGCACAGAAATGGACGCCATCCACCGCGCTGACGGTTAGCAGGGTAATTTCGAAATCAAACTTAACGACGCCTTCAACAATTACGCGGCCCGCTCCGGCGCGACCGCCTTGCTGAGCGTACTCCCATGCATGAGCAAGTTGCTCTGCAGAACGAATAAACGTCTGCCCCTTGCCGGAGGAACTCATCACCGGTTTAACAATGCAGGGATAGCCGATGTCAGCAACCGCCTCGCGGAAAAGGTTTTCGTTATCGGCAAAGCGATAAGTGGAAGTGGGCAGCTGCAGATCTTCTGCCGCCAGGCGACGGATACCCTCGCGATTCATCGTTAATTTCGTTGCGCGCGCGCAGGGGACAACATTCAGTCCTTCCTCTTCAAGTTGGATCAGCATATCGGTGGCAATAGCTTCGATCTCCGGCACGATATAATGTGGTTTTTCCAGTTCAACCACACGGCGTAATGCATCACCATCAAGCATATTAATGACATGGGAGCGATGCGCGACATGCATAGCTGGCGCGTCGGCATAGCGATCGACGGCAATCACCTCTACGCCGAGACGCTGACACTCGATTGCCACTTCTTTACCCAGTTCACCGGAGCCTAATAACATCACGCGAGTTGCTGCCGGACGCAGCGCAGTGCCTAATAACGTCATAACGAATATCCCCTGATTAATTCCGCGCGCAGTATAAACGAAAACGTTTGCGCGTGTCTTTATTGTTGATGTTGATTTCCCAACCGAGAAGAAATATACTGTATAAAATCACAGTTATTATGAGAGGCTGCAAATGGCGGTTGAAGTTAAATACGTAGTCATTCGTGAGGGCGAAGAGAAAATGTCGTTTACCAGCAAAAAGGAAGCCGATGCTTATGACAAAATGCTTGATACGGCGGATCTGCTTGACACCTGGCTGACAAATTCTCCAGTGCAAATGGAAGACGAGCAACGTGAAGCCCTTTCGCTATGGCTGGCAGAACAAAAAGATGTGCTGAGCACCATTCTGAAAACCGGCAAATTACCGTCCCCACAGGTCGTCGGTGCTGAATCCGAAGAGGAAGATGCCTCACACGCGGCCTGAAGCAACTTGCGCTCCTGACAATTTGTACCATGCTTTCTCCTGAATCATTGTGCTATGGAGAAAAACATGAAAAAAAGAGGGGCGTTTTTAGGGCTGTTGTTGGTTTCTGCCTGCGCATCAGTTTTCGCTGCCAATAATGAAACCAGCAAGTCGGTCACTTTCCCAAAGTGTGAAGGTCTGGATGCTGCCGGAATTGCCGCGAGCGTAAAACGTGATTACCAACAAAATCGCGTGGCGCGCTGGGCTGATGATCAAAAAATTGTCGGTCAGGCCGACCCCGTGGCATGGGTCAGTTTGCAGGACATTCAGGGGAAAGATGATAAATGGTCAGTACCGCTAACCGTGCGTGGTAAAAGTGCCGATATTCATTACCAGGTCAGCGTGGACTGCAAAGCGGGAATGGCGGAATATCAGCGGCGTTAATGGCTTCTGATAATTCGATTGACCGTCGGCGGATGCGGCGCGAGTGCCTTGTCCGCCCACAACACACCACAATCGTAGGCCTGAGAAGACGCAACAGCGTCGCATCGGGCAATCAGCATCAAACAGTGCCACTCAAAACGTCAAACTACTTTCACCTAAAATACCCTTATCACCTGATATACAGTAAACACCTTACCTGGCGCGAATTTCTTTGAATAACGGCCTACCGACTCGCTTATTTGCGCATCTTTTGTCTCGATATACATTTTCTGACATCCTCATCCGCTATGCTACAGGCACTAAAAATGGTTATTGAGGAGCAAATATGGCTAACTGGTTAAATCAACTGCAATCCTTGCTTGGGCAAAGCAGTTCTTCTGTCTCCTCGTCTGCGGATCAGGGATTGGGCAAACTTTTAGTGCCAGGCGCATTAGGCGGACTGGCTGGGCTGCTGGTCGCAAATAAATCAGCACGTAAACTTCTTACGAAATATGGCACCAACGCGTTACTGGTTGGCGGCGGAGCGGTAGCGGGTACGGTGCTGTGGAATAAATACAAAGATAAAATTCGCGCGGCGCATCAGGACGAACCGCAGTTTGGCGCGCAAAGTACGCCGCTGGATGAGCGTACGGAACGTTTGATCCTTGCGCTAGTCTTTGCCGCTAAAAGTGATGGTCATATTGATGCCAAAGAACGTGCGGCAATCGACCTGCAATTGCGTGAAGCCGGCGTGGAAGAGCAGGGGCGTGTACTCATTGAGCAGGCAATCGAACAACCGCTGGATCCACAACGCCTGGCTACCGGGGTCCGCAATGAAGAAGAGGCGCTGGAAATCTATTTCCTGAGCTGCGCGGCTATTGATATTGACCATTTTATGGAACGCAGTTACCTGAATGCACTGGGTGACGCGCTGAAAATTCCCCAGGACGTTCGTGAAGGCATTGAACGCGATCTCGAACAACAAAAACGCACTTTGGCGGAATAATTCCGCTCTGGATAGCCTGAAGTTGACGATTTCGGGCTATCCAGAACCGCACGGCCATTTGAGCAGGCTGATTTTCTCTGTCTGCATAACATTCGATATCCGCGCCATTACCTGTCATCATCTAAGCAATGACTACCCTGTTTCGCTTGCATCCCCGGTGAGTTTTGCCACCCTTATAAGATGTTTCAACCAGAAAGAACAATAACATGCTACCAAAAGCCGCCCGCATTCCCCACGCCATGACGCTTCATGGCGATACGCGCATCGATAATTACTACTGGCTGCGGGACGATACGCGTTCTCAGCCGAAAGTCCTGGACTATCTGCAACAAGAAAATAGTTACGGTCATCGGGTGATGGCCTCGCAACAAGCCTTGCAGGATCGCATTTTAAAGGAAATCATCGACCGCATTCCGCAACGAGAAGTTTCTGCGCCCTACATCAAAAATGGCTACCGCTATCGGCATATTTATGAACCAGGCTGTGAATATGCTATCTACCAGCGTCAATCGGCGTTCAGTGAAGAGTGGGACGAGTGGGAAACATTGCTCGATGCCAACAAGCGCGCGGCTCATAGTGAGTTTTATTCGATGGGCGGAATGGCGATTACGCCAGATAACACCATTATGGCACTGGCAGAAGATTTTCTTTCCCGACGCCAGTACGGCATTCGTTTTCGTAATCTGGAAACAGGTAACTGGTACCCGGAACTGCTGGATAACGTTGAACCCAGCTTTGTCTGGGCAAATGACTCCTGGACTTTCTACTATGTTCGCAAGCATCCAGTGACGCTGCTCCCTTATCAGGTCTGGCGTCACGCCATCGGTACGCCAGCATCGCAAGATAAACTGATTTACGAAGAAAAAGACGATACCTATTACGTCAGCCTGCATAAAACGACGTCGAAGCACTATGTAGTCATTCATCTGGCCAGCGCCACCACCAGTGAAGTTCGCCTGCTGGACGCGGAAATGGCCGATGCCGAGCCGTTTGTTTTTCTGCCTCGCCGCAAAGATCACGAATACAGCCTTGATCACTACCAGCATCGGTTTTATCTGCGTTCCAACCGCCACGGTAAAAACTTTGGCTTATACCGTACCCGTATGCGTGATGAGCAACAGTGGGAAGAGTTAATTCCGCCACGTGATAACATTATGCTGGAAGGGTTTACGCTGTTTACCGACTGGCTGGTGGTTGAAGAGCGTCAGCGCGGGTTAACCAGTTTGCGGCAAATTAACCGCAAGTCCCGGGAAGTCATTGGCATTGCCTTTGATGATCCGGCCTATGTGACCTGGATTGCCTACAATCCAGAACCTGAAACCGCGCGATTGCGTTATGGTTATTCTTCCATGACCACACCAGATACTTTGTTTGAACTGGATATGGATACCGGTGAGCGTCGTGTATTAAAACAAACGGAAGTGCCCGGTTTTGATGCGGCGAATTACCGCAGTGAACACCTGTGGATAGTCGCCCGTGATGGCGTCGAAGTTCCGGTTTCGCTGGTCTATCATCGCAAACATTTTCGCAAAGGACACAACCCGCAGCTGGTGTATGGCTACGGTTCTTACGGCGCAAGTATTGATGCCGATTTCAGTTTTAGCCGCTTGAGTTTGTTGGATCGTGGATTTGTCTACGCCATTGTCCATGTTCGTGGCGGCGGTGAACTGGGGCAACAATGGTACGAAGACGGTAAGTTTCTGAAGAAGAAAAATACGTTTAATGATTATCTTGATGCCTGCGATGCATTGTTAAAGCTGGGCTATGGCTCTCCTTCGCTTTGTTATGCGATGGGCGGGAGTGCGGGGGGCATGTTGATGGGCGTTGCAATTAATCAACGCCCGGAATTATTCCATGGCGTTATCGCCCAGGTACCGTTTGTTGATGTTGTAACAACGATGCTTGATGAATCAATTCCTCTTACCACTGGTGAGTTTGAAGAGTGGGGGAATCCGCAGGATCCGCAATATTACGAGTACATGAAAAGCTACAGCCCGTATGACAACGTCACCGCACAGGCTTATCCGCATTTACTGGTAACGACCGGTTTACACGATTCTCAGGTGCAATATTGGGAACCGGCAAAATGGGTGGCTAAATTGCGCGAGCTGAAAACCGATAACCATCTTTTATTGCTCTGTACCGACATGGACTCAGGCCATGGCGGTAAATCTGGCCGCTTTAAATCGTACGAAGGCGTAGCGATGGAATATGCTTTTCTGGTCGCGCTGGCGCAGGGAACATTACCCGCTACGCCTGAGGATTAAGTATTTTCCAGATAATGTTTTAGTGTTAAACGCAGCTCCGGGCTCATGCTGTCCAGGTTATTAAACAACCAGCGCAGATAGCCCGGATCGCGTTCGGCAACGTCGGAAACCGCTTTGCCACGGTATTTGCCAAAGGTGAAGGTCGTCATCAACGACGGACGTCCGGTGATATCGGCCATCTGTTCTGCCGTCCAGCCGGAGGTGTTCATAATATCGATAAGCAACGCAGCGGTGATATAACAGTCATACAACGCGCGGTGATGATGCAGGCCCGGCGGCGTCTGTACATTGAGCTTCCGTGTTTTATATAACGCCATATTGCTGTACTTGATCCCTGGCCACAAACGACGGGCCAGTTTCATAGTGCAAATCCACTCACCGGGCATCTCAGGCAGTACGCGGCGGTCAAAGCTGGCGTTGTGCGCGACATACCATTCACTACCGTAATAGTGTGGGATCACATCTTCAATCCACGGTTTATCGGCGACCATGGCTTCGGTGATGCGATGAATCGCCATCGCTTGTGGACTAATAGGACGATCGGGGCGCACCAGGTGGCTCATGGGGTTGACGATTTTTCCGTCAATGACATCAACAGAGGCAATCTCAACGATCCCTCCCTGCAAACCGCAGGTTTCTGTATCGATAATGCGCAACATGGCATGCTCCAGGCCGAAAAAGCCTAGCGTAATGGAATGATATCGCCTTGCCAACCCTGTGATGAACGCTGACCGACTAACAATAATGAACCACGATCGGCGCGAACGATGAGACGACCATGTTCATCCCATAGTGCACTGTTACCACGGGCATTTGCCATCAGCACAGCAATCGAGTACTGATGTGAAAAAAATTGTAAGCGACGGGCCGAAGCCAGCAGGTCGGGTTCTCCCAGACATTGCCCTGTCGTAAACAGTGAACAGGTCGGGTCCATATCCATACCTTCCGGTTGTTCATCGACCACCGTGATGGTTCTGGAACGACGGCCCAGACATGCACCATGACTCTGATGGTAGATCCCTGGCGTTTTTCGCCACGGTGCGAACACCGCAATTCCACGAATAAAGCGATCGTTATATTCAACGGGAAGACCGGCAATGATAGTCATTCGCCAGGTCGTTGCAGCATAACAAAGCGGGTCTAATAGCGAGAGATCGGGTGGGGCAGGAAGGGCACGTCGCGAATAATCACACCCCAGTAAAGAAAGCGATGGAAAAACTAACAGCTGACATTGTTGCCTGGCGGCGGCCCTCACAAACTCCAGATGATGAGCTACCTGTTCGGTGAGTGAGGTTTTACGAGGCTCATATTGCGCTGCTGCAACTTTCCAGAACGACATAATGACTTCCTTTTCAAAATGACTGCAAATTATGGGTGCGGTTTAGAAAATACTCATAATTTAGCAGGCGTTATGTAAGAAAGTGTAACTATGTATAAGTTTTATTTAAGTTTGGGCTCGTAAGGTAAACGTGACAGATTGACCGAAGCCAAACGGTGGGCGATAAGCCGCTCGCGAAACCAGCTGCGCAAATGTTCAGGCTGTTCACGTTCAACCGCTTCAGCGATCACCGGCATATTGTAGCGTTCTTTAAATGCCACCCCTGCCGCCGCCAAATCGACATTCACTTTATCCATTTCTGTTTGATCCAGTTTAGCCAGATTCTTCAGCATTCTTAATCTCCTCATCATTCGCGGGCAAAAGTTACTAAGAGTGAGCCTGGATGGCAAGCCGGAATTGATGTTCCTCAACTCAGACATTAGACAAGGTTATGCTCTGTAAAAAAGTTATTACAAAAAGGAATAGATAATATGGCTTCAACTGCACGCTCCCTTCGCTACGCGCTGGCAATCCTGACCACTTCGTTGGTGACACCTTCCGTCTGGGCACATGCGCATTTAATGCATCAGTATCCTGCAGCAAACGCGCAACTGACAGCTGCCCCGCAGGCAATCACTTTAAACTTCTCGGAAGGCGTTGAAACAGGATTCAGTGGTGCAAAAATCACGGGGCCAAAAAACGAAAATATTAAAACATTACCGGCGAAGCGAAATGAGCAGGATCCAAAGCAACTGATTGTTCCACTGGCCGATTCGCTGAAACCCGGAACCTACACCGTTAACTGGCATGTTGTTTCGGTGGACGGGCATAAAACGAAAGGACACTACACCTTTAGCGTGAAATAAATCATGCTGGCGTTTACCTGGATCGCGCTGCGATTTATCCATTTCACCTCGCTGATGCTGGTCTTTGGCTTCGCAATGTACGGTGCCTGGCTGGCCCCCTTAACGATTCGTCGCTTGCTGACGAAGCGTTTTCTGCGTTTACAACAGCACGCTGCCGTCTGGAGTTTGATCAGTGCCACTGCAATGCTCGCCGTTCAGGGCGGGTTGATGGGAACGGGATGGTCAGATGTATTTTCGCCAAACATTTGGCAGGCTGTTTTGCAAACGCAGTTTGGTGGCGTCTGGTTATGGCAAATTGTTCTCGCCCTCGTAACGTTGATCGTCGCCCTTATGCAACCGCGGAATATGCCACGTTTGCTGTTTATGCTCACTACCGCGCAATTTTTTCTGCTGGCGGGAGTCGGGCATGCGACGCTGAATGAAGGGGTAACGGCGAAAATCCATCAGACTAATCACGCGATTCACCTGATTTGTGCGGCGGCGTGGTTTGGGGGATTACTGCCGGTGCTCTGGTGTATGCAACTCATCAAAGGCCGTTGGCGATACCAGGCTATTCAGGCGCTGATGCGTTTTTCCTGGTGCGGGCATTTTGCGGTGATCGGCGTACTGGCAAGCGGCGTGCTTAATGCATTGTTGATTACCGGATTTCCCCCCACGCTTACGACTTACTGGGGCCAACTCTTATTGCTCAAAGCCATCCTGGTGATGATTATGGTGGTCATTGCGCTGGTTAATCGTTATGTTCTTGTACCGCGCATGAGGCAGGATGAAGATCGTGCGGCACCCTGGTTTGTGTGGATGACTAAACTCGAATGGGCGATAGGTGCGGTAGTGCTGGTGATCATCAGCCTGCTTGCGACTCTCGAACCTTTTTGATGGATTACGAAAATGATGAAAAAAAGTATTCTGGCGTTTCTGTTACTCACCAGTTCTGCAGCGGCGCTGGCTTCACCGCAGGTGATTACCGTCAGCCGTTTTGAAGTGGGTAAAGACAAATGGGCGTTTAATCGCGAAGAGGTGATGCTGACTTGCCGACCAGGTAATGCTTTGTATGTCATTAACCCAAGTACCCTCGTGCAGTATCCTTTAAACGATATCGCACAAAAGGAAGTTGCCAGTGGGAAGACTAAAGCCCAACCCATTTCGGTGATTCAGATTAATGATCCTAACAATCCCGGCGAAAAAATGAGTCTGGCACCGTTTATAGAACGAGCTGAAAAACTCTGTTAATTACCTAAAATAGCCTTTTGATTTCCAATAAAAAAACCGCCTCAGTTCTTTCACCAGAACGGGCGGTTTTTAACATTTAAGCTGATGACCACCGCGCTTTTTATTGACCATTTTGCACGCAAACTGGAAAACCTGGCGTCGTCATCTATTCTTAAAGAGCAAGGCAACTAAGCCTGCATTAATGCCAACTTTTAGCGCACGGCTCTCTCCCAAGAGCCATTTCCCTGGACCGAATACAGGAATCGTGTTCGGTCTCTTTTTATCTGTTAAAAGCCAGAAGCATTCCCTTCGCTGACTTTATAGTCAACCATAACACACACTCTACTGTCTGAGTCCAGCGTTTTTTAACATTCTTGTTAAGATTATGTGATCTTTAGCGCGGGAGGAAAATATTGATGAAACAGCCTGCGCCCGTTTATCAGAGAATTGTGGGTCATCAATGGCGACATATCTGGCTTTCAGGCGATATACACGGTTGTCTTGAGCAGTTGCGCCGCAAATTATGGCATTGTCGTTTTGATCCGTGGCGAGATTTACTTATCTCAGTGGGAGACGTTATCGATCGTGGGCAGCAAAGTTTACGTTGTCTGCAGTTACTGGAACAACATTGGGTTCGTGCGGTAAGAGGCAATCATGAACAGATGGCGATGGATGCGCTGGCATCCCAGCAGATGTCTTTGTGGTTGATGAATGGCGGCGACTGGTTTATTGCGCTGGCAGATTATCAACAGAAACAAGCGAAAACGGCGCTGGAAAAATGTCAGTATTTGCCCTTTATTCTTGAAGTACACAGTCGCACCGGCAAACATGTTATTGCCCATGCCGATTATCCGGATGATGTTTATGAATGGCAAAAGGACGTCGATTTGCATCAGGTCTTGTGGAGCCGCTCGCGATTAGGTGAACGCCAAAAAGGGCAGGGAATTACAGGTGCTGATCATTTCTGGTTTGGTCATACACCTTTGCGCCATCGCGTGGATATTGGCAATCTGCATTATATTGATACCGGTGCTGTCTTTGGGGGCGAACTGACTGTTGTGCAATTGCAATAATTAAAAATCACCGTATTCCTGTGCAGGTCGCCAGAAACCATCTATAAAATCCTCAATCGGAAAACAACCGCCATGGCGGATCCGTTGATCGCTCATAGAATAAAGACACTGCTGTTCCGTGTTGTAGACATCCACAACAATATCTTCACAACCGCCATCCAGGTAGCAAACAAAAAGTACCAGCGCGAACATTTCATCCCCGAAGTGTGGTGCCGTACCGTTAAGTTTAGGTGAGATTTTACAACGGGGGAATAACCAGGACAAATAACCCGCCATGCCGACGGGTTCTTTTTGGATCAGGCAAGACGCATAATCCAGGCATCAGATTGTTGATCGTAACGGGTACGGTAAAGGACAGAGTGTTCGCCATTTAGCAGGGCAGGGATACTGGTTTCAGCATCCCAGGCATCCAGTTGCATACATAAATCGGGGTCTGATTTACAAGGAATGGTTAACGTTCGATCACCCGGCGATTCGCCGTGTAATTCGCCGTCGTCGATTTCAAAAGCGCCTATGCGCACACTGGTTTTCATCTTCGTGCTCTCCATTTAGCTGCCGATTGTGGTACGACCAGTCCGATCGCACCATTTTTCAGCCTAGTTGAGGCAGCCGAATGTGCCAGTCAAAAAGTGCGCTTTTTTTGTGCGCTGTCAGGCGTTACCGGTAAAAAGTTTCCCGTCTCGCACCAGTTCACGCGGGTAGCTGTTTTTCAGTCGCGAACCAATTCGTTTGGCTAAACCAATCGGCTGATGCTGGAAAGTAACCAATACATCATCCGCTACTGGCGCGGCTTGCGGGTAAACATCGCGCCCGCGATACCACTCTTCCGCTTCCTGCGGTGTCAGTTCAAAAGCGTTCACATTGTCGGGGGAGGCAAGGGCAATAACCGCTTCATGCTGCCAGCGATAACCTTTGTTATGCGTTTCGGCAAGTTTAATCCCCAACCGAGAAAATCGGACTTTACCGATCAGGGCTTCAATGCCTACCGGGAACAACCACAGTTCTTTGTCGCGTTGCCAGAGTCGCAGGTTTCCATCCCAGTTTAAGCCAACACCTGCAGCCGCCTGACGAATTTGACCGGCTTCGCGATCTTTCACCGGGCTAAACGGGAAATTGCCCACTTTGTATTTTGGGGCGGGTAAGACGGGGATCGCCTGAGTTTTACGCAGACGAGCAACGAAGAAGCCTTCGCAGTCGTAAATTTGTGGGAAAACATGCAAAAAGCCTTCTTCGGTCAGCGCCTTATTTGCACCAGGGAAGAGATCGCCAAGCGGTAAAAACTCTACTGCGTCGGGGTAAGTCTCTTTCAGCCACAGGCAAACGGCTTCGTTTTCTTCCCTGTTTAAGGTACAGGTCGAGTAAACCAGCGTACCGCCAGGGCGTAATGCATGAAAGGCGCTGTCGATCAGTTCCCGTTGGGTCGCTGCGATTTCCTGATTGCTTTCTGGTGACCAGTTTTTTAGCGCATCGGGATCTTTACGCACCACGCCTTCGCCGGAGCAGGGAGCGTCCAGCAAAATGGCATCGAACATTTCTGGCAATGCCGCACCAAACACGCGGCCATCAAAATGTGTGAGCGCAACATTACTGATGCCACAGCGGCTGATATTGGCATGTAACACTTTTACCCGACTGGCGGAAAACTCATTGGCAAGGATCGCCCCTTCGTTATTCATCCGCGCGGCAATTTGCGTCGTTTTGGAGCCGGGCGCGGCAGCGACATCCATCACCCGCTGTGGTGCATTACCGTCAGCAAACAAGGCGGCAACGGGCAACATTGAACTGGCTTCCTGAATATAAAACAGGCCGCTTAAATGCTCGGCGGTACTACCCAATGGCAATGCATCTTCATCGTCGCGTTCAATCCAGAAACCTTCTTCACACCACGGAATTGGCGTAAGCGTCCAGCCATAAGGAGCGGTTAATTGCAGGAAATCAGCAACGGAGATTTTCAGCGTATTAACGCGAATGCTGCGGCGCAACGGGCGCTGACAGGCGGCAAGAAAATCATCAAAAGAGAGCGTCGAAGGCATAGCTTCGCGCATTTGTGTCAGAAAGGCGTCCGGGAAATAAACGGTGTGTTGGGCCACGAGCATATACCACTGGCAAAAAAACAGGCGCGCAGTTTAGCATAAACGCTCCGGCGCAGACACGCCGGAGCAGTGGGCATTATTTGGGAAGCGCAGTTCCCCATTCACGCCACTCTTTCGGTTCACTTTCCTGCAACAGGAAGTGCTTGCCTTCCTGGGCTTTCGGTGCCAGTGGCGTACCCGGAGGCGTGGCGAAGGCGATGCCGCCACGGATAAATTGGTTAAAGGTGCCGGTTTTCACTACGCCGCCCGTCAGACCAAAGTCCAGACTGTAACCTGATGCCAACCAGAAGACGGAATTGTTGCGCACCAGGTGTTGATAGCGTTTACTGATGCGCATCGCAATCATCACGCGATCAGACAATGTCCCCAGCGTCATTCCGGTAACCGTACCTACTTCCAGACCACGGAACAGCACAGGCGTACCGATGCCTAACGAACCGGCTTCCGGCGCTTCAACAATAATGCTTAAGCCATCAAGGTAACGTGAATCAGTAATGGTAGCCTCTTGTAATTCAAAGTCGCGCCGAGGATTGCCCCGGCCTGGTTCGACGTTGATATACGGCTGGAGGATAGTATCAAGATGCTCAACGCCAGCTGCCGAAATTTGCGGTGTGACCACTGAGAAGCGCGTACCACCGCGAGCAAAGGTCTGGACATATTCCGGGTAAAGTACCGCCTTTGCCTGTACTTCATTGCGCGCGGTAATCAGATCCAGCGTCTGGATTTGCCCGATATCAATACCGAGATAGCGAATTGGCATCCCGACCGCCAGTTTTCCGGCATCGAAAGCGTGAAGCGTAATTTGCCCGCCAACCGCACGGGCCGCTGTTTCGGAAGCATACAGAATACGCTTGTCGCCTTTACGCTGACTGGCGCTGGCACCGCTGAGGTTATCGAAGCTAATAGCCCCCTTTAATGCTCTGGAGAGCGGGGATGCCTGTACAGTCAGACCACTACCATTCAGCTGAACTTTCGCCCCACCTTCTGCCCAGAACACGCTGTTGCTGGTCAGAAGGTTACGATACTCCGGCTTAATATGCAGATCGATATCAAACGCGTTAGCTCGCGGACGCACAGTAATAACTTCACCAACTTCAAATTTACGGTACAGCACTACCGATCCTGCCTGCACATCCGGCAGCGTCTCTGCACTCAAACTCACGGTTGTGGTGGGTAAATCGCTAAGGCTGTTCTCCAGCGCTTTTTCCAGATTGGCATACAGTGGATAGCTGGCTTTCATCTCGCCTTTATCGCCCGGCAGAATACGTATTCCGCCATTGATCCATTCTGAGGCGCTGGCACCGAGAAACTCAACGCCATCCAGCCCCACCTTCACGTCGACACGGCTGTTGACGACAAATTTGCTATCGCCTTTTACCAGTTCGCGATGCTGAGGCTCGATGGCGACGGTAAAAGTGACGCCTTTGCTGGTGAGTTTACGATCGATAACCTGGCCTACCTGCACGCCGTGAAGAATGAGCGGCTGACCAGCATCAATACCGTAACTTTCTGGTGCTGTCAGGGTCAGCGTCAGAACATCAGGTTCATGCAGCAGTGCTTTTTCACCTGGCACAACAACGAACTCTTTGCGTGGCTCACCATCGCCGGGCACCAACTCAAAGGTTTTTCCGGTCAGCAGGGCGCTGAGATTGGCATCGCTAAGGGATAATTTCGGGTTGCGTAATTCGATGCGGGTATTTTCACGAAGCAGGGTGACGACGCTGGGATCAACGGTCATTTCCCCAGTGACTTTACCACCAGGATTTAAATCCAGTTTAGTCAGCTGTCCGACTTCCAGCCCCTGATACATTAACGGCGTCGAGTCGGCGGTTAATCCGGCCCCACTCGGCAGTTCCAGTTTGATTATTACGCCACGCTGGCTATGGGCCAGGTCTTCATACAGACCAAAGGTATCTTCCGCCTCGGCAGGTTTCGACTCTTCAGGTGAATCGAAGGCAATCGCACCGTTAACCAGTGCCGCCAGACTTTCCAGTTTCACCTTCGCGCCACTGATACTGACGTTGGCATCAACGCCGGAAACGTTCCAGAAACGGCTACCTTTTTTCACCAGATCGGTAAAACGCCGCTCGATCAGGACATCAATCACCACGCCTTGCTTGTTGGGATTGATGGCATAGTCGTAGACTTTACCCACCGGGATCTTGCGGAAATAGACCAATGAACCACTGCTCAGTGAACCGAGATCGGGGGCTTGCAGGTGGATCATCAGATCGCCATTGTCCAGCCGATATTTCGGTTGGGTGTCGAGTGCGACAAAGTGATCCTGCTCTTTACCTTTACCCGGCATCATGCCGATATAATTACCACCGACGAGGGCGTCCAGCCCGGAGACACCTGCCAACGAGGCCTTTGGCGTCACCAACCAGAACTGTGTCTCTTCGCGCAGCGCATCTTTCATATCGGACTTGATGCTGACCTTGACTTCAATCTTACGAAGATCGTCGCTGAGGCTGATATCCTGCACTGTTCCAACTTCAACGCCCTGATAACGAACAGGCGTACGGCCTGGAACAATACCATCCGCCGACATAAAGTCGATGGTGACAGTATTACCCCGGTCCTGATAACTGTCCCAAATCAGCCAACCAGCAATCATTAGCGCGATGAACGGCAGCAGCCAGAAAGGTGAGATACGGCGTTTATTTTTAATCTGCGCTTCAGTCGTCGAAGCGGGCGTTTCCTGACTCATGTGCATCCCAAAGTAAGCGGCTGTCCAGCCATTCCACAGCAAGAATAGTCAAAATTACCGCTGCGCCGAAATAAAACGCAGCCGGTCCCATAGTAAAAGCGAGGATCTGATCGCGATTAATCAGCGACATGGTTAAAGATATGACAAACAGGTCGAGCATCGACCAGCGACCAATCCAGGTCACCATCCGCAGTAACAGAATGCGTGTGCGTAAACCTTGCTGGCATTTAAAATGAATACTCAACAGTAAAGTGAACATGACGATCACTTTAGTAAACGGTACCAGAATACTGGCGATAAACACGATTCCCGCAACCGCAATGTTGCTACTTGCCAGCGACATAATTCCGGAAAGAATCGTATCTTCCTGCCGACCACCATTCAGATAAATGATAGAGATAGGCAACAGGTTGGCAGGTAACAACAAAACGATTGACGCTAACAGCGCCGCCCAGCATTTTTGCAGACTATGACGGCGACGCAGGCGTAGCGGGATATGGCAACGCGGGCAGCGACCACGCTGATCAGGATAGCCGGTAAAATGACACCCAAGACAGACACGGAGTTTCTCGTCCCTTCGCGTAGCGGGGCGCTGCGGATAAAATCGCTCCCACAGTTCTTCGACATTAAGATGTGACAACGTCACCGTCGTTAAAATCACCAACGCCACAAAAGAGAACAAGCCGACACCCGCCTGGATATGGGCATAATCCTGTACCTTTATAGAAGCAACGCCAATGCCGACCAGGTAGATATCCAGCATTACCCACTCTTTAAGTCGTTCAAGCATCAGCAGTACCGGACGTAAATTCATTCCCAGTCGGTTACCAAACCATAAATAAGCTATGGAGGTCACCAGAATGAGGGGGGCACCGATAACGCAGAAAAAGACCATCGACCCCGTTATCGCATCGCCCTGTTTGGTCATTTGCCAGATGCCTTGCATAACGTTGGCGTCAATACGAATGCCTAACAGCCAAATATGCAACAGCGGTTCGCCCCAGGCAAACGGCATCAACAACAGCATAGCGAACGCCATTGCCGCCAGGCGCGTTAGCGACCAGTCGCGCCCGTCACGAATTTTTGCCTGACAGCGCGGACAATAGGCACTTTGATGAGAATTTATCTCGGGCAGGCTAAACAGCATGTCACATTGCGGGCAACGTTGGTAATCACCACGCGGCAGTTCCTCGCCGATAGCCCTCACTGTTATCTTCTTTGTCGGCGTAATTTGTGGTGTGTTAAGAGCCATGACGTGCCAAATGTAATAAGAATTAACATTAATCTTAACCCATGATGGGAATGATCTTGAGCATTAACGCATTTAATGCTTATTTTAATAGGCTGGCAGTTCCAGGTAAGACAACCAAGTGATTATATAATGAACAAAGCAGAATTTTACGCGGATTTAAATCGCGACTTTAACGCGCTGATGGCGGGAGAAACCAGTTTTCTGGCAACGCTTGCGAACACCAGTGCGTTGTTATATGAGCGTCTCACTGACGTAAACTGGGCAGGTTTTTATTTGCTTGACGACGATACACTGGTGCTCGGACCATTTCAGGGCAAAATTGCCTGTGTCCGGATACCCGTTGGGCGCGGCGTATGCGGCACTGCGGTTGCCCGCAATCAAGTGCAGCGTATCGAGGATGTTCACGCGTTTGACGGGCATATTGCCTGTGATGCGGCGAGTAATTCTGAAATTGTTCTGCCACTGGTGGTGAAAAATCAGATTATTGGTGTTCTCGACATCGATAGTACCGTCTTCGGTCGCTTTACAGACGAGGACGAGCAAGGCTTACGTCAGCTTGTGGCACAGCTTGAAAAAGTGCTTGCAACGACGGATTACAAAAAATTCTTTGCGAGCGTCGCAGGATAATCAACGGATAACGTAGCATTTACTGATAGCGTCATTATAATGACGCCTGTTCATGCCTGCGCTTGTTGGCTACGTCCGTTGTAATCAGGAAATTTCATGGAAAATCAACCTAAGTTGAATAGCAGTAAAGAAGTAATCGCGTTTCTGGCCGAACGTTTTCCCCACTGTTTCAGTGCGGAAGGTGAAGCGCGTCCGCTGAAAATCGGTATTTTTCAGGATTTGGTCGATCGTGTTGCCGGGGAAATGAACCTGAGCAAAACGCAATTGCGATCCGCTTTACGTCTCTACACTTCGAGCTGGCGTTATCTTTACGGTGTTAAACCCGGCGCAACACGTGTCGATCTTGACGGCAACCCATGCGGTGAGCTGGACGAGCAACATGTCGAGCATGCTCGCAAGCAGCTTGAAGAAGCGAAAGCGCGTGTTCAGGCACAGCGTGCTGAACAGCAAGCGAAAAAACGCGAAGCTGCCGCAGCTGCTGGTGAGAAAGAAGACGCACCGCGCCGCGAACGCAAGCCACGTCCGACCTCGCCACGCCGCAAAGAAGGCGCTGAACGTAAACCTCGTTCGCAAAAGCCGGTAGAGAAAGCGCCAAAAACAGTAAAAGCACCTCGCGAAGAACAGCACACCCCGGTTTCTGACATTTCAGCTCTGACTGTCGGACAAGCCCTGAAGGTGAAAGCGGGTCAAAACGCGATGGATGCCACCGTATTAGAAATCACCAAAGACGGCGTCCGCGTCCAGCTGAATTCGGGTATGTCTTTGATTGTGCGCGCAGAACACCTGGTGTTCTGAAACGGAGGCCGGGCCAGGCATGAACATGTTTTTTAGGCTTACCGCGTTAGCTGGCCTGCTTGCAATAGCAGGCCAGACCTTCGCTGTAGAAGATATCACGCGTGCTGATCAAATTCCGGTATTAAAGGAAGAGACGCAGCATGCGACGGTAAGTGAGCGCGTAACGTCGCGCTTCACCCGTTCTCATTATCGCCAGTTCGACCTCGATCAGGCATTTTCGGCCAAAATCTTTGACCGCTACCTGAATCTGCTCGATTACAGCCACAACGTGCTGTTGGCAAGCGATGTTGAACAGTTCGCGAAAAAGAAAACCGAGTTAGGCGATGAACTGCGTTCAGGCAAACTCGACGTTTTCTACGATCTCTACAATCTGGCGCAAAAGCGTCGTTTTGAACGTTACCAGTACGCTTTGTCGGTACTGGAAAAGCCGATGGATTTCACCGGCAACGACACTTATAACCTTGACCGCAGCAAAGCGCCCTGGCCGAAAAACGAGGCTGAGTTGAACGCGCTGTGGGACAGTAAAGTCAAATTCGACGAGTTAAGCTTGAAGCTGGCAGGAAAAACGGATAAAGAAATTCGTGAAACCCTGACTCGCCGCTACAAATTTGCCATTCGTCGTCTGGCGCAAACCAACAGCGAAGATGTTTTCTCGCTGGCAATGACGGCGTTTGCGCGTGAAATCGACCCGCATACCAACTATCTTTCCCCGCGAAATACCGAACAGTTCAACACTGAAATGAGTTTGTCGCTGGAAGGTATTGGCGCAGTGCTGCAAATGGATGATGACTACACCGTTATCAATTCGATGGTGGCAGGTGGCCCGGCAGCGAAGAGTAAAGCTATCAGCGTTGGTGACAAAATTGTCGGTGTTGGTCAAACAGGCAAGCCGATGGTTGACGTGATTGGCTGGCGTCTTGATGATGTGGTTGCCTTAATTAAAGGGCCGAAGGGCAGTAAAGTTCGTCTGGAAATTTTACCTGCTGGTAAAGGGACCAAGACCCGTACTGTAACGTTGACCCGTGAACGTATTCGTCTCGAAGACCGCGCGGTTAAAATGTCGGTGAAGACCGTCGGTAAAGAGAAAGTCGGCGTGCTCGATATTCCGGGCTTCTATGTGGGTTTGACAGATGATGTCAAAGTACAACTGCAGAAACTGGAAAAACAGAATGTCAGCAGTGTGATTATCGACCTGCGTAGCAATGGTGGTGGGGCGTTGACTGAAGCCGTATCGCTCTCCGGTCTGTTCATTCCATCCGGCCCGATTGTTCAGGTCCGCGATAACAACGGCAAGGTTCGTGAAGACAGCGATACCGACGGACAGGTCTTCTATAAAGGCCCGCTGGTGGTACTGGTTGACCGTTTCAGTGCTTCGGCTTCAGAAATCTTTGCCGCGGCAATGCAGGATTACGGTCGTGCGCTGGTTGTGGGTGAACCGACGTTTGGTAAAGGCACCGTTCAGCAATACCGTTCATTGAACCGTATCTACGATCAGATGTTACGTCCTGAATGGCCAGCGCTGGGATCTGTGCAGTACACGATCCAGAAATTCTATCGCGTTAACGGCGGCAGTACGCAACGTAAAGGCGTAACGCCAGACATCATCATGCCGACGGGTAATGAAGAAACGGAAACGGGTGAGAAATTCGAAGATAACGCGCTGCCGTGGGATAGCATTGATGCCGCGACTTATGTGAAATCAGGAGATTTAACGGCCTTTGAACCGGAGCTGCTGAAGGAACATAATGCGCGTATCGCGAAAGATCCTGAGTTCCAGAACATCATGAAGGATATCGCACGCTTCAACGCTATGAAGGACAAGCGCAATATCGTTTCTCTGAATTACGCTGTGCGTGAGAAAGAGAATAATGAAGATGATGCGACGCGTCTGGCGCGTTTGAACGAACGCTTTAAACGCGAAGGTAAACCGGAGTTGAAGAAACTGGATGATCTACCGAAAGATTACCAGGAGCCAGATCCTTATCTGGATGAGACGGTGAATATCGCACTCGATCTGGCGAAGCTTGAAAAAGCCAGACCCGCGGAACAACCCGCTCCCGTCAAGTAACATCAATCAGGCACAAGAAATTGTGCCTGATTTTTTAACAGCGGCAAGATGCCGTAAATCAGATGCTACAAAATGTAAAGTTGTGTCTTTCTGGTGACTTACGCACTATCCAGACTTGAAAATAGTCGCGTAACCCATACGATGTGGGTATCGCATATTGCGTTTTGTTAAACTGAGGTAAAAAGAAAATTATGATGCGAATCGCGCTCTTCCTGCTAACGAACCTGGCCGTAATGGTCGTTTTCGGGCTGGTACTGAGCCTGACAGGGATACAGTCGAGCAGCGTTCAGGGGCTGATGATCATGGCCTTGCTGTTCGGTTTTGGTGGTTCCTTCGTTTCGCTTCTGATGTCCAAATGGATGGCATTACGATCTGTTGGCGGGGAAGTGATCGAGCAACCGCGTAACGAAAGGGAACGTTGGCTGGTCAATACTGTAGCAACCCAGGCTCGTCAGGCGGGGATCGCTATGCCGCAAGTGGCTATCTACCATGCGCCGGACATCAATGCTTTTGCAACCGGTGCGCGCCGTGATGCCTCTCTGGTTGCTGTCAGCACCGGTTTGCTGCAGAACATGAGCCCGGATGAAGCCGAGGCGGTAATTGCTCACGAAATCAGCCACATCGCCAATGGTGATATGGTCACCATGACGCTGATTCAGGGCGTGGTGAACACCTTCGTTATCTTTATTTCCCGTATTCTGGCGCAGCTTGCCGCGGGTTTTATGGGCGGAAATCGTGATGAAGGTGAAGAGAGCAACGGCAACCCGCTGATCTACTTTGCGGTTGCAACGGTTCTGGAACTGGTGTTTGGTATTCTGGCGAGCATTATCACCATGTGGTTCTCGCGTCATCGTGAATTCCATGCTGATGCCGGTTCGGCAAAACTGGTTGGTCGCGAGAAAATGATTGCCGCGCTGCAGCGCCTGAAAACCAGCTATGAACCGCAAGAAGCAACCAGCATGATGGCTTTCTGTATTAACGGTAAGTCGAAATCGCTCAGTGAGTTGTTCATGACTCACCCGCCGCTGGATAAACGTATTGAAGCTCTGCGTACGGGTGAATACCTGAAGTAATATGAAGTAAATACTAAAAAGCGCGTCCTGAACGACGCGCTTTTTTTATGCCCTGGCTCGTGGCTGAGTGATACGTAAACCACTGACACAGGCAGCAATCACTGCCAGAATAGCCGCAGCCATCAGCGAGACGTGCGTACCATTATCACCAAACTGATTTAGCATCAGCGCCACCAGCGCCGCGCCACTACTCTGACCCAATAGACGAGCCGTCCCTAACATGCCACTGGCCCCACCGCTACGTTCGCGCGGAGCGGAGGTTATAATGGTGTGGTTATTGGGTGACTGGAATAAGCCAAATCCAGCGCCACATAAGATCATCGGCCAGATAATATTGATATCCGCAGGTGACGCTGGCAGCAGAACCAGGGAAAAAAGCCCCGCAGCCATGATGAATAACCCTAAAGCACCCAGCAATCCTGCATGTACGCGTTCAATCAAATAGCCTGCCAGTGGAGCCATCACCATCGTTGCTAACGGCCACGGTGTCAGAAGTAAACCTGTTTCGACTTCACTACGCCCGAGCACGGTTTGCAGGTAAAAGGGAAGGGAAACCATTGCCAGCATTTGTGCGCAGAAAGAGCAAACAGATGTGCAAATAGAAAGTGAAAACAGCGGGATACGCAGTAAATCCACCGGTAGCAGCGGTACGGGAAGAGAAAGCTGGCGGCGAATAAAGAAAATACCAACGACAACCATTACCACCAGTTCCGCACCAATCAATGTCAGCGATTGCCCCTGAGCGAAACCACTCAATGCAGTAATAAGCAGGCCGAAGGTTAACGCGTTCATCACGGCGCTGGGCAGGTCGAAACGGGGTTTACTGGCGCGAGAACCATTGGGTGGCAGAAAACGCATCGCCAGAAGCAGGGCGATAATACCCAACGGTACGTTGATTAAAAATAACCATTTCCAGGATGCGATGGAGAGGATTGCTGCAGCAATTGTCGGCCCGGCAGCAGAAGAGACGGCAACAATAAACGAGTTTATGCCCATCCCTCTACCCAGAAAACGTTGTGGATAGATCAGGCGGATAAGTGCGGTATTAACGCTCATCAACGCTGCACCGCCGAAACCTTGTATGACACGCGCAAGGGTGAGCATTTGCAGCGAATCAGAAAGGGCGCAGAACAGTGAAGACAACAGAAAAACGACCAGACCGCATTTATAAATACGTCGATAGCCAAACATATCGCCCAGAAACGAAAATGAGAGCAGGGAGATGACAATGGCGATTTGATAGGCGTTCACTACCCAGATGGAACTGGCTGGCGTGGCATGAAGGTCCGTGGCGATTGTTGGCAGGGCGACGTTGGCGATTGCGCCGTCAAGGACAGCCATCGAAATACCAATCACAATGGTTAATATCGCACCGTATCGCTGGGGCAATGGCAGGCCGTCGGCCTGAACTTTTGGCATAGGAATTTTATATCTTTGGTGAATAATCAACAGGGGTATGATTCTAGCACTGATATTCACGGTGGATGTCGCAGAATTGTAACTAACCGGCAAAAGATGGATTGCGACCACCCAGGTGCGAAATTATAATAAAAAACAGTTCTGATTTTTATAAAACACTCGCAATGAGGTGATAAATGGCTAACGCAGATCTGGATAAACAGCCTGATTCTGTATCTTCCGTGCTAAAAGTTTTTGGCATTTTGCAGGCGCTGGGTGAAGAGCGCGAAATAGGGATAACCGAGTTGTCGCAGCGCGTCATGATGTCAAAAAGCACCGTTTATCGCTTTTTACAGACCATGAAAACCTTAGGTTATGTGGCGCAGGAAGGGGAGTCGGAGAAATATTCGCTGACCCTGAAATTGTTTGAACTGGGCGCTCGCGCGTTGCAAAACGTCGATTTAATTCGTAGCGCAGATATCCAGATGCGTGAGATCTCCCGCCTGACCAAAGAAACTATCCACCTCGGCGCACTGGACGAAGACAGTATTGTTTACATCCACAAAATTGACTCAATGTACAATTTGCGCATGTATTCACGGATTGGGCGTCGTAATCCGCTGTACAGCACCGCGATTGGTAAGGTACTGCTGGCATGGCGCGATCGCGATGAAGTGATGCAAATTCTTGAGGGCGTGGAGTATAAACGCAGTACCGAGCGGACCATCACCAGTACAGAAGCGTTATTACCCGTTCTGGACCAGGTGCGCGAGCAGGGGTATGGCGAAGATAATGAAGAGCAGGAAGAAGGGCTGCGATGCATTGCGGTTCCGGTATTTGATCGCTTTGGCGTGGTCATTGCCGGTTTGAGCATCTCCTTCCCGACGTTACGTTTCTCTGAAGAGCGTTTACAGGAATATGTCGCAATGTTGCATACCGCGGCGCGCAAAATTTCTGCCCAAATGGGTTATCACGACTATCCGTTCTGATGAGAGTAAGAACCTGTCTGAATATCAAACAGACAGGTTCTTTATTTAGCATGAGAAAAATAAAGTTGAAGGTGGCGTTATATTAAACGCACTTGCGATAAGAATATTTTACTCATGAGTGAGAATCTGGTTATTTATTACCCTTAACCATTATCGACCACAATATTGCTTTTACGTAACAACGGGCAATCTGTTATCCCCAGAAAACCACTTTTAGTGTGCAGGTATTGTACCGTGCTGGTGCCTCTGGCGGTCAGATAGGTACATTGCAAACCTAATCCCGCGGCATTCTCTTTGCTTCCAATCAAAACGCCATATCCGCTGAGTAATAATCCTATCCATACCAGTGCTATCAGCATAACTGTGCGAATGATGAATCGCATTACAACCTCTTCTCTTTTTATGTTCGCTTAATCGTAGCGGCAATATGCGCTGAAGCAAGCGACTCATTCTGAAAAAGCACGAATATCGACATAGTTAGGCGCTGTTTAACTAACACATGCTAGTTTAATGACATAAGGTAGGTGAAACGGAGATTGGAGTGAAAAAGTTTCGATGGGTCGTTCTGGTTGTCGTGGTGTTGGCTTGCTTGCTGCTTTGGGCGCAGGTATTCAACATGATGTGCGATCAGGATGTACAATTTTTCAGCGGAATTTGTGCCATTAACCAGTTTATCCCGTGGTGATATCATTTTTTCAGCACTAGATTTTCTTCCTCTCCAGCAGTGGTAGAATAGCGCCTCTACTCAGAGGTGGTGAAATGAACGAAGTTGTAAATTCAGGCGTGATGAACATTGCGTTTTTGGTTGTATCGGTGGTGGTTCTTTTTATCGGGCTTATCTTGTGGTTTTTTATCAATCGTGCCAGTTCACGGACTAACGAACAGATTGAACTGCTTGAGGCGTTGCTGGATCAGCAAAAACGTCAAAATGCTCTGTTACGTCGTCTGTGCGAAGCAAACGAACCTGAGAAAGCAGATAAAAAGACCGTTGAGAGTCAAAAATCGGTTGAAGACGAAGATATTATTCGTCTGGTCGCCGAACGATAATCCTTCCTCAATCTTGAGTAACCCCGTCGTTGAAGGGTTACTCAATTCATCCTGATTATACGCACTGTCATGGTGCAACTGCTTCAAATTAAAACTCTGGTCTGACTTCAAATAATCATCATATTATTTATTTGCGTAACGGGATATCAGAAAAAGATATTTAGCCCATTAATTTATTAGGATGTTTACATCGGATTTGTGATTAAGCGTGATATTATTTATTAGCGAAACGTTTCTCTCTTGATTTTTTTGCGCATTCATCAATTTTTCTTATTTTAAATTTACAATATCATTGGGGATTGACTTCTCTTTGGGGTAATTGGTGGCTGTTAACTGACTGTTTTATGAGAAAAAGTGATATAACTTTTTATTCATTGCATAGCAGAAAATGTGATATTGCACGCACTATGTAATAACTTCTCCCATTGGCATGGAACAACTGAACTTATTGAACTATGTTAGAAAATACGTCAGTTTAAGTATCTGCCTGAACTGGCAAGGTTAAGCACAATGATATATCGACGCGTATTCCGTTGCATAAGTGTGCAAAAAAAGTGGAAGACGTATCGAGATTTGTGCGTCTGATCGAGACATGTTTAAAAATGGCTTGCCATAATTAACGTTGTATGTGATAACAGATTTCGGGTTAAACGAGGTACAGTTCTGTTTATGTGTGGCATTTTCAGTAAAGAAGTCCTGAGTAAACACGTTGACGTTGAATACCGCTTCTCTGCCGAGCCTTATATTGGTGCCTCATGCAGTAATGTGTCAGTTTTATCTATGTTATGCCTGCGGGCGAAGAAAACAATCTAAGGAATTTTTCAAATGGCAAAGATTAAAGGTCAGGTTAAGTGGTTCAACGAGTCTAAAGGTTTTGGCTTCATTACTCCGGCTGATGGCAGCAAAGACGTGTTCGTACACTTCTCCGCTATCCAGGGTAATGGCTTCAAAACTCTGGCTGAAGGTCAGAACGTTGAGTTCGAAATTCAGGACGGCCAGAAAGGTCCGGCAGCTGTTAACGTAACAGCTATCTGATCGAATCCACTGATCTGAAGTGTGAATACGCTTCAATCTCGCTATAAAGCCTCGCCGAATGCGAGGCTTTTTACTTTGCTTTATCTTCGCTCCTGGCGTTCGGATATTTGCCCGCCGCGTGATTCGCGTTACACTTGCGGCCTTTAGTATCCTGCCGGAGTTGTCATGTCGTTTTCCTGTCCACTTTGCCATCAGCCTCTTTCGCGTGAAAAAAACAGCTATATCTGTCCCCAGCGACATCAGTTTGATATGGCGAAAGAAGGGTATGTCAATCTGCTGCCCGTTCAGCATAAACGGTCTCGTGATCCGGGCGACAGCGCGGAAATGATGCAAGCACGCCGCGCATTCTTAGATGCCGGACATTATCAGCCGCTGCGTGATGCAATTGTCGCCCAACTGCGGGAACGGCTTGATGAAAAGGCCACGGCGGTGCTGGATATTGGCTGTGGTGAAGGGTATTACACACACGCATTTGCTGATGCGCTGCCCGAAATCACCACGTTTGGCCTGGATGTCTCGAAGGTAGCGATAAAAGCGGCGGCGAAACGCTATCCGCAGGTCACTTTTTGTGTTGCTTCCAGCCACCGTTTGCCGTTTTCCGATACCAGTATGGACGCCATAATACGTATTTACGCGCCGTGTAAAGCGGAAGAATTAGCGCGAGTAGTGAAGCCTGGCGGTTGGGTCATTACTGCCACGCCGGGACCGCGACATTTGATGGAGCTGAAGGGGCTGATTTACAATGAAGTACATCTTCATGCACCACATGCAGAACAACTGGAAGGTTTTACATTACAGCAGAGTGATGAGTTGTGTTATCCGATGCGTCTTCGCGGTGATGAAGCCGTCGCATTATTGCAGATGACGCCGTTTGCCTGGCGTGCGAAGCCAGAAGTCTGGCAAACACTGGCAGCAAAAGAAGTGTTCGACTGCCAGACGGACTTTAATATTCACCTCTGGCAGCGTTCTTATTAACCGTGGAAGTGCGTCCAGAGGATCTGGACGCCGATGCCGATCAGCACCAGCCCGCCGAGAATTTCCGCTTTTTTCCCAATAATTGAGCCGATAAAGCGACCAACCATCATCCCTAAAGTCGACATAATCAAGGTTGCACAACCAATGGCCAATGCGGTCGCGATAATGTTGACCTGAAGGAAAGCAAGACCAACACCCACAGCCATGGCATCCAGGCTGGTGGCAATCGCGGTGGTTACCAGTAGCCAGAAACCGTGCCGACGGCGCGGCTCTTCATCTTCATCATCTGCGCCACGAAAACCCTCAATAATCATTCGCCCGCCGAGGAATATCAGCAGCACAAACGCAATCCAGTGATTCCATTCAAGGACAAACCGGCTGGCTAACATGCCCATTCCCCAGCCGATCAGCGGTGTCAGGGTTTCGACGGCACCAAAAATAAGGCCGGTTCGCAATGCTTCAGAAAATTTCGGTTTATGGAGGGTGGCACCTTTACCGATTGATGCAGCAAATGCATCCATCGACATACCAAACGCAAGAAGAACAGTAGCAGTGATATTCATGACAACGTCCTGACCGGGGTATCCATAAAACACATCATCGCCCCCAGCAAACATGCATACATGAACAACAAGCCGCGATGGGTTTTCGCGTTCATGCAGGCATAGCGATTGATGTGCATATGGTCTCGCCTGACTGAAAGTGTTCAGTCCGTACGTGCCACGTTTTGCAACGAGTATGTTGACACGTACATTTCCGGTATCTGGAAATCGGCTACTCCCCAAATGAGGGCGCAACCTTAACATATTTTGAGAATATAAAACAACTGTTGGAATATATTATTTCATCACTTTATTGATAACGATTTTCATTTAGATTTATATATCAATGAAACGTTAAAATAAATAACAAATAAGGGAAGAGGTAATATAGCCTAAGCTATGTCTGATTATTAAAAATACACTAAACATAGCTTTGGCTAAATTCATAACCTATTGAGTTGAAACGAGAAGCTTATAAATTTTTTCCAGATCGTCGATATTTCGAACGCGGATTAACAGCCGACGCTGTTCTAATTGCATCACCAACACGCCATCTTCCGACAAGTTCATCGCTTTGATTCGGCTATATTCAATCCAGACATTGGCGAAGAAAAAACCTTTTTGTTTAAAGATGATCTTCGGAACGCGGATCCAGAATATATAAAAACCCATCAGAGCCAGTGCACTTAATAACCATGTTGTTATTAGCGCGCCATGATTCGTGACGTTGTTATAGATAAGAATGACAATCAATCCGACGAAGACAACGCTATCGATGCGACCACGCCGGAGCAAAGGAATTGCCAGCAGAGTGGGGCCGTTACGGCGGGGCATGATGAACTGATCGTAGATCGCGAAGGCAAGGAGTGCGGCGATGAAAAGAATCAGTACCAGGTCCGTGATTGTCATTAATCCTCCAGATAAAAAAACGGGGCCAAAAGGCCCCGGTAGTGTACATCAGTCTTACAGTCCCAGCAGGCCGCAAGCGTAACCAGCGATACCGATGACGAAGAAGCCAACGATGATCCACAGCGGGTTAACTTTTTTGCGCAGTAGCCACATACAAGCAAAGGTCAGCAGCAGTGGTACCAGGCCTGGCATTAACTGGTCCAGAATAGTCTGGACAGTGGTAACGTGTTCTTTGCCCGTCTGGTCAGTAATGCGAGAGACAACCAGCGGGATGTTGACATGCGTCCACTTGTTAACTAATGCCCCCATGACAAACAGGCCGAGGATAGACGCCCCTTCCGTCAGTTTTTGCAGGAAACCACCACCCATATCTTTAACGATATCGATACCTTTGGAGTAACCATACGCTACGCCGTAGTAACGGGTTGCCAGACGCACCAGGTTAAACAAGATGAAGAACAGCAGTGGACCTAACAGGCTGCCGCTCATTGCGATACCGGCACCCAGCGCTGCAAATACCGGACGTACGGTTCCCCAGAAGATCGGGTCGCCTACGCCAGCCAGCGGCCCCATCAAACCGACTTTGATACCGTTGATAGCACCGTCATCGATCTCTGCGCCATTAGCACGCTGTTCTTCCAGCGCCAGGGTTACGCCGAGAATCGGCGCAGCCACGAACGGCTGGGTGTTAAAGAACTCCAGGTGACGGCGAATAGCTTGTTTACGAGCTTCGTTGTTCTCAGGGTAGAGTCGACGAATTGCCGGTACCATAGAGAAGCAGAAACCCAGTGCCTGCATACGTTCGAAGTTCCATGAACCCTGGAAGAGGTTAGAACGCAGGAAGACGCCACGAATATCACTTTGAGTGAGTTTTTTCTCGGTGGTAGTTTGAGTTGTATCAACCATTTCGCTCACCTGTTAGTCCAGTTCGTTATCGAGATCGTTGTTACCAGCTGCCTGAGCAGGCGCACCGGCTACGCGGTTGTATTTCGGGCTAAGTTGGATGTAGAGCACTGCCATAACAGTACCAATCACACCCAGAGCAACCAGGTTAAAGTTGGTGAATGCTGCGGTTACGAAGCCGAGGTAGAAGAACGGCATCAGGTAGCCAGCACGCATCATGTTGATAACCATTGCATAACCAACCACCACGATCATGCCACCGGCGATATTCAGACCATTGGTCACCACTTCCGGAATCGCATTCAGCATGTTCTGGACTTCGCTGGTACCAACAGACAGCGCAACGATGACGGCCGGAATAGCCACACGCATTGCTTGCAGGAACAGAGAAGAAACGTGGATCCAGGAAATCGCTGTCAGGTTGCCGTTATCAGCAGCCTTATCCGCAGCGTGCTGGAAAGCAACGGTAATAGTACGAACGATGATGGTCAGTACCTGACCCGCAGCGGCCAGAGGGATTGCCAGTGCGATACCTGCACCAATGCTCTGATGACCTGCGATAACCAGAATAGTAGAAATGATGGAAGCCAGAGCGGCGTCAGGCGCAACTGCAGCACCGATGTTCATCCAGCCCAGCGCGATCATTTCCAGCGTACCACCGATAATAATACCGGTTTTCATATCGCCAAGAACGATACCCACCAGGGTACACGCGATTAGCGGACGGTGAAACTGAAATTCATCGAGGATTGATCCCATACCTGCGATACAGGCTACGATAAATACCAGCACAATTTGAAGAGTGGTAATCTCCATTGTACTTCTCCTGTTTACGTAAGACTTAAGTGTGAAAACTGAGTGATAATCAACACAATACGTTACTTATCGATTTTGCTGATCAGATCCATCATTTTCAGTTTCGGATCGGTGGAAACCTTACGGACTTCCAGCTCAATACCGCGCGCATTCAGTTTCTTGAACGCCTCGATATCTTTTTCATCAACCGAAACCGCGTTATTCACCTGGGTTTTACCCTGACGGAATGCCATACCACCGACGTTAACAGAGGTGATTTTCACGCCGCCTTCAACGAGACGCTCTACATCTGTTGGGTTGGTAAATAACAGCATTACGCGTTCGCCAGCATATTTCGGGTTGTTGTAGACGCGAATCATTTTGGCAACATCAACTACGTGTGCTGTTACGCCCGGAGGTGCAACCTGGGTGAGCAGTGTCTTACGAACGGTATCCGCAGCCACTTCATCACTAACAACAATAATACGGGAGACATTGGTTTCTTTGGTCCAGCGGGTGGCGACCTGACCGTGAATCAGACGGTCGTCGATACGCGCAAGGCCAATAACCATGTAGTCGTTTGGTCCCATTGGTTTTGCCGGAGTTGGAGCCGCTTTTGGTGCTGCGGCAGCGGGTGCTGGCGCGGCTTTTTCAACCGGTTTGGCTTTCAGAGCTTTCACGCCTTCACGGCCTGTTTCTACTGCCAGCGCAACCAGTTCATCAAAGCTTGGGTCATCATCACGGGCCATTAACGTTTCCACGAGCATTGGAATGTTAACGCCTGCAATGACTTCATAATGCTCTTTGTCGACGACAATGCGGCTGGCAGCATTGAATGGGCTGCCTCCCCATGTATCAACGAGAAACAGCACGCCTTTAGTGGTGTCGAGTTTTGCCAACTGAGCGTTGTACTTTTCAATCAGCGTTTCGGCATTTTCACCTGGAACGAAATCGATCCAGCCGACGTTTTCCTGCTCGCCTAACAGCATTTCTGCGGTTTTAAGCAACTGCTCTGCAGCCCAACCATGTGTGCCTATAACAATAGCAATGGTCACTTGCTACCTCCTTTATTATCGTTAACACCTCAACGTGCCAGATGTATTTTTGAATCGTCGTCCACAATCGAATCGATTCAGATAAGGGCTACAACCAAAAACCCCTGCGTTTCGCGATTTATTTTAGATATCGAAAAAATTATTTTATGTGATGAAGATCCGTAATTTAACTTTCGATTAGCAGAAATTTCGAAAGGTAAAATATCCTTGTCACATTCGTTTGCAAAGGAAGGTAAATCTTTGCCAAATCAGATGTGTCTCTGATATGTTTAACTCCTGTTTAACAACCATGGAGTATAGGGCAGTAGCCCGCAGTATGGATCGTCACCGACGTCATTTCAGCATCAGGCCTTTTAACGCCTGCCTTTCTGGCACTTTATGCCGCACCTTTCGTTTGCATTTTGTCGTTACGCCTGCATTATTTCTGGCGTCGAATAGCTATTCCTTAAGCAGGAGCTTGTCATGGAATTCTTAATGGACCCCTCAATTTGGGCGGGGCTACTCACGCTTGTTGTTCTGGAGATTGTGCTGGGTATCGATAACCTGGTCTTCATCGCCATTCTTGCTGACAAACTGCCGCCAAAACAACGCGATAAAGCGCGTTTGCTGGGATTATCACTGGCGCTGATTATGCGTCTGGGGCTGCTGTCGCTGATTTCATGGATGGTCACGCTGACCAAACCGCTATTTACCGTCATGGATTTCTCCTTCTCCGGACGCGACCTGATTATGTTGTTCGGGGGGATATTCTTGCTGTTCAAAGCAACAACCGAACTGCATGAACGGCTGGAAAACCGCGATCATGATTCCGGCCACGGTAAAGGCTACGCCAGTTTCTGGGTGGTCGTCACACAGATCGTCATCCTTGACGCCGTCTTCTCGTTGGATGCGGTAATTACGGCAGTAGGGATGGTTAACCATCTGCCAGTGATGATGGCGGCGGTAGTGATTGCGATGGCGGTTATGCTGCTGGCATCGAAACCGCTGACGCGATTTGTTAACCAGCATCCCACGGTGGTGGTGCTCTGTCTGAGCTTCCTGTTAATGATAGGTCTGAGTCTGGTGGCAGAAGGTTTCGGTTTCCACATTCCGAAAGGTTACCTGTATGCCGCGATTGGCTTCTCGATCATCATCGAAGTGTTTAACCAAATTGCGCGTCGCAACTTTATTCGTCACCAGTCGACTTTGCCGCTGCGAGCGCGTACTGCCGATGCCATCCTGCGTTTGATGGGCGGGAAACGTCAGGCCAATGTCCAGCACGATGCCGATAACCCGATGCCGATGCCGATCCCGGAAGGTGCATTTGCCGAAGAAGAACGTTACATGATTAACGGCGTACTGACGCTGGCGTCGCGTTCTCTGCGCGGGATCATGACGCCGCGCGGTGAAATAAGCTGGGTTGACGCTAATCTCGGGGTCGATGAAATCCGCGAGCAACTGCTCTCTTCACCGCACAGTCTGTTCCCGGTATGTCGCGGTGAACTGGATGAAATCATCGGTATCGTACGTGCTAAAGAACTGCTGGTGGCGCTGGAAGAGGGCGTTGATGTGGCGGCGATTGCTTCGGCGTCTCCGGCGATTATCGTCCCGGAAACCCTCGATCCGATCAACCTGCTGGGCGTACTGCGTCGTGCTCGCGGGAGCTTTGTTATCGTGACCAACGAGTTTGGTGTGGTACAAGGTCTGGTCACGCCGCTGGATGTGCTGGAAGCCATTGCGGGTGAATTCCCGGACGCTGACGAAACGCCGGAAATCATTACCGACGGTGACGGCTGGCTGGTAAAAGGCGGTACAGATTTGCATGCCTTGCAGCAGGCGCTTGATGTTGAGCACCTTGCCGATGACGATGATATCGCGACGGTCGCGGGCCTCGTGATCTCGGCAAATGGTCACATTCCCCGTGTGGGCGATGTGATTGATGTAGGGCCACTGCATATCACCATCATTGAAGCCAATGATTATCGTGTTGATCTGGTTCGCATTGTTAAAGAGCAACCGGCGCACGATGAAGATGAGTAAGTGTTAACGTAACGGCATAACGGGCGTGATATGTCCATTATGCCGGGCGGGCGGCGGTTGGCTGCCCGCCAGCCATTTGGGAAAATCACGTAGCGGCATCGGCTGTGCGTACAAATACCCTTGCAAAATATGCACGCCATGACGGCGCAAATACTTCGCCTGTTCTTGTGTTTCCACACCTTCCGCCACCAGTTCAATATTCAGTCTTTGCGCCAGTGCGATGATGATATCGGTCACCGTCGAGTTAACCGCGTCAGAACCTATAGCTGCGGTAAATGACTTATCAATTTTCAGCACGTCAGGACGTAATGTTTCAAGCCAGGAAAATGAACTATTGCCGGTGCCGAAGTCATCAATCGCCAGTTTGACGTTTTTACGATGTAGCTCGCGGGCAATCCGATAATCAACATCCAGTAAGGCATCGCGTTCGGTGATTTCGAGGATCAGTTGCTGAATCGGGTGAGCGCTAAACCAGTACTGATTGAGATCTTTTATCAGCACACCACGGCGAAAATGGCTGGGTGCGACGTTAATGCCAACATGAAACTGACTACTCATTGGGAAAACATGCCGCTGACGGATGGTTTCTGCCATCACATAGCGGGTCAGTGGCACAATTAAATGATGTTCTTCCGCGATAGGAATAAACACATCCGGTGAAATCCAGCCCTGACGTGGATTGTTCCAGCGCAGCAAAATCTCTACACCAATACATTGCTGGCTGCGCGCATTAAGCAAAGGCTGGCAGAACAATTCGAACTCATGTTGCGCCAGGCCCAGATTGATTTCACGGGAAAAACTCATCCGGTAAGCGGTCGCCAGCCAGGCGATATAGCCCACAAGTAAACTTAGCAGCACCGCCAGCGGTAATTGTGTTGGAAGATAGTGCCATGCCAGCGCCGTAGCCCCCGGACCATTAACGTTAATGGTAAAAGGAAAGCGTTGCGAAGAAACCTGGTAGTTTTCATTGTTTTCAGGTTGCGGAAGGGAATCTACCAGCCCATTACCATAGAGCAAATGCCGATCGTCCACCGTCAGGCTGGCGCTACTGATTTGCGGCAGTTGTGGCTCAAGCAGCATTGCCGCCAGTAAGTCGATGTTAATCATCTCCATGACCCCAGCTTTGCTACTGCCCGCTGCTGGCGTCCACTGAATCAAAACCGGACTGCCTTTAATCAGGGCACGGTCGATCGTCAGGCGTAAAAGTGGTTGCGGTGCAGGAAGTTCAGCCAGAATGTCCACGACGGGCACATTGCGATAACCAAAAATGCTGGAGCAATAAAGTGTGCCGTCTTGCACCAGGCCAATGGATCGCACAGTTTGGAGTTTTGCCGCCTGTTTACGTAATGGCAAATGGGCGACAGAGCAGGGCAGACCAATCAGCGGAAGCAAGACTTCGCTACCTGCCTGTAGGGGAAGCAGTACTTTATCTAATTCCTCTACAGCGTGATTGGCGAATTGTACTACCCGTTGTTGATTTAAGTTACGCTGTGAAATAAATCGCACGCTCAGGGTCGAAGCGAGCGTAACGAGGGCGCAAATCGTACAAACAATCATTCGATTACGGCGATAGGTTTTAATGATCCGTTGTGCTTTTTGCATGCGGGCCACCCTGTAAGCGTATGGCGACAAACGCCTGACGCAACAGTGGAAGTGTAGTGGGGAATATTACAGCAGACGAGAAAGCGGGGATAAATTCGCCCATCCGTTGCAGATGGGCGAGTAAGAAGTATTAGTCACACTGGACTTTGATTGCCAGACCACCGCGTGAGGTTTCGCGGTATTTGGCGTTCATGTCCTTACCGGTTTCGTACATCGTTTCGATGACCTTATCCAGCGAGACGCGCGGTGCGCTGGTGCGGCGCAGAGCCATCCGTGCGGCGTTAATCGCCTTCACAGAGGCAATAGCATTACGCTCAATGCACGGCACCTGAACCTGCCCTGCAACCGGGTCGCAGGTCAGACCGAGGTTGTGCTCCATGCCAATTTCCGCCGCCACACAAACCTGTTCCGGGCTACCGCCCAACAGCTCGGCAAGGCCCGCAGCAGCCATTGAACAGGCAACACCCACTTCGCCCTGGCAACCGACTTCCGCACCGGAAATAGAGGCGTTCATTTTATACAGTGCACCAATCGCACCCGCTGCCATAAAGTAGCGGGTATAGATGTCCGGGCTGACGGACTCAATAAAGTGGTCATAGTAAGCCAGCACTGCCGGAACAATGCCACAAGCACCGTTGGTTGGCGCAGTTACCACGCGACCACCGGCGGCGTTCTCTTCGTTAACTGCCAGCGCAAACATGTTTACCCAGTCAATGACATTCATCGGATCGTTAGACAGTTTATCGCTGGAAACCAGCATCCGGCGCAGGGCAGACGCACGACGCGGCACGCGCAGCGGGCCTGGCAGTACGCCTTCGGTGTTCATCCCGCGATCGATACATGCCTGCATGGTTTGCCAGACATGCGCGAAATACTCGTCGATCTCTTTCTTGCTGTGCAGCGCCAGTTCATTCTGCATAGCGAGACCAGACAGCGAATAGCCGGTTTCATTGCAGTACGCGAGCAGTTCGGTGGCAGATTTGAACGGATACGGCACGCTCACTTCGTTGGCGGCATCCTGACCAAAGTGTTCTTCATCGACGATAAAACCGCCGCCGATGGAATAATAAGTTTTGCTGTAGACGACTTCATCGCCGTTATAGGCGTGGATTTGCATACCGTTTTCATGCAGCGGCAGGTTACCGTTATGAAAACGCATCCCGTTGTCGCGCGGGAAATCCACTTCATGCCGTCCCTGTGCCAGCAGCAGACGTTCGCGCTCTTCTACGTCGCGAATAAAACCGGGAATACTGTCGATATCCACGGTGGCAGGTTCGTTACCTGCAAGACCCATAATAATGGCGATATCGGTGTGGTGGCCTTTACCCGTCAGCGACAGTGAACCATAAACGTCCACGGCAACGCGAGTAACGCTATCCAGTAAGCCTTTTTCGACCAGATCATCGACGAACTGTTTACCCGCCTTCATAGGCCCTACGGTATGGGAAGATGAGGGACCAATCCCCACCTTAAACATGTCGAATAGACTAATCACGATAATACTCCTGACAAGGTGACTGGACTTCCAGTAACGAACTAATAACAGCGCATAGTGTAAGAGGGAACGCGGCGACTGGCTTAACTATTCACATGAATTAAACTAATCAAAAACCGCGATTTAACTAATATTGCGATGATTGTCTCAAGTAGTGTTTTGTAGATGTAAAGATAAGTATAGTCAGGGTTTCACACCAATTTGCAGTGCCAGCTCACGAATTATGCCTGCGGTCATTCCCCATACAAAATACTGTTCGTACCAGGACAGCCATACCCGATGTGAATCGCCACGGCGGTAGATATCTAAAGGATGATAACGACCCAGATGTAATGCCTGGGCGAGCGGCATTTCAAAGACGGCGGAGACTTCATCTTCACTGGCGCGATACGGCAGATCGGGCGGGATAATGCCGACCACTGGGGTTACCTGATAGCCAGTGACGCTATCGACGGGCGGTAGCACGCCGATAACCTCAACGGCGGAAGGCGGTATAGCGACCTCTTCTTCAGCTTCGCGCAGCGCGGCGGCGATAACGGATGTGTCCGTGTCATCGACTGCACCTCCAGGGAATGCCACTTGTCCGGCGTGTTTACGCAGATGAATCGAACGCTGAGTCAGCAACAACCCCGGTTGCGGTCGACGGACGATGGGGATTAACACGGCAGCCTGACGATGATTTAGGGTTTCCCGGTTAATTTGCGGGCGCAAAAGTTGAAAGCGCGATAAAAAATCATCAAGCGTCAGGCTACGGTATTCCACGTCTTACTTCTCCAGTTGGCGTAATATCTTATTAACTTTATCAAAAGTTTCCTGATATTCCGCTTCTTCCTGGCTATCGGCGACAATTCCACCCCCCGCAGAGCAGTAAATTTGTCCGTTAATGGCAGTCAGCGTGCGGATAGTAATGCTGGTGTCCATGTTGCCGCAAAAGCTCAAATAGCCAATGCTGCCGCACCAGGCATTGCGTCGCTGCGGTTCCAGTTCGTCGATAATTTCCATAGCCCGTACTTTCGGAGCCCCAGTTATTGAGCCACCAGGAAAAGCCGCGCGCAGCAGATCGCTGGCGTGTAACTGTTCTGGTAGTTGCGCCGTTATGGTGCTGACCAGATGATGCACGGCAGGGAAGGGTTCCACCACGAACAGCTCTGGTACTTTTACCGAACCTGCTACGGCAACACGACCGATATCATTACGCATTAAATCGACAATCATCAGATTTTCGGCACGATCTTTCGCTGAGTTCGCCAGTTTCTCTGCTTGTTTGCTATCTTCCTGAGGATCGGGCAGGCGTGGTAGCGTGCCTTTAATCGGGCGGGTCTGGATTTCACTGTTATCACAAAGGATAAACCGCTCTGGCGAAAGGCTTAAAATCGTGCCTTGTTCAAGGCGTAAAAAAGCGCTAAACGGCGCGCGGTTGGCCTGATTAAGCTGAAGGAATGCCTGCCATTCATCGCCAGAATAGGTCGCATGAAAACGCTGGGCGAGATTCACCTGATAGCAATCACCGCTGTGCAGATATTCCTGTACCTGGCGAAATTTTTCGCCGTACTGCTCGCGGGTCATATTGGATTGCCAGTCGGAAGTGAGCGTGAAATCTTCCTGTGGGGAGAATTGCTGGCTTTCCAGCCATGCCCGACGGGCATTGACATCATTATGACTCAGCAAAGAAACTGTTTGACGCTGGTGGTCAACAACCAGCGCCCAGTCGTAGATACCCACTGCCATATCCGGCAGAACGATATCTTGCTGCGCAATTTCTGGCAGTGACTCAAAACGGCGGCCCAGATCGTAGCCAAACAACCCCAGCGCGCCGCCCTGAAATGGCAAATCTTCGTTATGCGCTGGGCGAATGTCTGCGCGATCCAGCACCTGCTGGAGCACCTGTAGCGGGTCATCAGTGGTCGTTGTACGTTTATCGCTTTCACTAATAACGGTTTCTTTACCGAAAGTAGTTAAAGTGCAAATTGGCTCGGCGACCACAATATCAAAGCGGCTATACGGATGATCGGCATAGCCGGAGTGTAAAAGCATCGCCCACGGCAGGTGGCTTAAGCGTGAGAAATAAAATTCAGCGGCGTCCTGACGCCAGGGTAAAGTAATCACAGCGGGAGATAACGTCTTCATCAGTCCTGACTCTACTGGCTATGTGCCGGGTAGCATGAAATAATTAGCGCCAACAATTTAGCAGGAGTTAACAATGTTTGCAGGTTTACCTTCACTCACCCATGAACAGCAGCAAAAAGCTGTCGAGCGGATCCAGGAACTGATGGCACAAGGGATGAGCAGCGGCCAGGCAATCGCGTTGGTGGCAGAAGAGCTGCGTGCCAACCATTCCGGCGAGCGAATCGTGGCGCGTTTTGAGGATGAAGACGAGTAACACACTTATCCGTATCGCTTTCGTTATAGAAGCCGATAGTTATTTGATTGTGAGAAAAAGGACGCTTTTCATATGTGATTAAAAGCGTCCTGACCCATTTATGCTGATATAAATTTAACTTAGACCAGTGCTTTTAGTTCTTCCTGCATATATGTTGAAAAGTATTCAGGATTTTTAATCACAATGCGTTCACCAGACTCCATTTTTTTTGCCCATCCAACCATTTTTTCCGTGAACCCCGGGTTCCAGCCTTCCTGGTCAGCTCGCGCCGTAATATCAGCGGCACTCGCGGGTACTCCCAGTTCTTTCAAATATTTAAAGATTCCCTTCGCCGTGCTTTCATTCATCGAACTTGGTGTTGGTGCTGATACATCCATGGCACCAATGAAATCCAGGGCTTTATCTATTACAGCAGGCATATTCTTATCCTTAAAATTAACCATGTTATCGATAAGGCTATATATGACCTTAATTTGCATCTAATATCAAAGGGATTATAACGATATGGCACGAGTTAACCTGTTGACATTCAGGTGTTTTAAGGGTAGCAGCTCATGGTGTGTTATCCAGTAAGAGGGAGAAAATTAACGGTCAGTTCTCACGCTATAACCAAATTGTTCAGCTAAGAAAGAAAACCAGAGATGCTAATCGAAGGGCGAACACAACGGCATGGTTATATTTATTTATATAGTTAGCTTTATAGCTAAAATTGAAATTATAAAAATAAATAATGAATTAGCAGGAGCATCAACAGTAATATCTTAATCTCTGGTCGATTTATGTAAACCGACCAGTATTATCGATAAATTATCGTCTGACTTATTTTGCTTCGATAAAGCTTACACCGCAGCCACAATCTTAATTTCAACTTTATACTTCGGGTTCATCAAACCCGCTTGTACCGTGCAGCGCACCGGCGCATGACCCGCGACAACCCAGGCATCCCACGCTTTATTCATCGCCGCGAAGTCGTTTTTATCAGCCAGGAAAATGGTGGCATCCAGAATGCTCGATTTATTGCTGCCCTGTTTTCCCAGCACGGCGTCAATCTGCGCCAGCGTGTTGGCGGTTTGCTCAAAAGCATCGGCGTCGAGGTTTTCCGGTACACCAGTGTAGTAGAGCGTGTTGTTGTGGATTACTACATCAGACCAGCGGGCTTGAGCATCGATACGAACGATAGTCATCATTTTGTCCTCATTATCCTTCCATTTTCGTGCTGCAAAGACTGCCACAATGTGAGGTCGCCGTCACCACTTCAACTGGCGAAAGCGCCCTCATCCTGACATAATCCCTGTTCAAATCAACAGGGGGTAGTGTGACGGACGATTTTGCACCAGACGGTCAGCTGGCGAAAGCGATACCAGGCTTTAAGCCGCGAGAACCACAGCGACAGATGGCGGTAGCCGTCACCCAGGCGATAGAAAAAGGCCAGCCGCTGGTGGTGGAAGCAGGAACCGGTACGGGCAAAACCTACGCTTACCTGGCTCCTGCGCTGCGGGCGAAAAAGAAAGTCATTATCTCGACCGGCTCAAAAGCGTTGCAGGATCAGCTCTACAGCCGCGATTTGCCAACAGTCTCAAAGGCATTGAAATATACGGGCAACGTGGCGCTGCTGAAAGGGCGCTCAAACTACCTCTGCCTCGAGCGTCTCGAACAGCAGGCGCTGGCGGGGGGCGATCTGCCGGTACAAATCTTAAGCGATGTGATCCTGCTGCGCTCCTGGTCTAATCAAACAGTCGATGGTGATATCAGCACCTGCGTCAGCGTGGCGGAAGATTCACAGGCGTGGCCGCTGGTCACCAGCACCAACGATAACTGCCTTGGCAGCGACTGCCCGATGTATAAAGATTGCTTTGTGGTCAAAGCACGCAAAAAAGCGATGGACGCCGATGTGGTGGTGGTGAATCATCATCTGTTTCTGGCGGATATGGTGGTGAAAGAGAGCGGTTTTGGCGAACTGATCCCGGAAGCGGACGTCATGATCTTCGACGAAGCCCACCAGCTGCCCGACATTGCCAGCCAGTATTTTGGTCAGTCACTCTCCAGTCGACAACTGCTCGACCTGGCAAAAGACATCACCATCGCCTATCGCACCGAATTAAAAGATACTCAGCAGTTACAAAAGTGCGCCGACCGCCTTGCCCAGAGCGCGCAGGATTTTCGCCTGCAACTCGGTGAGCCTGGTTATCGTGGCAACCTGCGCGAACTGTTAGCTAATCCGCAAATTCAACGGGCGTTTTTACTGCTCGATGACACCCTGGAACTTTGTTATGACGTGGCGAAACTGTCGCTGGGGCGTTCCGCCTTGCTGGATGCGGCATTTGAGCGCGCCACGTTGTATCGTACGCGGCTGAAACGGCTAAAAGAGATCAATCAGCCGGGCTACAGCTACTGGTACGAATGCACTTCGCGCCATTTTACTCTGGCACTCACGCCGCTCAGCGTGGCGGATAAATTCAAAGAGTTAATGGCGCAAAAACCCGGTAGCTGGATCTTTACCTCAGCAACGCTGTCGGTGAATGACGATCTGCATCATTTTACCTCGCGGCTTGGCATTGAACAGGCAGAGTCGTTGCTGTTACCCAGCCCGTTTGATTACAGCCGCCAGGCGTTACTCTGTGTGCCGCGCAACCTGCCGCAAACCAATCAACCGGGCTCCGCACGGCAACTGGCGGCAATGCTGCGACCGATCATCGAAGCTAACAACGGTCGTTGTTTTATGCTTTGTACCTCGCACGCCATGATGCGCGATCTGGCCGAGCAGTTCCGCGCTACCATGACGCTTCCCGTTTTGTTGCAGGGGGAAACCAGCAAAGGGCAACTGTTGCAGCAATTTGTCAGCGCCGGTAACGCGCTTCTTGTGGCAACCAGCAGCTTCTGGGAAGGGGTGGATGTGCGTGGCGATACATTGTCATTGGTGATTATCGACAAGTTGCCGTTTACCTCGCCGGATGATCCACTATTAAAAGCGCGCATGGAAGATTGCCGTTTGCGTGGTGGTGACCCGTTCGATGAAGTACAACTGCCGGATGCGGTGATTACTCTCAAGCAGGGAGTAGGGCGACTGATTCGCGACGCCGACGATCGCGGCGTGCTGGTGATTTGCGATAATCGGCTGGTGATGCGCCCTTACGGCGCGACGTTTCTCGCCAGTCTGCCGCCAGCGCCGCGCACCCGTGACATTGCCCGTGCGGTTCGTTTCCTTGCGATACCATCCTCCAGGTAATTTGTGATGGAGTATGGTATGATGCGCGCCTTTTTATTGATCTAAGCACGAAGACCCATGCGAATTCTGGCTATCGATACCGCGACAGAGGCCTGCTCTGTCGCCCTGTGGAACGACGGTACTGTCAACGCTCATTTTGAGCTTTGCCCTCGTGAACATACTCAACGAATCTTACCGATGGTGCAGGATATCCTGACCACCAGTGGAACTTCCCTGACGGACATAAATGCTCTGGCTTACGGGCGCGGCCCCGGTAGCTTTACTGGCGTGCGCATTGGTATTGGTATTGCGCAGGGGCTGGCGCTTGGCGCGGATCTGCCGATGATTGGCGTTTCCACGCTCATGACCATGGCGCAAGGGGCGTGGCGCAAAAACGGCGCAACCCGCGTGCTGGCAGCCATTGACGCGCGAATGGGGGAAGTTTACTGGGCCGAATATCAGCGCGATGAAAACGGCGTCTGGCACGGTGAAGAAACCGAAGCCGTACTCAAACCTGAACTCGTTCATGAACGGATGCAACAGCTTTCCGGCGAATGGGTGACGGTAGGGACGGGCTGGCAAGCCTGGCCGGATCTCGGTAAAGAGAGCGGGTTGGCCCTGCGCGATGGCGATGTGTTACTGCCTGCCGCCGAAGATATGCTGCCGATTGCCTGCCAGATGTTTGCCGAGGGAAAAACCGTCGCGGTAGAACATGCCGAACCGGTTTATTTACGTAACAACGTCGCATGGAAGAAACTTCCGGGCAAAGAATGAATCTTAAGAGTATGCCCTGAGAAAAAAGGAGTCGCATCATGGCGGTTCAAAAGAATGTTATCAAAGGCATACTGGCAGGTACGTTTGCGCTAATGCTGAGCGGTTGTGTCACTGTGCCGGACGCCATTAAAGGCAGCAGTCCCACGCCGCAACAAGATTTAGTTCGGGTGATGAGTGCGCCGCAGCTGTACGTTGGTCAGGAGGCTCGCTTTGGCGGCAAAGTGGTTGCGGTACAAAACCAGCAAGGGAAAACCCGCCTGGAAATTGCCACCGTACCACTGGACAGCGGAGCCAGACCGACGCTGGGAGAACCTTCTCGCGGTCGCATTTATGCCGATGTGAATGGTTTTCTTGATCCGGTCGATTTCCGTGGGCAGCTGGTGACAGTTGTCGGGCCAATCACCGGTACGGTTGACGGAAAAATCGGCAACACGCCCTATAAATTTATGGTGATGCAGGCAACAGGTTACAAACGTTGGCATTTAACCCAGCAGGTGATTATGCCGCCTCAGCCGATTGATCCATGGTTTTATGGCGGTCGTGGCTGGCCCTATGGCTACGGTGGATGGGGCTGGTATAATCCCGGCCCCGCGAGAGTACAAACTGTTGTAACTGAATAATTGCTTGTTTTTAAAGAAAAAGAAACAGCGGCTGGTCCGCTGTTTCTGCATTCTTACGGTAAAGATAAAAATAAATAGTGACGCGCTTCGCAACCTTTTCGTTGGGTAATTATCAAGCTGGTATGATGAGTTAATATTATGTTAACGGCATGTATATCATTTGGGGTTGCGATGACGACGAACACGCATTTTAGAGGTGAAGAATTGAAGAAGGTTTGGCTTAACCGTTATCCCGCGGACGTTCCGACGGAGATCAACCCTGACCGTTATCAATCTCTGGTAGATATGTTTGAGCAGTCGGTCGCGCGCTACGCCGATCAACCCGCGTTTGTGAATATGGGGGAGGTGATGACCTTCCGCAAACTGGAAGAACGCAGTCGCGCGTTTGCCGCTTATTTGCAACAAGGGTTGGGACTGAAGAAAGGCGATCGTGTTGCGTTGATGATGCCTAATTTATTGCAATATCCGGTGGCGCTGTTTGGCATTTTGCGTGCCGGGATGATTGTCGTAAACGTTAACCCGTTGTATACCCCGCGTGAACTTGAGCATCAGCTTAACGATAGCGGCGCATCGGCGATTGTTATCGTGTCTAACTTTGCTCACACTCTGGAAAAAGTGGTTGATAAAACCGCCGTTCAGCACGTAATTCTGACCCGTATGGGCGATCAGCTATCTACGGCAAAAGGCACGGTAGTCAATTTCGTTGTTAAATACATCAAGCGTCTGGTGCCGAAATACCATCTGCCAGATGCCATTTCATTTCGTAGCGCCCTGCACAACGGCTACCGGATGCAGTACGTCAAACCCGAACTGGTGCCGGAAGATTTAGCTTTCCTGCAATACACCGGCGGCACCACTGGTGTGGCGAAAGGCGCGATGCTGACTCACCGCAATATGCTGGCGAACCTGGAACAGGTTAACGCGACCTATGGTCCGCTGTTGCATCCGGGCAAAGAGCTGGTGGTGACGGCGCTGCCGCTGTATCACATTTTTGCACTGACCATTAACTGCCTGCTGTTTATCGAACTGGGGGGGCAGAACCTGCTTATCACTAACCCGCGCGATATTCCAGGGTTGGTAAAAGAGTTAGCGAAATATCCGTTTACCGCTATCACTGGCGTTAACACCTTGTTCAATGCGTTGCTGAACAATAAAGAGTTCCAGCAGCTGGATTTCTCCAGTCTGCATCTTTCCGCAGGCGGTGGGATGCCTGTTCAGCAAGTGGTGGCAGAACGTTGGGTTAAACTGACTGGACAGTATCTGCTGGAAGGTTATGGCCTGACCGAGTGCGCACCGCTGGTCAGCGTTAACCCGTATGATATTGATTATCATAGTGGTAGCATCGGTTTACCGGTGCCGTCGACGGAAGCCAAACTGGTGGATGATGATGATAATGAAGTACCACCTGGTCAACCGGGTGAGCTTTGTGTCAAAGGACCGCAGGTGATGCTGGGTTACTGGCAGCGTCCGGATGCTACCGATGAAATCATCAAAAATGGCTGGTTACACACCGGCGACATCGCGGTGATGGATGAAGAAGGATTCCTGCGCATTGTCGATCGTAAAAAAGACATGATTCTGGTTTCCGGTTTTAACGTCTATCCCAACGAGATTGAAGATGTCGTCATGCAGCATCCTGGCGTACAGGAAGTCGCGGCTGTTGGCGTACCTTCCGGCTCCAGTGGTGAAGCGGTGAAAATCTTCGTTGTGAAAAAAGAACCATCGCTTACCGAAGAGTCACTGGTGACTTTTTGCCGCCGTCAGCTCACGGGCTACAAAGTACCGAAGCTGGTGGAGTTTCGTGATGAGTTACCGAAATCTAACGTCGGAAAAATTTTGCGACGAGAATTACGTGACGAAGCGCGCGGCAAAGTGGACAATAAAGCCTGAGCGTTAAGTCAGTCGTCAGACGCCGGTTAATCCGGCGTTTTTTTTGACGCCCACTAAAGAGAATACAATTTGAATTACCAAATGATTACCACGGACGATGCGCTGGCTTCTTTGTGTGAAGCCGTCCGTGCCTTTCCGGCGATAGCCCTGGATACTGAATTTGTTCGTACGCGCACCTATTACCCGCAACTGGGTCTAATTCAACTTTTTGATGGTGAGCATCTGGCGCTAATTGATCCTCTCGGGATCTCCGACTGGTCACCGCTGAAGGCGATCCTGCGCGATCCGTCCATCACAAAATTTCTCCATGCAGGCAGTGAAGATCTGGAAGTGTTCCTCAATGTCTTTGGCGAATTACCACAACCCCTGATTGACACGCAAATCCTTGCTGCCTTCTGCGGACGCCCGATGTCATGGGGTTTTGCTTCCATGGTGGAAGAGTATTCCGGCGTTACGCTGGACAAGAGTGAATCGCGCACCGACTGGCTGGCCAGACCGCTGACCGAACGTCAGTGTGAATACGCAGCGGCGGATGTCTGGTATCTGTTACCGATCACCGCAAAACTTATGGTAGAAACGGAGGCCTCCGGCTGGCTACCTGCGGCGCTGGATGAATGCCGCCTGATGCAAATGCGTCGTCAGGAAGTCGTTGCGCCGGAAGATGCCTGGCGTGATATCACCAATGCCTGGCAGTTACGCACACGCCAACTGGCCTGTCTGCAACTGTTAGCCGATTGGCGATTGCGCAAGGCTCGGGAGCGCGATCTGGCAGTGAACTTTGTCGTGCGTGAAGAGCATTTGTGGTCGGTAGCGCGTTATATGCCGGGAAGTTTAGGCGAACTGGACAGCCTGGGTTTATCCGGTAGCGAAATCCGCTTTCACGGTAAAACGCTGCTGGCGCTGGTGGAAAAAGCGCAGACATTGCCGGAAGAGGCCTTACCGCAGCCGATGCTTAACCTGATGGACATGCCGGGTTATCGTAAAGCGTTTAAAGCGATTAAGTCGCTGATTACTGACGTGAGCGAAACGCACAAGATCAGCGCCGAATTGCTGGCATCGCGTCGGCAAATCAACCAACTGCTGAACTGGCACTGGAAACTGAAACCGCAGAACAATTTGCCGGAGCTGATTTCCGGCTGGCGTGGTGAGCTGATGGCGGAAGCATTACACAATTTATTGCAGGAATATCCGCAGTAAAATCTTCCGAAGCCGGACTGGGCGCGCTCAGCGCCACATCCGGCTTCGGCAAACTACAAATCCAACACCAGGCGTTTACCCTTCGCGCGCGAACAACAGATCAACATACTTTGCTGGCTGGCACGCTCTTCATCGCTAAAATACTGATCCCGATGGTCAGCTTCACCTTCCAGTATTGCCGTTTCGCAGGTTCCGCATACCCCTTCACGACATAAACATTCCACTTTCGCTGCTTTATTATTTTCAATAACCTGCAAAATAGTCATCTCTTCCGGCACCACAAACTCTTTTCCGGAACGGGCAAGCACCAGGGTAAATGCATCGCCGGTTTTGTCTTCAATCGCAAATTGTTCAAAGTGCATCGTATCGGCGGCGATGTCCAGACGCGCAGCTTCACTTCTTACCGCCTCATTTAGCGCCTCGGGGCCACAGGTATAAACATGTGTGCCAGGTTCGATATCCGCCAATAATCGCGCTAATTCCAGTCGTGTTCCGGTTGATGAATGATGAAAATGAACTTTCTCAGCCTGCGGATGCTGGACTAGCTCATCACGAAATGCGCAACTTTCTGGATTTCGCGAGCAGTAATGTAACTGCCAGTCGACGTCGCTGTATTGCAACTCTGCCAGGTGCGACAGGAAAGGGGTGATACCAATACCGCCCGCGATAAACAGATGCTTTCTGGCCGAGGGAATTAGCGCAAACAGGTTATTAGGCGTTGAAATCGTTAACCGATCGCCCACTTTTACCTGCTGATGCAAAAAGCGGGAACCGCCGCGCGAGTGTTCTTCCAGCCGAACGGCAATCTGATAACAAGAGGTGTCATGCGGCGAACTCAGTAGTGAATACGCATTGCTGTACTCGTTATCACCATCGCTCATCTGCACAATGACGTGACTTCCTCCGGTAAACGCAGGTAATGGTTTGCCATCGGTTGCCACCAGCGTGAAGCGTTTCACCTGTTCGGTAAGCGGTTCAATTTGGCTCACCTGTACTTCAAACATTTGATAGTCTGACATTGCTGTACTCCATCAAAAATCAGCCCAGCGGCGGAAAATACCGCCGCCGATGTCATTAGTCCTTAAACACCTGCGCCAGCAGATTATGGAAATGGGCGATACCATGTTCGGAAATTCCGCTACCGCTACTGTCGGCCATGATGCGCCCCTGACCACGATAGCCACGCGATTTCAGCCCTTTCTGTACGCTTTCAACCAGACGTAAATCTTCCGGACGGAACACATCGCGATACCACTCAATCAGCGATTTTTGCTCGTCGGTTAACTCTTCATTGGTGAAGTAAATATCGTAGTTTTGCAGGGTAGTTTCAGAATCCACCGGGAATTCATAAATGACCGTCATCATCCCTTTGATTGGGGTGACGTTCAGCATCGTGCACGGCCACAGCCAGAAACCGTGGAATGCCGCATCCGTGCCCTCTTCGAATTTGAAAGACTGTTCTGACGGTTTGGCGAAACCGTATTGCAGCGTCCAGTTACCGTGCATGGTGTGCCAGTAACGATCAACCTGAACGGAGTCGGAGAAACCTGGATGCGCCGGACCACAGTGATAGCACTCGAGATAGTTATCGACAATGTTCTTCCAGTTGGCAGGCGTGCGGGTGGTAAAGCGGGCCGCCAGTTTCAGGTCGTGGACTTCCGGGCAGGCTTCCAGCACTTTCGCCCCCAGACAGGGTAACTGATCTTCTACGCTGGTGGCGTTGGGATCCATGTTGATGAAGACGAATCCGGCATATTCGTCCAGACGCACCGGAACCAGTTGCGCTTTGTCGCTATCGAAATTGGCGACGTTTTCGCAGTTACGTGCATGGGCCAGGTTGCCATCGAGTTTGAATGCCCAGGCGTGATACGGGCAGGTAATCACATTTTTCGCTTTTCCTTCACCGCTCAACAACTGATGACCACGGTGCGGACACACGTTATAGAACGCGCGCAAAACCTTATCACGACCGCGTACCAGCACAATGCTTTCGCCAATGATCTCACGCGTCACATAATCATTGGCATTCGCCAGTTCGCTGCTGTGAGCGACGCAAATCCAGCTTTTGGCGAAGACGTTCTCTTTTTCGTGTTCAAAGGCGTTCTGATCGGTATAAAAACGGGCAGGAATGGTCCACGCCTCCTGCGGGTTAGCGCAAAAATTTTCGGGTAGTACAAAGTCAGGGCTCAGATTGCTCATAGGGATACCTTTATCGTTAGGATGATGGCGCTCAGTTGTCGCCTTTGAATACGGTTCCCGCAGGGAGCACTGGTGTTTTTTCCAGGGCTTCAACCGGTGTCTGCGGGAGATAATGTTCAACTTGATGAGCCGGAATGTCGGCGTAATCCTGTTTCAGCCAGCGAATAAATCCGCCGACTTTCACCAGTAAAATGACGAGGAACGGAAGGGCTGTGAGTACGACGGTGGTTTTCATCGTTTCCAGCGACGCGCCAGTGAAAAGAATTGAAAGCGGGATCAAGGTAATTACCACGCACCAGAAAAGACGCAGCCCACGGTCAGGATCGTCACCTTCCTGGAGATTACGCGTACTGGTTGCCGCCATGGTGTAGGTCACTGCATCCATATGCGAGGCAAGGAAAATAATCATCACGCCCAGGTATGCGGCGAGGAACAATTTACCGGCTGGCAACGACATCAGAACTTGCTGCACAGCTGTCTCGCCGCCCAGTGTTTCCAGCACCTGTGGGACGTTGATTACGCCATTGATAAACTGGTGAATGGCATAGCTTTCCATTACGCCGAAGAAGAACCAGCAACCGACGGTGCTGCCGAGGATCAGTCCCCAGATAACTTCTTTAATCTTACGACCGCGGGAAACGCGGGTGACAAACATTGCTACGCCAGGGGTGTATGAGATCCACCACAGCCAGTAGAAAACGGTCCAGTTGCGGGTAAATGATCCATCGCCAAGCGGATCGGTGAATAAGCTCATTTGCAGGAAGTTTTGCGTGGTCAGGCCGATGGCATTGATGATGCTGTTGGTAATAAATTCGGTTGGACCGACAATCAGCACCAGTAATGGCAGCAGGAACGCGCCCCAGCCAACCATTTTGCTCAGACGTTGCAAACCGTTGTTGATACCAATCCATGAGCTTAGGCAAAAAATGCCGCCGGAAAGCAGGATCACAAATGCCTGCACGGTGAAATTATCGGGTAAACCGGTCAGCGCGGAAAGCCCACGGGTAAAGGTTGCTGCGGTGACAACAAGGGAAATGGTCAGTGCGCCGACAGTGGCGATCAGGAACATCAAATCGACCAGTTTTCCCCACGGGCCTTGCGGGCGAACGCCGGTAATCGCGGCAATAATGCCGGAAAGACTCAGACCTTTGTTTTTCCGCACATGAAAGTGATAAGCCATGATTAATGAGGCCAGCGTATAAGTTGCCCAGGCGCTGATGCCCCAGTGGAAGAAGGAGTAAGGGACGCTAAATTCGAGTGCCTGTTGTGAACGCGGTGCGATATTTAATCCAGGTGTTTGATAATAATAGGCCCATTCAGCAACCCCCCAATAAAGCGTAGAAGAACCTAAACCGGCACAAATAAACATAAACAGCCAGGAGAGCGTGCTGTATTCCGGTTTTCCTTCGCCAAGACGAATATTGCCGTATTTACTGGTGGCTAAATAAATCACCAGTCCCATTGCCAGCAAAACCAATACCTGTACGGCGGAACCTAACGTACGCGTAACAAAAGTGTATATAGCGTTGGCCGCGTCGGCCGATTGTTGTGGGAAAAGGCTTAATGCAGCTGCGATGAAAAGAATGGCCACCAGACTGATGCTTATCAGCGGCACATCTTTTTTCTTAACATTGCTCATCATGAGTCATCTCCTGGGCATAAAAGCCCGTCTCTGGCTTTTGCCAGTTGTAATTATTTGCAGGGTAATGAGTTGTATGTCGTGATTAACAAATTGATTATTTGCATGTTACATAAATTAAACAATTAAGAATACGGAAAGCCATAAAACACGAAACGGAAACAATAAAAGGTGAAATGACGCAGGTTATTTACTGCAAAGAACGAATAAAAAAACCGCGTCAGTGACGCGGTTCAAATAAACTGGTTTGACCTTAACGCAAAATAATTTTGCAAATCGCGTCGGCAACCTGTGGCGTGGTGGCATTGCCTTTCATATCAGGTGTTTTCGGCCCGTGAGCAATCACTTCTTCAATCGCGGCCAGAATACCGTTATGCGCTTGCTGGAAACGCTCATCGCCATTGCCGAGAAAATCGAGCATCATTGCACCGGCCCAAATTGTGGCGATAGGGTTAGCAATGTTTTTCCCGTAGATATCCGGCGCGGAACCGTGGACTGGCTCGAAGAGCGACGGGAAAGTGCGTTCCGGATTCAGGTTGGCGGATGGGGCAATGCCAATGGTGCCGGTGCAGGCCGGGCCAAGATCGGAAAGGATATCGCCAAACAAATTGGACGCCACTACCACATCGAAGCGTTCCGGCTGCATCACAAAACGCGCGCAGAGAATATCAATATGCTGCTTGTCCCAGCAGATCTCCGGGTAATTCTCGGCCATTGCTTCCACTCGCTCATCCCAGTACGGCATGCTGATGGCTAAACCGTTCGATTTAGTGGCAGAAGTTAGCGTCTTACGTGGGCGGCTTTGTGCAAGTTCAAAGGCATAACGCAAAATGCGATCGACACCACGACGCGTAAATACCGATTCCTGAATGACGACTTCATGCTCTGTACCTTCATTCACTCTACCGCCGAGCGAGGAATATTCGCCTTCGGTGTTTTCCCTGACCACGTAAAAATCGATGTCGCCAGGCTGTTTTCCCGCCAGCGGGCAGGGAACGCCAGGAAAGAGACGAACCGGGCGCAGGTTGACGTACTGGTCGAACTCACGACGAAATTTCAGCAGCGAACCCCACAACGAAATATGGTCCGGAACGGTATCCGGCCAGCCGACGGCACCAAAATAGATGGCGTCGAAACGGCTAAGTTGCTCATGCCAGTCGTCCGGCATCATTTTACCGTGATGGCTGTAATACTCGCAGCTCGCCCACTCCATTTGCTCAAAACTCAAGGCGAAGCCCCAGCGCTCAGCGGCAGCCTGTAACACGCGAATCCCTTCAGGAAGGACTTCTTTGCCAATCCCGTCTCCCGGGATCGCAGCAATACGCATCGTTTTCATCATTGGGTTCTCACTTCCTGACCATCAAAATTGACAATACCCTCATCCTATAATTGACTGAAAAGGAATTAATCCCCGTAACTGGTGAAACATAAAACACGAATCATGAACAATTTACCGCTGCTGAACGATTTGCGCGTCTTTATGCTGGTGGCTCGCCGGGCTGGTTTTGCCGCTGTGGCGGAAGAACTGGGCGTTTCACCGGCGTTCGTCAGCAAGCGCATCGCCTTGCTGGAGCAAACGCTAAACGTGGTGTTGTTACACCGCACCACCCGCCGCGTCACCATTACCGAAGAAGGAGAGCGGATTTATGAATGGGCGCAGCGGATTTTGCAGGATGTCGGTCAGATGATGGACGAACTTTCTGACGTGCGTCAGGTGCCACAGGGGATGCTGCGTATTATCAGCAGCTTTGGTTTTGGACGACAGGTGGTGGCTCCGGCGTTATCAGCACTGGCGAAGGCGTATCCGCAACTGGAATTACGTTTTGATGTGGAAGACCGACTGGTCGATTTGGTCAATGAAGGTGTCGATCTCGATATTCGCATTGGCGATGATATCGCCCCTAATTTAATCGCCCGCAAACTGGCGACTAATTACCGCATTCTCTGCGCGTCGCCGGAATTTATTGCGCAACATGGCGCGCCGAAACATTTAACCGATCTTTCTGCATTGCCGTGCCTGGTCATTAAAGAGCGCGATCATCCTTTTGGTGTCTGGCACTTACGCAATAAAGAAGGCCACCATGCGATTAAAGTCACCGGCCCACTGTCGTCTAATCATGGAGAAATTGTCCATCAGTGGTGTCTCGATGGACAGGGGATTGCTCTGCGCTCCTGGTGGGATGTTAGCGAAAACATTGCCAGTGGTCATTTAGTACAAGTGCTACCGGAATATTACCAGCCAGCGAACGTCTGGGCCGTTTATGTTTCAAGGCTGGCGACGTCAGCGAAAGTGCGGATAACGGTAGAATTTTTACGCCAGTATTTTGCCGAGCACTACCCGAATTTTTCACTGGAGCATGCCTGATTAATGATTCAATTATCGGGTTGATATCAGGTTAAAACCTGATTTTCTCCTTTCTAAGCCGCTACAGATTGGTTAGCATATTCACCTTTAATCGCGCATGATCGAAAGATAATTAAAGAGGTTAATGTGTTCGCTGAATACGGGGTTCTGAATTACTGGACCTATCTGGTTGGGGCCATTTTTATTGTGTTGGTGCCAGGGCCAAATACCCTGTTTGTACTCAAAAATAGCGTCAGTAGCGGTATGAAAGGCGGTTATCTTGCGGCCTGTGGTGTATTTATTGGCGATGCGGTATTGATGTTTCTGGCATGGGCTGGAGTGGCGACATTAATTAAGACCACCCCGATATTATTCAACATTGTACGTTATCTTGGTGCGTTTTATTTGCTCTATCTGGGGAGTAAAATTCTCTACGCGACCCTGAAGGGTAAAAATAACGAGGCCAAATCCGATGAGCCTCAATACGGTGCCATTTTTAAACGCGCGTTAATTTTGAGCCTGACTAATCCGAAAGCCATTTTGTTCTATGTGTCGTTTTTCGTACAGTTTATCGATGTTAATGCCCCACATACGGGAATTTCATTCTTTATTCTGGCGACGACGCTGGAACTGGTGAGTTTCTGCTATTTGAGCTTCCTGATTATTTCTGGTGCTTTTGTCACACAGTACATACGTACCAAAAAGAAACTGGCTAAAGTGGGCAACTCACTGATTGGTTTGATGTTCGTGGGTTTCGCCGCCCGACTGGCGACGCTGCAATCCTGATGCTTTCAGCCCGCGTTGTCGCGGGCTTCCCATCTGTAATCCTCCCTGATTCTTCTCTGATATGGTGCTAAAAAGTAACCAATAAATGGTATTTAAAATGCAAATTATCAGGCGTACCCTGAAACGGCTGGAATAAACCGTTTTCAGCGCATTCACCGAAGGAGGGAAAAGGATGCTGCAAATCCCACAGAATTATATTCATACGCGCTCAACGCCTTTCTGGAATAAACAAACTGCGCCTGCCGGAATATTCGAACGTCATCTTGATAAAGGAACGCGCCCGGGGGTTTACCCACGCCTTTCCGTTATGCATGGGGCGGTCAAATATCTCGGCTACGCTGATGAACACAGTGCAGAGCCTGATCAAGTGATCCTTATCGAAGCGGGGCAGTTTGCGGTGTTCCCTCCAGAAAAGTGGCACAACATTGAAGCCATGACTGACGACACTTATTTCAACATTGACTTCTTCGTTGCTCCTGAAGTCCTGATGGAAGGCGCGCAACAACGGAAAGTCATTCATAACGGGAAATGAATCATGGGCAAAGCAACGTATACCGTGACCGTCACCAATAACAGCAATGGCGTTTCTGTCGATTATGAAACAGAGACGCCGATGACTTTGCTGGTACCAGAAGTGGCGGCTGAAGTGATAAAAGATCTGGTGAATACCGTGCGTTCTTATGACACGGAAAACGAACATGATGTTTGTGGTTGGTAATTATCACTGATCGTTGATGGCGCAATTTCTGCGCCATCGCAAAAAATTCCTCCGTGATGCTCGTCACAAATCTTGCCCTCCCGATGTTGTGCTATGCTTTTTATCAGCGACTAACCCGCTAATGCAAAACAGATAAGTGAGGAAACAATGGGCATTCTGTCATGGATTATTTTTGGGCTTATTGCCGGTATTCTGGCGAAGTGGATCATGCCAGGTAAAGATGGTGGTGGATTCTTTATGACTATCCTGCTGGGGATAGTCGGTGCCGTAGTCGGCGGATGGATCAGCACGCTGTTTGGCTTTGGTAAAGTCGATGGCTTCAATTTTGGCAGCTTCGTGGTTGCCGTTATTGGCGCGATTGTCGTGCTGTTTATCTACAGAAAGATTAAAAGTTAACGCGTAAATTGCACAAAGGCTGCACACAGGCAGCCTTTGCTATTTTCTAGATGTGACGTTACCACCATCCCAGCTCAGTGCCGAGTACGACAATAATCGCCACACCCATCATAATAATCGTTGTTTTTTTCATCTTTATGCTCCCGGGGCAGCATAGCCGCCAATAAAAAACCATGCTAAAAATACGACCGCTGTAATAAAGATTACAACCGGAAAAATAATACCGATTCGCATGTTATCACCAATCAAAAGGATGTGAATACGCCTCAGGAATGTAGCGCTGGATGCGCGACAAAAGGTGTTTTCTGTTTGTGTTTTTTCTCCTGATACATCGCGATATCGGCAGCATGCAGGGCACTGTCTGCATCGGTCGTTTCAGGATCGACTTCTACTATGCCAAGACTGGCACCAGGATAATACAAATCAACATCAGCTAAGTGATATTCTCCGCGTATTTGTTGTTGAATACGTTCTCGCAGCGACGAAATATCCGCATTCTCGTTGTTCAGTGAAACAACCAAAAACTCATCACCGCCGAGACGACCAATAACTTCGCCATTTTGCTGGAGCGTATTAAGGCGCTCGCCAACCTGAATGAGAAACAGATCGCCACTATTATGACCAAAACGATCGTTGATTAATTTGAAGTTATCCAGGTCGATAAACGCGATCATTATCTTATGGTTAAGATGCCGGGCGAGAGAAAACAGCGTCGTCAGATTTTCAAAAATCGCCCGCCGATTCGGTAGCCCGGTTAACGAGTCGGTATACGATTGCGCAATCAGCGCAGCATTAGCTTCGCGCAGCTGTTCAACCAGTGCCTCTTTTTGAATATATTGTGCAATCAGTCCGGCGAATAACTGCAAAACCTGTTCCGCGCGTTCACTCCACTGGCGCTTCTCACTGCTGGCGGCGCAAAGCGTGCCATAGAATGATCCATCCGGTAAGTGAATTGGCGTGCTCAGAAATGTGGTGATGCCAAGATTGCGTGCCGCAATACAGTCGCCCCAACGGTCGGGGACTTCATCGCTGAAAAAGCAGTTTTCATCAATGGCGCGTTTGCATAACGAGTAATCCCACGAGACGGTAAAATTCTCCGGGATGTGCATTTTCTGGCTGTTACGGGCAAACATTATATGCTGCAGGCGCGCTTCGACATCCACTTTGGTCAGGTAGGTTGATTCCATATCAGTGACCATTTCCAGCATCTCCAGAAGCTGTCGAACCAGACTTTCCAGTGACTGTTCTTTGGCAAGGGATTGCGAGACGCGGGCGATAATCTGATCTGACACGAAACAACTCCAGGATACGGCGGGTAAATGCTGATTATTTAATCTTTGCAGGCATGATAAAACATCATCAACAAAGATGAAACAAGGCGTAATATGTTTTGAGTGAATGTAATAAAAATAGTGCTGCAAAACAAAACGATACCGCGATACTCTAAGTCTGGATAAATATGTGAGATCAATAAATGAAAATTATCAGTTTTGTTCTGCCTTGCTTGCTGGTCCTGGCTGGTTGTTCAACCCCTTCTCAGCCAGAAGCACCTAAACCGCCACAGATTGGTATGGCAAATCCGGCGTCGGTCTATTGCCAGCAGAAGGGCGGGACGCTCATTCCTGTGCAGACAGCGCAAGGGGTCAGCAACAATTGCAAATTACCGGGCGGTGAAACGATTGATGAATGGGCATTGTGGCGACGGGACCATCCGGCTGGTGAAAAATAACCGCCGGATGGCGTACTAAAATCACAAGCTACGTAGCCAGTCTGCCAGTACCAGCGCATGGTTCTGCGTGGTGTTTTTTGCTGAGTAGAGCAGGGTCAGCGGCTGTTTTTTGGCGATGTTCGCCAGCCGCTTTCCTTCTTGCTCGTGTTGCGCCAGTTCTGCAAGATATTGCTCGCGAAAGGTTGCAAAATCGACGACTTCGCCGTGAAAGGCTTTGCGCAGTTCCGTTGACGGCGTGATTTCTTTATCCCACTCATCAAGGGCTAAATCGGTTTTTTTGATACCGCGCGGCCAGAGGCGGTCGACCAGTACGCGATAACCATCGCTCTGTTCAGCCGGATCATAAACGCGTTTGCACTGAATATTCATCGTGTTTGTTCTCCCTTTCACGCATGATTTGTCACGTCACTATAGCACCGGATATTAGCGAATTTCTTTGTCTCTCCCGGCGCAAAGTCCGAAAATCGCCATCAGTAGTGAAAGTATGGCAACACCCATCAGTGGTATGGACCAGTCACCGTTAGCATCGTGTATTTTACCCATCAGCGGCGGCCCACAGGCTGCCAGCAAATACCCGACGGATTGTGCCATCCCCGAGAGTGCCGCCGCCTGATGCGCAGAACTTGCCCGAAGACCAATGAACGTCAACCCCAGTATCATTGTTGCGCCGGAACCAAAACCGAAAAGCAGAGTCCAGGTGATCGCGTGCGCTGGCATAAAGCAGAGCCCAACCGCGCCCACTGCGCACATCAAGGCAACGAACGCTGCAATACCACGCTGATCTTTCACATGATGTAAGAAAAGTGGGATCAGCAAACCGGGAGCTGCTGTGGCTAGTTGCAGCAAACCATGCAGTGAACCCGCCTGTGCTTCGCTATAGCCGTGACTGATGAGGATCGCCGGAAGCCAGCCAATAATCACGTAATAGACGAGTGAGTTGATCCCAAGAAACAATGTTACCTGCCAGGCAAGCGGCGAACGCCAGATACCCCGAGTATGTAAGGCGCGTGAGGTACTCAAATTTGCATGTTGTTGACTTCGCCACTGTGGCAGCCATAAAAAAAGAGCCAGCAGAGGAAAAGACATCAGCATGAGCAACGCGCCTTGCCAGCCAAAACCGTTCAAAGCCAGCGGCACTACCATCGCCGATCCCAGTGCCGCTGCAGCTCCCATTGTCAGGGAATATGCGCCGGTAAGTCTGGCGACGGAATGAGGGAAATCGCGTTTAATTAATCCTGGCAGTAAGACATTACCTAATGCAATCCCACCGCCAATGACCGCTGTACCGCCAAATAATAAGTAAGGCGAAGGGAGAGAGCGAATTGCGATACCTGCACAGATCAAAAGTAACGCGGCAAACAGGCTACGTTCCATACCAAAACGTCGCGCCACCGGGGCGGCCAGCGGTGAGATTAGCGCAAAGGCTAATAATGGCAGGGTGGTCAATAAGCCGGTTTGCGCCGTCGTCAGCGAGTAAGCGGAACGAATCGTATCCAGTAACGGTGCTGCGCCGGTAAAGGTGACGCGTAATGTTGTGGCAATCATCAGAATACCAGCGATAAGGACAATCCTGTTTTTGCCGCTTAATGAAGTTGAACAGGTCATATGCTTCTCATTGTTACAAACGAGGCTGTACCTTACCGTTTTTATTGTTATGTTGAATCAAGCTAAAATGACAAATTATCGCTAAATTCGGACAAAATGATGCACAGGTTGAATCTCAATGGCTATGAACCCGACCGACACCATGAAGCCGCGGTCGCATTTTGTATTCACGCCGGAACGGATGAGTTAACCAGTCCTGTACATCAGCACCGCAAAGGACAGCTGATACTGGCGCTACATGGTGCAATTACCTGTACGGTGGAAAATGCTTTGTGGATGGTGCCGCCACAATATGCGGTTTGGATACCGGGAGGGGTGGAACATAGCAATCAAGTGACAGCTAACGCTGAACTCTGTTTTCTGTTTATCGAACCCAGCGCAGTGACAATGCCGACAACCTGTTGCACATTGAAAATATCGCCCTTATGCCGGGAATTAATTTTAACCCTGGCAAACAGGACGACGACTCAGCGTGCTGAGCCGATGACCCGCAGATTAATTCAGGTCCTGTTTGATGAACTCCCTCAGCAGCCACAACAACAGCTGCACCTACCCGTTTCTTCTCATCCTAAAATCCGCGCGATGGTGGAGATGATGGCGAAAGAGCCCGTCGAGTGGGGCTCATTGGGGCAATGGGCTGGCTTTTTTGCGATGAGTGAACGCAATCTTGCCCGGCTGATAGTGAAAGAGACGGGCTTGAGTTTTCGCCAGTGGCGTCAGCAGTTACAGCTGATTATGGCGCTTCAGGGATTAGTGAAAGGCGATACTGTACAGAAAGTTGCTCATACGCTGGGGTATGATTCAACAACGGCCTTTATTACTATGTTTAAGAAAGGCCTGGGGCAAACGCCAGGCCGATATATTGCGGGATTAACTACTGTTTCCCCACAATCAGCGAAACCAGACCCGCGGCAATAAGCGGGCCAACCGGTACGCCGCGAAACAGCGCCACGCCTAAAACAGTGCCCACCAGCAACCCGGCGACCAGTTGCGGCTGGCTGCCCATTAACGTCACGCCGCGCCCTCCCAGCCAGGAGACAATAACGCCGACTGCAATTGCCACCAGCGATTTCCAGTTCAGAAACGAGTGAATCAGGGTTGAGGGCGGTAGCGTCCCGCTGGCGATGGGGGCCATAACACCAATCGTCAGAATGATTATCCCGATACTTAGCCCCTGTTTTTCAATCCACGGAAAAAAGGTGCTTAACGGTGTGACGCGGACAATAATCAACACCAGAATTGAAACGGCGACAGTGGTGTTATGACTGATAAAGCCCAGCGCAGCTAACCCGAGCAGGATCAGCAAAGTGACATCAAACATCGTGGTTTCCTTGCCAAAAAATAATAAGCCTGCTTACTTTACGCTTGCTGCAGGAAGGAAGTAGAAAATCTTTACGTTTTTTGCATAAAAAATCAGGCGAACTGTCATCAAACTGCCATTTGCGCACGCTAACAATAACGTGAAAACAGCTATCTCCCGGGGGCATACTATGAACGATCAAATGTTCGTCGAGACACTGATTATCACGTCATCGTTTTTTGCCATTGCTGTTGTGCTGGTTTTGTCCGTTCTTCTTATCGAACGGACAGGCTAGTTACGCAGTGCGGCGGAAATTGACCAGTTCTGGTTGCGCAATGCGCAAATAATCCGCGGTTTTCAAAATAACGGATTTATCCAGCATGCCTGCATTGAAGGCGATTTCATCAAATCGTTCGAAGAGTAGGGGGTCGGCAACCAGTTTGAGTTTTGGATGGAAGCTGAAAGGGGGGATCGCGCCGAAGACACAGCCTGTGAGTTCATCGACTTCCGCCGGACTGGCCAACGAAGCGCGTAATCCGCCTATATGGCTGGCGAGTTGGCTCAGATCGGCCTGTTGATCGGCAGCGAGGATCGCCAGAACATGTTGATTTACGCCATTGCCTTTGACTTTACATACCAGTGCCTTAGCCCCCTGGCCTAAAGCGGTGCCACGAATTTCTGACACCGCTTCACATTTACCTACCGCTTCATGGGTAACGACGCGGAAGTCAGCACCTTCTTGCGATAATAAAGCGATTAACCGCTGATGCGTCACGCTTCCTTTAGCCATTTCAGTCATTTCATGCTCCTGAGATTACAAGCAAACAACCACAGAAGGTTATCATGAACGGCTGTTTTTGTTCTGCTTATTGACATATAAACGCTCATCGGAAGCTTTATACGCATCATGTAACGTATCGTTTTCTTTCATCGCGTAAATACCGGAAGAGAAGCCGATCTCTTTCTGCGGCGCGATATGTTGTAGACGTTTTTCGATACGTTCAGGCAGTTGTGCTGCAATTTGCGGCGTCGAATCGACAAGAATGATGCAGAATTCATCGCCACCGAGTCGGATGGCATAATCACTTTTACGAATCGATTGTTTAATCGCCTGAGCTAATAACGTAATCGCTAAATCCCCCTCCTGATGACCAAGGGTGTCATTTATTTGCTTTAACTTGTCCATGTCAATTGCAATAAACATCACCGAAGAACCGGATTGCACCAGTTTCTGCAACCGCTGCTCCAGTTCAGGGGTTAAAATTTTGCGATTATACAGTCCAGTCATCGCATCACTAATATTTTCTCGCGACACATTTTGGTATAAACGGAAGTGCATCCGCACCATATTCAGCAAAATTAACGCCGTCAAAATCCAGAACAGAACGCTTTTCCACGAAGACGTGATAAAGTAAAGAATATCAATGGATAACGAGACACGAATGCCGCCCGGTAAGTCATGGACGTAACTGACATACTGGAACAGATTATCTTCGCTCTGGTTGATGATAATGTCGCGCCCCGAATCTGTATCAGTTAGCGTGACATTGAGAAAACGCCAGAGGAGAGGGCGGTCATGAGTGTAAAAGATATTCCGCAGATTGTTTTTGTTAATATCCAGCAGCACAATCCCTTTTAGCTGCCCTGCGACATATACCGGCGTCAGCAAACTCATCACGTTCTGTTTAGTACGCTGATCCTGGTAAATGCTCGATAATACGGTACGCCCGGTAAATACCTTTTCAATATCTTTGCGATCGATGCCAATACTTCCTGACTGCAGGAAGGACCAGTTATTCATCGCAAAGTACTCAACATTAACCGGCTCATAAAAATAGACATAGCGGTCATTGAGATCGAGATAATAGTGAAATTTCTCTTCGGCCATCCCAAGACCTGAACCGTAATCATCCTGGTGGCGGTTGCCTTCCACTGCCTGATCAAAAGCGGGTAATAGTGCAGCAGCTTCCACAATTGTGTCGCAGTCAGTGGATGCGGTTTGTAGTGTGCCGCGTAAGCCAGGGTATTTATGGGCAGTCAGGTTTAAGCCATGGGTATTATTGGCAGACTCAAAAGCCTCGCAGATGGCTCGCCGCTGTTCTGGCGACACTTCCGACTGCTCAGCAGCGAGAGCGCGCATCACATGCGCGGCAATACTCTGATTCTGATACTTATCATAAAGAAAGGAGGAGTCTGCTCTCTGCACGATATAGCGCAGATAGGCACTCATTGCTCTGTCACTGGCGACAAGTTCAAAAATAAGGAAGGAAGATGTCAGCACAATGACACTTGCGGCGATAAAATGCCGGAGCATTCTATGGTGCAATTTCATGATAAATGGCACTCCTTCGGTTAGTGAAACGAGAAAACCAGATAAAGTTCGATTGCGGCCTGGCACAGGGGCGCTAATTATACTCATCTCTGCGCCGCTGGGGAGGGGAAATTTAGGGGTAATAGTAATAAATTGTATGCAAAAGCCACGCAAAAAGCATGGCTCTGAATATTTTTGCACTTAAATATGATGAATAATCACTTTGTTGCCCCCCTCGCTTTTCGCTTCGCGTAAGGCTTTATCTGCTTCCGTCATGACAAGCGAGATATTATGCGTGTCACCCGTTGAAAAAACCGTGCCAATACTGATGGTCATTTGTTCAGGAACATCATATCTGTTACTAAAGCCGGTCAGGAGTTCGACATTTTTACGCATACGTTCCGCAATGATTTTTGCCTGGGCACTATTGAGTTCGGTAAATAGCAAGCCAAACACCTCACCCTCCAGTCGCGCTAAAATATCATCGGGGCGGATGCTTTGCTGGATAATATCGACAATTGATACCAGCACTTTATCACCCACACGATGTCCCCATTGGGCATTGATGCGTTTGAACTGATTAATATCAACCAGCATGACACAAAAGTCCTTAACAACAGGTCGCGACAATAATGACTCTACGCTGTTGAAAAAGTAGCGCCGATTATAAATATTGGTCAGCACATCATGAACTGCCAGTTTGCTGGAGAGTTGCAGTTCCTGAAAAATGTTATAAATCAGAAAAGACACAACAAACAGTTTACTGGAAACTTCAATCCCGCGACTGATATACCAGATGGTGTAATTATACTCATCCAGAGTCAGTAGAAGTAAGTTGCAGCATAGCGATGCCAGACATAATAATGCTATTAACGGCCATAGTTCGCTGGCTAATCGTGTACGCATGATAATAAAGAACAGTAAAAATGCCCACAAACAAACCAATATTTTTGTATAGTTGATTCCCCAGGTCGCAGTATGGTTGTCCGGACAGTAATCGACGACATACAAAGAATAGTCAGCGTTATAACTACTCAGATTGTGTGCCAGAAGGGGAAAAACTAAAAAAGGAATCAGCGCCAGCAACAGAATGCCAGTTTTTTTCTTATTGTTGTCAAGGATGTTGTCTTTCCCATAACAAAAGAGCGCCAGCGAGGTTAAACAAATGAAACTGAGTTGGCGGAAAATATAGAAAATAGAAACATCATTCGACTTTGTCTGGATCAGTGTACTGCCGTTGATTGGTTTATGGATAATTACAATGGTTTCAACTAAATAGATAAGGCCACTTAAAAATGCAAGGCTTAAAATGAGTGTTGGTAAAATTTGTTTGTTAGTGAAATACTTCATTAACATGAAAAGAAAAATGACGGCGTTAAGGAAAAACAAAGCCACAACAACCATCAGGTAATTCATCTGTGGGATGAGTTTTACATTCGTGTTTTCGTTATATAAAGTAGTAATGCAAAATAAAATTAACGTCAGCAATAAGCTGAAAACTAAAAAGCCTTGAGCTTTTAATTTTTGTGTACCCATAGAAGCCATAAAAAGGAGAGCAATGTGAGTGCTGGATTTTATTGATGGCAGAGATATATAGTTTTGACCAGGATCAATTTTCGTTGACGATAAAAAATAATTAAAGAATAACCCCAGGGAAATACGTGTTGACCGAATCATTTTTCCGAATGATTGTTTTCTGGAACTAAATTGTGTAAAGGTTATGCTGTCATATTTAAAGCGATTGTAAGCTAATGTATGTAATAAATGAGATAATTTACAGTGAGCTAAAAATCAGCCAGGCGATAATGACCCGGCTGACAGTTTTAGTCTTTAGCTGTTGCATTTTGTTTATGAAACAGTTCACGGAACACCGGATAAATATCATCCTGTTCGCGGATATGCTGCATCGCAAAGTTGTCGAAAGTAGATTGCAGATGCTCATATTCTCGCCACAGTGTCTGATGCGCGCGACGTGTAATTTCGATATAGCTGTAATAACGAACGACGGGTAATATTTTTTTCGCCAGAATTTCATGGCAAAGCGGAGAGTCATCGGCCCAGTTATCGCCGTCCGATGCTTGTGCTGCGTAAATATTCCACTGTGCCGGGTTATAACGCTCTTTCACTACCTCATCCATCAGTTTCAGGGCGCTGGAAACAATGGTGCCGCCAGTTTCCTGCGAGTAGAAAAACTCATGTTCATCGACTTCTTTCGCCTGAGTATGGTGGCGGATGTAAACGACTTCCACGTTCTTATACGTTCTGCTAAGGAACAGATACAGCAGAATATAAAAACGCTTAGCCATATCTTTAGTGGACTGATCCATTGAACCCGAAACGTCCATCAGGCAAAACATCACTGCCTGGCTGGAGGGATCGGGCCGCTTCTCGTAGTTCTTGTAACGTAAATCGAAGGTGTCAATGAAAGGGACGCGTTCAATTTTGGCACGTAATTCTGCAATTTCTTTGCGCAGACGTTCCTCTTCCAGCAGTTGCGCAGGTTCACTGTTGCTGATGATGGCCAAATGCTCTTCCAGCGCATGAAGTTCCCGCCGCTTGCCCGCCGTCATGGCTGTGCGTCGTGCCAGTGAGTTCTGCAATGAACGCACAACGCTGATATTGGCCGGAACGCCGTTAGCGGTATAACCCGCACGATGCGTTTTATATTCGGTCAGCTGGCGTTGTTGGTTTTGTTTCAGATTCGGTAAGGCCAGATCTTCAAAGAGCAGATCAAGATACTCATCTTTCGAAATCTGAAAGACAAATTCATCCTGACCTTCACCATCCTGGCTGGCCTGGCCCTGACCACTGCCGGAACCTCCGCCGCCACCCTGGGGACGTTCAATTCGGTCGTTCTGGACGAAATGGTCATTGCCCGGATGCACGCGGTGGCGCAGACCGCCACGCCCCTGATGAAACATCGGTTCGCTAATATCTTCCGTGGGAATGGATACGGACTCGCCGCTGTCGACGTCAGTCACCGAACGCTTATTAATGGCCTCGGAGATCGACTGTTTAATTTGCGCTTTATAACGGCGTAAAAAACGCTGGCGATTCACCATGCTTTTGTTTTTGCCGTTCAGACGCCGGTCAATAAACCAGGTCATATGCCCCCCGTACTACATTTGCCAACGGTATGCTACGCCTGTGTTGCCATTTCTCTGGCCCACGGTTCGCTGTCGTTGTAGGCCCGGTAGCATGTGTACCGGGCCAGGGTTGTTAAGACGATTTACGTACGCGCAAATACCATTCGCACAGTAAACGCACCTGTTTACGGGTGTAGCCTTTTTCCATCATACGGTCGACAAAGTCGTCGTGTTTCTTCTGCTCGTCGGTTGACGTTTTGGCGTTAAACGAGATAACCGGCAACAGCTCCTCGGTATTGGAGAACATTTTCTTCTCAATAACCGTGCGCAGTTTTTCATAGCTGGTCCAGTTCGGATTGCGTCCGCTGTTATTCGCTCTGGCGCGCAGTACGAAGTTAACAATCTCGTTGCGGAAATCTTTTGGATTACTGATCCCCGCCGGTTTCTCGATTTTCTCCAGCTCGGCGTTAAGAGACTCGCGGTCAAACAACTGCCCGGTATCCGGATCGCGATACTCCTGATCCTGAATCCAGAAATCCGCGTAGGTAACATAACGGTCGAAAATGTTTTGCCCATATTCGGAATAGGATTCAAGGTAGGCCGTCTGGATCTCTTTGCCGATAAACTCGGCATATTTCGGGATCAGATAACCTTTCAGGAACTCCAGATAGCGTTCTGCCTGCTCTTGTGGGAACTGCTCGCGCTCGATCTGCTGTTCCAGGACGTAGAACAGATGGACCGGGTTTGCCGCCACTTCTACATGATCGAAGTTGAACACGCGGGAGAGGATCTTAAACGCAAAACGCGTCGACAGACCGTTCATCCCTTCATCGACACCGGCGTAGTCACGATATTCCTGATACGACTTGGCTTTGGGATCGGTGTCTTTCAGACTTTCGCCATCATAAACCCGCATCTTTGAATAAATGCTGGAGTTTTCTGGCTCTTTCAGGCGCGAAAGAATGGAAAAACGTGACAGTGTTTCCAGCGTGCCAGGGGCGCAGGGGGCGTGAGTCAATTCACTGTGATTAAGCAATTTCTCGTAGATTTTGATCTCTTCGGAAATGCGCAAGCAATACGGCACCTTCACGATGTAAACACGGTCGAGGAAGGCTTCGTTGTTTTTGTTATTACGGAAAGTGACCCATTCGGATTCGTTCGAGTGGGCGAGGATAATCCCGTTGAACGGCAGGGCGGAGATACCTTCCGTCCCGTTGTAGTTACCTTCCTGGGTGGCGGTTAACAAGGGATGCAGCACTTTTATCGGTGCTTTAAACATCTCGACAAACTCCATGATCCCCTGGTTGGCGCGGCACAGTGCACCAGAATATCCGTAGGCGTCTGGATCGTTCTGCGCGTAGTGTTCGAGTTTACGGATATCGACTTTCCCTACCAGCGCTGAGATGTCCTGGTTGTTCTCATCGCCAGGTTCCGTTTTGGCGATAGCAATTTGTTGCAGAATTGACGGCCAGACCTTTACCACCCGGAACTTAGTAATATCGCCACCAAATTCATGCAGGCGTTTTGCCGCCCACGGCGACATGATGGTGCCGAGATAACGGCGAGGAATGCCATACTCTTTTTCCAGAATCTGCGCATCTTCCTGCGGATTGAAAAGACAGAACGGATGATCGTTGACCGGGCTACGCTCACCGTTGGCGCTCAATACATAAATCGGTACGAGCTGCATTAATGATTTCAGTCGCTCAGCAAGCGATGATTTACCCCCACCCACAGGCCCCAGCAGATACAGGATTTGTTTCTTCTCTTCCAGCCCCTGAGCCGCGTGTTTCAGATAAGAGACAATCTGTTCAATCGCGTCTTCCATGCCGTAAAACTCTTCAAACGCCGGATAACGTGCAATGACCCGGTTAGAAAAGAGTCGAGAAAGTCTGGGTTCCTGGGCTGTATCGACCATGACAGGCTCACCAATAGCCATCAATAGCCGCTCAGCCGCGTTGGCATAAGCACTGCGATCTTGCCGACAAGTGGTAAGAAACTCCTGCAGTGTGAACTCTTCGTCCTTGGCAGCTTCATATCGCTGGCGATAGTGATCGAATATATTCATGGTATGCCGTCCTTTCGTTTTTTAGCACAGGTTAAGAGCCGTTCATATGAATAGTAGAGGCTCCCGGAAGAGGTAAACTGAACGACGTCTCTTGCTAAAACACAGCAACTCTCATGCCATTTTATTGACGATGAGAACAACGTGCCCGGTGATACACCTTCAAAATTAAGCGTAGATGGCAAATGGAAAACTTGCCTGCACGGCTTTCTTAATTTCAATGGCATATCAACAACTCATCCATAAATTTTGCATAATTAATGTAAACAATAGGGTCGCCGGTAACGCTAAATTCATTTGGCTGTAAGCGTGGTGTCATCTGCGTCAGGAAAATTAAACAGTTACTTTAAAAAATGAAAACGTAAAAAGGTTGGGTTTCGATGTATTGACGGGTAAACTTTGTCGCCCGCTAAACATTTGTTTAAGGAATGATTAATTGTGACCAAACTCAAACTTCTGGCACTTGGAGTGCTTATCGCAACGTCTGCAGGCGTAGCGCACGCTGAAGGTAAATTTTCCCTGGGCGCAGGCGTAGGTGTCGTTGAACACCCATATAAAGATTACGATACCGATGTTTACCCAGTACCGGTAATCAACTATGAAGGCGATAACTTCTGGTTCCGTGGCTTAGGTGGTGGTTACTACCTGTGGAATGACGCAACGGACAAACTTTCAATTACCGCTTACTGGTCGCCGCTTTACTTCAAAGCTAAAGACAGTGGCGATCACCAAATGCGTCACCTGGATGACCGTAAGAGCACCATGATGGCTGGTCTGTCTTATGCTCACTTTACCCAGTACGGTTACCTGCGTACCACCCTGGCTGGCGATACCCTGGATAACAGCAACGGCATTGTCTGGGATATGGCCTGGTTGTATCGTTACACCAACGGCGGCCTGACCGTGACTCCGGGTATTGGTGTGCAGTGGAACAGCGAAAACCAGAACGAATACTATTATGGCGTATCGCGCAAAGAGTCCGCTCGCAGCGGTCTGCGTGGCTATAACCCGAACGACAGCTGGAGCCCTTACCTGGAGCTGAGCGCCAGCTACAACTTCCTCGGCGACTGGAGTGTTTACGGTACCGCGCGCTACACCCGTCTGTCTGATGAAGTTACTGACAGCCCAATGGTGGATAAATCCTGGACTGGCCTGATTTCTACCGGGATCACCTACAAATTCTGATAATGCATCTTTCCAGGGCATTTTGTGCATAAAAACAGGGCGTCATGCCCTGTTTTGCATTACGGTGGTGCAATACCTGGGAGGAAACAATGCAACAAAAAATGATTCAATTTAGTGGCGATGTCTCACTGCCAGCCATAGGGCAGGGAACATGGTATATGGGCGAAGATGCCAGTCAGCGTAAAACAGAAGTTGCTGCACTACGCGCGGGCATTGAACTCGGTTTAACCCTCATTGATACCGCCGAAATGTATGCCGATGGCGGTGCCGAAATGGTGGTTGGGGAAGCATTAACCGGCCTGCGTGAGAACGTCTTTCTCGTCTCTAAAGTTTATCCGTGGAATGCTGGCGGGCAAAAAGCGATAAATGCATGCGAAGCCAGTTTACGCCGTCTCAATACTGATTATCTCGATCTCTACTTATTACACTGGTCTGGCAGTTTCGCTTTTGAAGAGACTGTCGCAGCGATGGAAAAATTGATCGCCCAGGGAAAAATCCGCCGCTGGGGCGTTTCTAACCTTGATTATGCCGATATGCAGGAACTCTGGCAGCTGCCGGGGGGGAATCAGTGTGCCACTAATCAGGTGCTTTACCATCTCGGTTCACGAGGGATTGAGTACGATCTACTTCCCTGGTGCCAGAAACAGCAGATGCCGGTGATGGCTTACAGTCCGTTAGCCCAGGCCGGGCGGTTGCGCAATGGGCTGTTAAAAAACGCGGTAGTCAACGAAATTGCACATGCTCACAATATCAGCGCGGCACAAGTATTGTTGGCGTGGGTGATCAGTCATCAGGGTGTGATGGCGATTCCAAAAGCGGCCACGATTGCCCATGTCCAACAAAATGCGGCTGTGCTTGAGGTCGAACTTTCATCAGCGGAATTAGCTATGCTGGATAAGGCATATCCGGCACCAAAAGGAAAAACTGCGCTGGATATGGTGTGATGTTGATACGTGCCGGATGCATCGCACCCGGCACACAACATTAACGCAAATTAACGTTTCGCAACGCGAATGGATTGCGCCAGATGTGCAGGTTTCTCTTTGGTGACTTTTTGCGTTTCTGAGGCGTAAGCTGTTTCTACACAAACAAAGGTCTTGTAGCCATCATCCGGCATATCGCCCATGCTAACTGAAAGCGCCGGTCCTGGGTTCCAGCCTACAACGTTCAGATGATGCTGGTGGCCTACGGCGATAATACGATTCAGCGCTTCGTCATTAATTACGCTGCAATCTTGCGGATTCAGATACACGCGATCGGTACGGTCAGGGAAGGTCTGAATACCGTCGGTCAGTACATCTTCTTTCGCGTCATTCACTTTATCAATGAAGCGATCGCCCAGTCCACTGACGCTTACCTTAGTGATATCACCCACGTTAAAGTAGGTATGCAGGGCAGAGGTGGTTTCAAATTCGCCGTGTGCTTCAAGATCGATTTCACAGGCTTTACCCACGCGGAAATGCGCTAATAGCGTAAAGTCGTGTGGCCAGAATTTTTTCGTCTCTTCGCTTTGTGTCAATTCAAAAGTCAGCGCTACGCCATCAGCATCTTCACGATGTGATTTCAGCGTCCACGGCAGGTTGCGGGCAAAACCGTGCGCAGGCAGACCTTGTTGTGCAGCCGGACCAAACCACGGCCAGCAAACCGGTACGCCACCGCGAATAGCGACGCCATTTTTGAACGGTGTGTTATTGCTCAACCACAGAACTTCTTCTTCACCCGCAGGTTTCCATGAGAGAAGGTGTGCGCCCTGTAATGCAAAAGAGGCTTTTACCTGGGGATGATCGACCACAATGAGGTCCAGTTCATCCAGTTTACGACGGGAGAGGACAGGGGAGATTTGTTCGATGACCGGAAGGGCAAAAATTTTCTTAATCATGACGCAGTCCTTTAACTTCATTTTATCAGGTAAAAAAAAGAGCGACCGAAGTCGCTCTTTTTAGATCACAGTGTCATCTCAACTTATTTGGAGATGTGAGCGATCAGGTCCAGAACTTTGTTGGAGTAACCGGTTTCGTTGTCGTACCAGGATACCAGTTTCACGAAGTTGTCGTTCAGAGCGATACCCGCTTTAGCATCGAACACGGAAGTGCAAACTTCGCCGTTGAAATCGGTAGATACTACGTCATCTTCGGTGTAGCCCAGAACGCCTTTCATTTCGCCTTCAGCAGCAGCTTTAACGGCAGCTTTGATCTGCTCGTAAGTTGCAGCTTTTTCCAGACGAACGGTCAGGTCAACTACGGATACGTTCGGGGTCGGAACGCGGAACGCCATACCAGTCAGTTTGCCATTCAGTTCTGGCAGTACTTTACCTACAGCTTTAGCAGCACCGGTAGAGGACGGGATGATGTTCTGGGAAGCACCGCGGCCGCCGCGCCAGTCTTTGTGAGACGGGCCATCAACGGTTTTCTGAGTAGCGGTAGTAGCGTGAACGGTGGTCATCAGACCTTCGATGATGCCGAAGTTATCGTTGATAACTTTAGCCAGCGGAGCCAGGCAGTTGGTGGTGCAGGAAGCGTTGGAAACGATGTCCTGGCCAGCATATTTGTCGAAGTTAGCGCCTTTAACGAACATCGGAGTGTTGTCTTTAGACGGACCAGTCATAACCACTTTCTTCGCACCAGCGGTGATGTGTTTACGAGCAGTTTCGTCAGTCAGGAACAGACCAGTTGCTTCAGCGACAACGTCAACACCAACTTCGTCCCATTTCAGGTTAGCCGGATCACGTTCAGCGGTAACACGGATTTTTTTACCGTTAACGATCAGATGACCGTCTTTCACTTCAACGGTACCGTCGAAACGGCCGTGAGTGGAGTCATATTTCAGCATGTATGCCATGTAATCAGCGTCTAACAGGTCGTTGATTGCAACGATCTCGATGTCAGAACGTTTCTGAGCAGCACGGAAAACAATGCGACCGATACGGCCAAAACCGTTGATACCTACTTTGATAGTCATATATTCCACCAGCTATTTGTTAGTGAATAAAAGGTTGCCTGTAAAATTACAAAAACCTTACGCAGCGTCAAGCGGAATCGTGTCAATCATTGCGACAAATCAATCCTGTGCCTAAGCATTACGCGACTGACTCGCCTCACTCTTCCTTTGGGCTTGAGACCACATGGGGTCGGCGTCCCGAATTTTAAAGGGCAATTACGATAAAAATGTGATTTTCATCACGATTTAGGTGCAGCCATTTCGTCGAGATCAAGTTTAGGACAAAATTTTGCCAGTTGGTGTTAATGTTTTGTTAGAATCAGTCACGTAATGTGAGCACGATTAAAGTGAGATGTGAGCAAATGGCTAATAAACCTTCGGCAGAAGAACTGAAAAAAAATTTGTCCGAGATGCAGTTCTACGTGACGCAGAATCATGGGACAGAGCCGCCATTTACGGGTCGTTTACTGCATAACAAGCGTGACGGCGTATATCACTGTTTGATCTGCGATGCCCCGCTGTTTCATTCCCAAACCAAGTATGATTCCGGCTGTGGCTGGCCCAGTTTCTACGAACCGGTGAGTGAAGAATCCATTCGTTATATCAAAGACTTGTCACATGGGATGCAGCGCATAGAAATTCGTTGCGGTAACTGTGATGCCCATCTGGGGCATGTCTTCCCCGACGGGCCGCAGCCAACGGGTGAACGTTATTGTGTTAACTCAGCCTCTTTACGCTTTACCGATGGCGAAAACGGCGAAGAAATCAACGGTTGAAAAAACGATTCAGCAACTTATTCCACAGGAGCGGAAAAATTATGAATCTTGATGACATTATCAACAGCATGACGCCTGAGGTATACCAGCGTTTGTCGACAGCCGTTGAACTGGGGAAATGGCCTGATGGCGTTACGTTGACCGAGGAACAAAAAGAGAACTGCCTGCAACTGGTGATGCTGTGGCAAGCCCGCCATAATACCGAAGCACAGCATATGACAATTGACACAAATGGTCAGATGGTCATGAAGAGCAAACAACAGTTAAAAGAAGATTTTGGTATCTCAGCAAAGCCAATTGCCATGTTTAAGTAAGTGGTTTGTCCCCTTTTTGCCGCGGTTATAAAGGGGATAGCCAACAATAACCCCACGACTCATCTCAATTATCTCGTCACGACCAGGCAAAGCCCCAGTCCGGTCTCTTGCAGTCGCGTTCACGCCTGAATGACTTCTCCTGAACTTAAGTCTCAGACCTATTTGGCCGGTAATCCCTCTCAAATTTGCTCATTTTGCGTTCCGCCTTCCATCAACCTGTAACAGATCCAGCCATTTTCTGCGTAATTGTGATCTGAGTTGTAAAACGCAGATCATTATCTGTGTTTTACAGATTTAATGTTGACCTCAAAAATCATGTGGGTAAGTATGATGACCATCTAAGCAAAACAAAATACAGAGGATGACGCAATGAAAGCACTGGCTCGGTTTGGCAAAGCCTTTGGCGGCTACAAGATGATCGATGTGCCACAACCCATTTGTGGCCCGGAAGATGTCGTGATTGAAATTAAAGCCGCGGCAATCTGCGGCGCAGACATGAAGCACTACAATGTCGATAGCGGTTCTGATGAGTTTAACTCTATCCGCGGCCATGAGTTCGCAGGTTGTATTGCGCAGGTTGGTGAAAAAGTCAAAGACTGGAAAGTGGGGCAACGCGTCGTGTCAGATAACAGCGGTCACGTCTGCGGCGTTTGTCCGGCCTGTGAACAAGGTGATTTTCTGTGTTGTACAGAAAAAGTAAACCTTGGTCTGGATAACAATACCTGGGGCGGTGGTTTTTCCAAATATTGTCTGGTTCCTGGTGAAATTCTCAAAATTCATCGTCATGCGTTGTGGGAAATCCCTGATGGTGTTGATTATGAGGACGCAGCCGTACTTGACCCTATCTGTAATGCCTACAAATCCATAGCGCAGCAATCGAAATTCCTCCCTGGTCAGGATGTGGTCGTCATCGGTACTGGCCCACTCGGGCTGTTCTCCGTACAAATGGCGCGGATTATGGGGGCGGTAAATATCGTCGTCGTTGGTCTACAAGAAGATGTGGCGGTCCGCTTCCCGGTTGCAAAAGAACTGGGTGCGACGGCAGTAGTAAATGGTTCTACCGAAGATGTGGTGGCGCGCTGCCAGCAAATTTGTGGCAAAGACAATCTGGGACTGGTGATTGAATGCTCCGGTGCCAATATCGCATTGAAACAAGCCATCGAAATGCTCCGCCCGAATGGGGAAGTGGTACGCGTTGGAATGGGCTTCAAACCTCTTGATTTCTCGATTAATGACATTACCGCCTGGAACAAAAGCATCATTGGGCATATGGCCTATGACTCCACCTCATGGCGTAACGCTATCAGGCTATTAGCCAGCGGCGCTATCAAAGTCAAACCGATGATCACGCATCGTATCGGCCTGTCGCAATGGCGCGAAGGGTTTGATGCGATGGTCGATAAAACCGCAATCAAAGTGATCATGACTTACGACTTTGATGAATAACTACTCTCCTGAAGGAGCGTTATCGCATGGAACAGATAACAAAACCGCATTGTGGTGCTCGGCTGGATCGCTTACCGGATTGCCGCTGGCATTCGTCAATGTTTGCTATCGTCGCGTTTGGCTTGCTTGTCTGCTGGAGTAATGCCGTTGGTGGCTTGATCCTCGCGCAGCTGAAAGCGTTGGGCTGGACAGATAATTCCACCACTGCCACATTCTCAGCAATCACGACCGCCGGAATGTTTCTCGGTGCGCTGGTTGGCGGCATCATCGGTGACAAAACCGGTCGCAGAAATGCGTTCATCCTCTATGAGGCCATTCATATTGCCTCGATGGTGGTCGGTGCTTTTTCACCGAATATGGATTTCCTTATTGCCTGCCGTTTTGTGATGGGCGTTGGGCTGGGAGCTTTACTGGTGACGCTGTTTGCTGGTTTCACCGAATATATGCCCGGTAGAAATCGCGGAACGTGGTCCAGTCGGGTTTCTTTTATTGGCAACTGGTCATATCCGCTCTGTTCATTGATTGCGATGGGACTCACGCCGCTGATTAGTGCAGAGTGGAACTGGCGAGTACAACTGCTTATCCCTGCAATATTGTCGCTTATCGCTACGGCGCTGGCCTGGCGCTACTTTCCTGAATCCCCGCGCTGGCTGGAATCGCGCGGACGGTATCAGGAAGCCGAGAAAGTCATGCGGAGTATAGAAGAAGGCGTCATACGCCAGACGGGAAAACCTTTGCCGCCCGTGGTTATTGCTGATGACGGTAAAGCGCCACAAGCGGTGCCGTATTCAGCCTTACTGACAGGAGTATTACTGAAACGCGTGATATTAGGTTCTTGTGTGCTGATTGCCATGAACGTTGTGCAGTACACACTAATTAACTGGTTGCCAACAATATTCATGACCCAGGGGATTAATTTAAAAGACTCGATTGTTTTAAATACCATGAGTATGTTTGGTGCGCCATTTGGTATATTTATTGCCATGCTGGTGATGGATAAAATTCCGCGTAAAACAATGGGTGTGGGGCTATTAATCCTGATTGCGGTGCTCGGATATATCTATTCACTGCAAACCAGTATGTTGCTCATAACGCTGATTGGTTTCTTCCTGATTACTTTCGTCTATATGTACGTTTGCTATGCCTCGGCAGTGTATGTCCCTGAAATCTGGCCGACAGAGGCCAAATTACGTGGCTCCGGTCTGGCGAATGCGGTAGGGCGAATCAGTGGTATTGCCGCACCTTATGCCGTTGCAGTGCTGCTCAGTAGTTATGGCGTAACGGGAGTCTTTATTCTTCTGGGGGCTGTTTCAATTATTGTCGCAATTGCTATCACCACCATTGGAATTGAAACGAAAGGTGTCTCCGTTGAAAGTTTAAGTATTGATGCAGTAGTCAATAAATAATACTGGTGGATTCAAAATGAAAAATTCAAAAGCAATATTGCAGGTGCCGGGCACAATGAAAATTATTTCAGCAGAAATACCTGTGCCTAAAGAAGATGAAGTTTTGATTAAAGTGGAATATGTCGGTATTTGTGGTTCAGATGTACATGGTTTCGAATCAGGCCCGTTTATTCCGCCTAAAGACCCAAATCAAGAAATTGGCCTGGGTCATGAATGCGCCGGGACGGTTGTGGCTGTGGGAAGCCGTGTGCGCAAATTTAAAGCGGGGGATCGGGTAAATATCGAACCTGGCGTTCCTTGCGGTCACTGTCGTTACTGTCTGGAAGGCAAATATAACATCTGCCCGGACGTTGATTTTATGGCGACACAACCTAACTACCGCGGCGCATTAACGCACTATCTGTGTCATCCGGAGAGCTTTACTTACAAACTGCCCGACAATATGGACACGATGGAAGGGGCGCTGGTGGAGCCTGCCGCAGTCGGGATGCATGCCGCGATGCTGGCAGATGTTAAACCGGGTAAGAAGATAATTATTCTGGGAGCGGGTTGTATTGGTTTGATGACGTTGCAAGCGTGCAAATGCCTGGGAGCTACGGATATTGCCGTCGTTGATGTGCTGGAAAAACGTCTGACAATGGCGGAACAGCTCGGCGCGACAGTGGTTATTAACGGCGCAAAAGAAGACACTATTGCACGCTGTCAGCAATTTACCGAAGAAATGGGCGCAGATATTGTTTTCGAAACAGCGGGTTCTGCGGTCACCGTTAAACAGGCACCTTATCTGGTAATGCGCGGCGGTAAAATTATGATTGTTGGTACTGTACCGGGCGATTCGGCAATCAATTTCCTCAAAATCAATCGCGAAGTCACTATCCAGACAGTATTCCGCTATGCCAATCGTTATCCGGTCACGATTGAAGCTATTTCCTCAGGGCGATTAGATGTGAAATCGATGGTGACACATATTTACGATTATCAGGATGTACAACAGGCATTTGAAGAGTCGGTTAACAACAAACGCGACATTATTAAAGGCGTTATTAAAATTAGCGATTAATTAATACGGGAGAACAGAATATGCTCGCAGATATCAGATATTGGGAAAACGATGCCACAAATAAACATTATGCAATTGCCCATTTTAACGTATGGAATGCAGAAATGTTGATGGGCGTTATCGACGCAGCCGAAGAAGCGAAATCACCGGTTATTATTTCTTTTGGTACAGGTTTTGTCGGGAACACCTCATTTGAAGATTTCTCTCACATGATGGTATCAATGGCAAAAAAAGCAACGGTGCCGGTAATAACTCATTGGGATCATGGTCGGAGTATGGAAATTATTCATAACGCCTGGACTCATGGTATGAATTCATTAATGCGTGATGCTTCCGCATTTGATTTCGAAGAAAATATTCGTTTAACCAAAGAGGCTGTTGATTTCTTCCATCCGCTGGGTATTCCGGTAGAGGCGGAATTAGGGCATGTCGGTAATGAAACCGTTTATGAGGAAGCGCTGGCGGGCTATCACTATACCGATCCTGACCAGGCGGCTGAATTTGTTGAACGTACGGGCTGTGACTCATTGGCTGTCGCCATCGGCAACCAGCATGGGGTTTATACGTCAGAGCCACAATTGAACTTTGAGGTCGTCAAAGGCGTACGCGATGCTGTTTCTGTTCCGCTGGTTTTGCACGGCGCATCGGGGATCAGTGATGCCGACATTAAAACTGCAATTTCGTTGGGTATTGCGAAAATCAACATTCATACGGAGCTCTGTCAGGCCGCAATGGTAGCAGTGAAAGAAAACCAGGATCAGCCTTTCCTGCATTTAGAACGTGAAGTACGTAAAGCTGTAAAAGAACGGGCATTGGAAAAAATTAAACTGTTCGGTTCTGATGGCAAAGCGGAATAATGATATGGATAATCTCGACGTTATTTGTATAGGTGCCGCTATTGTTGATATTCCATTGCAACCGGTCAGTAAAAATATCTTTGATGTGGATTCTTATCCTCTTGAAAGAATCGCAATGACCACCGGGGGTGATGCAATAAATGAAGCAACAATTATTTCTCGTCTGGGCCATCGCACAGCATTAATGAGTCGTATTGGTAAAGATGCCGCCGGGCAATTTATTCTCGACCATTGCCGCAAAGAGAATATTGATATTCAAAGCCTGAAGCAGGACGTCAACATAGATACCTCTATTAACGTTGGACTGGTGACGGAGGATGGCGAGCGGACGTTTGTCACAAACCGTAACGGCAGTCTGTGGAAATTGAATATTGACGATGTTGATTTTGCGCGGTTTTCCCAGGCGAAATTATTATCACTGGCCAGTATTTTCAACAGTCCACTATTGGATGGTAAAGCGCTAACAGAAATTTTTACGCAAGCTAAAGCCCGGCAGATGATTATCTGTGCCGATATGATCAAACCGCGGTTGAATGAAACGCTGGATGATATTTGCGAAGCATTGAGTTATGTCGATTATCTGTTTCCTAATTTTGCCGAGGCAAAATTACTCACCGGGAAAGAGACACTGGATGAAATTGCTGACTGCTTTCTTGCGTGCGGCGTAAAAACGGTGGTGATTAAAACGGGTAAAGACGGCTGCTTTATCAAGCGTGGTGACATGACGATGAAGGTGCCGGCGGTCGCAGGAATAACCGCCATCGACACCATTGGCGCGGGCGATAACTTTGCTTCAGGTTTTATTGCGGCACTGTTAGAAGGCAAAAATCTGCGTGAATGCGCACGCTTTGCCAATGCAACGGCGGCTATCTCGGTTCTAAGCGTCGGTGCCACCACCGGCGTAAAAAACAGAAAGCTGGTCGAACAATTGCTGGAAGAATACGAAGGATAATGAAGGCAAATGAAAAAGATACCTTTAGGCACAACGGATATTACGCTTTCGCGAATGGGGTTGGGGACATGGGCCATTGGCGGCGGTCCTGCATGGAATGGCGATCTCGATCGGCAAATATGTATTGATACGATTCTTGAAGCCCATCGTTGTGGCATTAATCTGATTGATACTGCGCCAGGATATAACTTTGGCAATAGTGAAGTTATCGTCGGTCAGGCGTTAAAAAAACTGCCCCGTGAACAGGTTGTAGTAGAAACCAAATGCGGCATTGTCTGGGAACGAAAAGGGAGTTTATTCAACAAAGTTGGCGATCGGCAGTTGTATAAAAACCTTTCCCCGGAATCTATCCGCGAAGAGGTAGAAGCCAGCTTGCAACGTCTGGGTATTGATTACATCGATATCTACATGACGCACTGGCAGTCGGTGCCGCCATTTTTTACGCCGATAGCTGAAACTGTCGCAGTGCTCAATGAGTTAAAGGCCGAAGGAAAAATTCGCGCTATAGGCGCTGCTAACGTCGATGCTGACCATATCCGCGAGTATCTGCAATATGGTGAACTGGATATTATTCAGGCGAAATACAGTATCCTCGACCGGGCATTGGAAAGCGAACTGCTGCCGCTATGTCGTGATAATGGCATTGTGGTACAGGTTTATTCCCCGCTAGAGCAGGGATTGTTGACCGGTACCATCACTCGTGATTACGTTCCGGGTGGCGCTCGGGCAAATAAAGTCTGGTTCCAGCGTGAAAACATGCTGAAAGTGATTGATATGCTTGAACAGTGGCAGCCACTCTGTGCTCGTTATCAGTGCACAATTCCCACTCTGGCACTGGCGTGGATATTAAAACAGAGTGATTTAATCTCCATTCTTAGTGGGGCTACTGCACCGGAACAGGTACGCGAAAATGTCGCGGCATTGAATATCAACTTATCGGATGCAGACGCAACATTGATGAGGGAAATGGCAGAGGCCCTGGAGCGTTAAATACTCAACACGATTCACCTCTGTTTCTGTGAAAACTGTGATGAAAATCTGTGATTCAAACAGGTTATTTTGAAAGTAAACATCGGTTATGCGATAATCGCGCTAATGTGATGTAAAAAGATACAGGGGTGTAATCGTGGCGGCAAAAGACAGGATTCAGGCAATTAAGCAAATGGTTGCCAACGATAAAAAGGTGACAGTCTCAAATTTGAGTGGGATTTTTCAGGTAACCGAAGAAACCATTCGCCGCGATCTTGAGAAGCTGGAAGATGAAGGCTTTTTGACCAGAACCTATGGTGGTGCTGTTTTAAATACAGCGATGTTGACGGAGAATATCCATTTTTATAAGCGCGCTTCATCGTTTTATGAAGAGAAGCAGCTTATTGCACGCAAGGCACTACCCTTTATCGACAATAAAACCACCATGGCAGCCGATTCCAGTAGTACCGTAATGGAATTGCTCAAATTGTTACAGGACCGTAGTGACCTGACGTTGCTAACCAACTCGGCGGAAGCGATTCATGTTCTGGCTCAGTCAGAAATTAAAGTCGTTTCAACGGGGGGGGAACTAAACAAAAATACACTTTCCCTGCAAGGAAGAATTACTAAAGAGATCATCAGCCGCTACCATGTCGATATCATGGTAATGAGTTGTAAAGGTCTTGATATTAACAGCGGCGCGCTGGACTCTAACGAAGCGGAAGCTGAAATCAAAAAGACAATGATCCGTCAGGCGACAGAAGTTGCGTTATTGGTTGATCACTCTAAGTTTGATCGCAAAGCTTTTGTCCAGTTAGCTGACTTTAGTCATATTAATTACATAATAACTGATAAATCACCGGGTGCAGAGTGGATAGCATTTTGCAAAGACAATAATATCCAGCTGGTGTGGTAATTTAAGCACACGTTGTCAATATTATTTGTTCCTGCGCCTGGAAATAAAATGATGATAAAGATGCGGCAAGTGAATTTGCCGCAATTGCTACCTTTTTAGCAAATCCGAGGCACCTAATGGAACAATATGATCAAATTGGCGCAAGACTGGACCGCTTGCCTTTGGCCCGGTTTCATTATCGTATATTTGGTATTATAAGCTTTAGTCTGTTATTAACGGGTTTTTTGAGTTATTCAGGCAATGTTGTTTTAGCAAAGCTGGTAAGCAATGGATGGTCAAATAATCTCCTCAATGCCGCCTTTACCTCGGCATTAATGTTTGGTTATTTCATCGGCTCTCTTACCGGTGGGTTTATTGGTGACTACTTTGGGCGGCGCAGGGCGTTTCGCATAAATCTTCTCATCGTCGGTATTGCGGCAACAGGGGCCGCTTTTGTCCCTGATATGTACTGGCTCATCTTCTTTCGCTTCCTGATGGGAACAGGAATGGGGGCGCTGATTATGGTTGGCTATGCCTCATTTACGGAGTTTATCCCCGCGACGGTGCGTGGAAAATGGTCCGCGCGGCTCTCATTTGTCGGTAACTGGTCGCCCATGTTGTCTGCGGCGATAGGCGTGGTGGTTATCGCTTTTTTTAGTTGGCGGATAATGTTTCTGCTGGGTGGTATTGGCATACTGTTAGCCTGGTTTCTCTCAGGTAAATACTTTATTGAGTCGCCTCGATGGTTGGCGGGGAAAGGGCAAATCGCAGGTGCAGAAAGCCAACTTCGTGAAGTAGAGCAGCAAATTGAAAGAGAGAAGAGTATTCGTTTACCCCCGCTTACTTTGAACCAGAGCAACAGCAAGGTTAAGGTAATCAAGGGTACCTTCTGGCTCCTGTTTAAAGGGGAAATGTTACGACGTACATTAGTCGCGATTACTGTTTTAATTGCAATGAACATTTCGCTTTATACCATCACCGTATGGATACCGACCATATTTGTTAACTCCGGCATTGATGTTGATAAATCAATATTAATGACCGCTGTTATTATGATTGGCGCTCCGGTAGGGATATTTATTGCGGCATTAATTATTGATCATTTTCCTCGTCGATTATTTGGCTCTGCCTTACTTATTATTATTGCTGTGTTAGGCTATATCTATTCAATTCAGACTACAGAGTGGGCGATTTTAATCTATGGCCTGGTGATGATCTTCTTTTTATACATGTATGTGTGCTTCGCGTCGGCGGTTTATATCCCGGAACTTTGGCCAACGCATTTACGCCTGCGTGGTTCGGGTTTCGTTAATGCCGTCGGACGGATCGTCGCAGTCTTCACGCCCTATGGCGTTGCGGCACTATTAACGCATTATGGGTCAATCACGGTGTTTATGGTGCTTGGTGTCATGTTAGTGCTCTGTGCGCTGGTTCTCTCCATTTTTGGCATCGAAACGCGGAAGGTGTCGCTGGAAGAGATTTCTGAGGTGAATTAAATCTTTCGTTGATGGCATCAATTGCCAGATGTACCACTGACGTGTTTTATTTGGCCTACAATGGCAGTACAGAATTGTAGGCCAGCGTAAAATTACTCCTGCGTTTCTTCCCAGTCTGCCAGCGTATATAGCGTTGCCCCAGCTGCTGACATCTCCATAAACGCGTGCGCACTGTCCTGTGGCTGGATATTTACGCCACGACAACCATCGGTAATCACGTTCACCTTATAGCCTAACTGTAACGCGTCCAGCACGGTAAACTTCACGCAATAGTCAGTAGCCAGACCCATAACGATCAATTCATTGATTACATGAGCGCGCAACCAGTCATCGAGCGCAGTTTTCTGCCGACGGCCGTTATCAAAAAAGGCACTGTAACTGTCAACTAAAGGATTTTCGCCTTTATGGAACACCGCTGCGATCGCTTTTTGGTTCAGTAACGGATGTAATTGTGCGCCTTCACTGTTCTGCACACAGTGATCTGGCCAGAAGGTTTGTGGCAAACCGTCGAGTTGGCCCGGCGTATAAGGCTCTACACCGTGCTGACTGGCAAAACTGCCGTGATTCGCCGGGTGCCAGTCCTGACTGGCGATAACCGCTTCACCGCGCGACTGGCACCAGTCAATCAGGCGGTTAGCGACATCCACCGTACTGTCACCTTCCGGCACGGCGAGCGCGCCACCAGCACAGAAATCATTTTGTAAATCGACCAGTAACAGGGCGCGAGGGGGCATTGCAGTCTCCTTAATCATCCGGCGTCAGTTCGCCGCGCAGGTTTTGGCTCATGGCCTTGCGAATGGTTTCAGTATCCAGTTCCTGGCTAAGCAGGTAATGCAGTTTGGTTAGTGTGGCTTCTACAGTCATATCTGCACCGCCAATAACGCCGGCATGGGCGAGGGCGTTACCGGTGGCATAACCACCCATATTCACTTTACCGGACATACATTGTGTCAGGTTGACTACCACAATACCGCGATCGCTGGCTTCTTGTAATTCTTGCAGGAAGGCTTTGTTTTGTGGCGCATTACCCACGCCATATGAGCGCAGAATCAATGCTTTCACCGGTTGGCGCAGAAAATTGCGCACGACGTCAGCAGAAATCCCTGGATAAATCGTCACTACGCCAATCGGTTGTGGGGTGATTGGATGAACGATCAATTCCCCTTCACCGTGCGGGGCGGGTGGTGTATTCAAACGACGAATATGGATACCTGCTTCCAGTAACGGAGGAAGGTTTGGAGAGGCAAACGCATCAAAACCATCGGCATGGGCTTTGGTGGTACGGTTGCCACGATAAAGTCGATTATTAAAAAAGAGAGTTACTTCGTTGATAGGATAATTCGCCGCAACGTACAACGCATTCAGCAGATTAATTTGTCCGTCAGAGCGTAACTCAGCTAGCGGGATTTGTGACCCTGTCACAATGACCGGTTTACCGAGATTCTCGAGCATGAACGACAGTGCAGAGGCGGTATACGCCATCGTGTCTGTACCGTGCAGAATGACAAAACCATCATAGTCGTCATAGTGCGCTTTAATATCTTCAGCAATATGCTGCCAGTCTTCTGGCGTCATATCAGAAGAATCCATCAATGGCGTATATTCATGAATGGTGAAATCTGGCATCTCCGGGCGATGGAATTCCGGCATCAGCGCCAGTTGGCGTTGTAGATGACCTGACACCGGAATATAACCCTGCTCGGAACGCTGCATCCCGATGGTCCCGCCCGTGTAGGCGACGTAAATTGATTTCTTTTGCATGATATTGATATGAATGATATCGAAAGAGCAAAAGTATATACGTGAGGCAGGGGGAGCGCACCTGATACTATGCGGATAAGGAAATATGGGGCGAGACAGCGGGAAGAGGATTCGTCGAGGTAAAAAAAATGTGGCCGACGATCTGTCGGCCACTTAGTACATGACTTAACGCACGTTGGCGCAGGTCAGGCAAAACGCATAACGGTTTTGTGGGTCGTTAAACGCGGCCAGCTTGTCGCTTTCACTTTTAACGGTAGAGGCTACCGAGGCCAGCGGTGCAGGTAACATGGCCTGGAACGCATCTGGCAACATTGCGCGGACAGAACCAGACATGTTGTCCATCACTTTGTCGAAGAAGGTCGGTTCATCAACGTAGTATTCCAGATGCCACTGTTTCACTTTTGCCAGCTCTGCTGCTTTGGCGACCGCATCATCGAAATCCCCGAGACTATCGACCAGCCCGTTAGCTTTTGCATCCTGACCGGTCCAGACGTGGCCCTGGGCGATTTTATCAATCTGCTCCGGCGTTGAATGACGCGCATCAGCAACCAGCGTGATAAAGCGTTTATAGCCATTCTCAATGCTTAACTGCATCATCTGCTGCGCTTCCGGCGGCAGTGCCCTGGTGATAGAAACATCCGCCAGCGGTGAAGTTGAGACACCATCAGTATGAACACCAATCGAATCCAGACTATTTTCTACGGTGGTGATCACGCCGAAGATACCGATAGAACCGGTCAGGGTGCTGGGGTTAGCCACAATGTAATTAGCTGGTGTGGAAATCCAGTAACCACCAGATGCCGCCATACCGCCCATCGATACAACCACAGGCTTACCCGCTGCCCGGGCTGCTGCCAGTTCAGCGCGAATCACTTCAGACGCGGTAACGCTGCCGCCTGGGCTATTAACACGCAGGACAATCGCTTTCACTTTCGGGTCAAGGCGAGCGTCGCGGATTTGTGCCGCAGTGGTATCACCGCCAACATTCCCCTGAGTTTCCTCGCCATCCATAATTGCGCCATTAGCGAAGACGACTCCGATGCTGTCACCGGTATCTGCCGGCGTTTTCAATGCGTAATCGTAATAACTGATGGCGCGATAATTTTTATCAGTCTTACTCCAGCCGAACTCTTTGGTCAGAGCTTTTTCGATTTCGGCACTCGATGCCAGTGCATCGACCAGCTTGTTTTCCAGCGCATATTTCGCGGTATCGCCACCGGTTTTGGTTAAACCCTCAAGCAACCCTTGCGCGCCAGGGAATACCTGCTGAGCAGGGATCTGCCGGTTAGCGGCAACAGTATTCAGATAGTTTTGCCACAGCTCACCAATCCAGCGGCTGTCAGCTTCGCGGGCTGCCGGCGACATATCATCACGAATAAACGGTTCAACGGCAGATTTATACGTACCCACGCGGAACACATGGGTGGAAACTTTCAGCTTATCCAGCAACGATTTGTAGTACAGACCGTTGGTGGCAAAGCCGTGCAGATCCACCACGCCTTGCGGAGACAGCCAAATTTTATTGGCGAAACTGGCGAGATAATATTGCCCCTGGCTGTAGTTCTCGCCAACGGCATAAACCGGTTTCCCGCTGTCACGAAACTCTTTCAGAGCTTTGCCGATGTACTGCATAGACGGCTGGTCGCCGCCTGCAAAGTTTTTCAGATCCATCACGATACCGGTGATATTGCGGTCGTCCTTCGCCTGGCGAATGGTGTTGACGATATCAAACAGTGAGTTTTCCTGCAGACGATCGGAACTGGCACCAAGCAGCTGGCGGCTTAATTTACTAAACCGCTGAGAACTGTCGGGTTTATCGACGATCACACCAGAAATGTCCAGCAGCAGTGCGCCACGACTGGCCGTTTCTTTCGAATCACCACCACTGACCTGCATCCAGATCCCCACACCAACCAGCACGAGAAAAATAAAGAACAGGTTAAGTACCATTTCACGGACGAAATTCAGCAGACGCCACGTCCATTTAAAAAATCCGGCAATAAATCGCCAAAGGGTTCGCATGTATTCTCCCAACTTAAGGTCACACCTTTTTCAGGCGCAATAGATGTGGTTATCGTAATGACCCAACCGGCACTTGTCAGCAGGAATTGCGGACTGGGCTGTAACAAAATCCACTCTCGTGTTAATTTTGTGAATAAATATCACGACAGGAGTTAATCAAATGGATGCACTCGAACTATTGATCAATCGCCGTAGCGCCTCCCGCCTGGCTGAACCCGCGCCAACGGGTGAACAACTGCAAAACATCCTGCGTGCGGGTATGCGTGCGCCGGACCATAAGTCCATGCAACCGTGGCATTTCTTTGTGATTGAAGGGGAAGGGCGCGAGCGTTTCAGCGCTGTACTGGAGCAGGGGGCGATTGCTGCCGGTAGTGATAACAAAGCCATCGACAAAGCGCGTAATGCGCCGTTCCGCGCACCGCTCATCATAACGGTGGTGGCGAAATGCGAAGAAAATCATAAAGTCCCGCGCTGGGAACAGGAAATGTCTGCGGGATGCGCGGTCATGGCGATGCAAATGGCAGCAGTTGCCCAGGGGTTTGGCGGCATCTGGCGCAGTGGTGCATTAACTGAAAGTCCGGTAGTGCGTGAAGCATTCGGTTGCCGTGAGCAGGATAAAATTGTCGGTTTTCTCTACCTCGGTACGCCGCAGTTGAAAGCATCTACGTCGATAAACGTCCCGGACCCGACGCCGTTTGTGACTTATTTCTGATAATTGTCGCGAAACTGTCTGGATTGTGAGCAAAGGAGCAGGAATTCAGACACTCTCACTTATCACTTCATGGAATGAGGGTTACCATACCCGGATTGCATTGACAGGAGATGTCCATGAGCGAGAACTCGATTCGTTTGACCCAATACAGCCACGGCGCTGGTTGCGGCTGTAAAATTTCCCCAAAAGTGTTGGAAACCATCCTGCACAGTGAGCAGGCGAAGTTTGTTGATCCGAATTTGCTTGTGGGTAATGAAACCCGCGACGATGCGGCGGTATACGATCTGGGCAATGGCACCAGCGTTATCAGTACCACCGACTTCTTTATGCCGATCGTTGATAATCCTTTCGATTTTGGCCGCATTGCGGCGACTAACGCCATCAGCGATATCTTCGCAATGGGCGGCAAACCAATTATGGCGATTGCGATCCTCGGCTGGCCGATTAACAAACTTTCCCCGGAAATTGCCCGCGAAGTGACCGAAGGTGGACGCTATGCATGCCGTCAGGCGGGTATTGCGCTGGCTGGCGGTCACTCCATCGATGCGCCGGAGCCGATTTTTGGTCTGGCGGTAACGGGGATCGTACCGACCGAGCGGGTGAAGAAAAACAGTACCGCACAAGCCGGATGCAAACTGTTCCTGACGAAGCCGCTGGGGATTGGCGTTCTTACCACGGCTGAGAAAAAATCACTGCTTAAACCAGAACATCAGGGACTGGCGACGGAAGTGATGTGCCGGATGAACATCGCAGGCGCGTCCTTTGCCAACATCGAAGGCGTAAAAGCGATGACCGACGTTACGGGTTTTGGTTTGCTGGGGCATTTAAGCGAAATGTGTCAGGGCGCAGGTGTGCAGGCGCGCGTCGACTATGACGCGATCCCGAAATTGCCTGGGGTTGAAGAGTACATTAAGTTGGGCGCAGTGCCTGGCGGCACCGAACGTAACTTTGCCAGCTACGGTCATCTGATGGGTGAAATGCCGCGTGAAGTGCGCGATCTGCTGTGCGATCCGCAAACTTCTGGCGGTTTGCTGCTGGCGGTCATGCCGGAAGCAGAAAATGAGGTCAAAGCTACAGCCGCCGAGTTTGGCATTGAACTGACGGCGATTGGCGAACTGGTGCCAGCGCGCGGCGGTCGTGCCATGGTTGAGATCCGTTAATTCAATGCGGTTGTTTATTGCCGAAAAACCGAGTCTGGCGCGCGCCATTGCTGATGTCCTGCCTAAACCGCACCGGAAAGGCGATGGCTTTATCGAGTGCGGTAATGGTCAGGTGGTGACCTGGTGTATCGGTCACCTGCTTGAGCAGGCGCAGCCAGACGCCTACGACAGCCGCTATGCGCGCTGGAATCTTGCGGATTTGCCAATTGTCCCGGAAAAGTGGCAATTACAGCCCCGACCCTCCGTGACTAAACAACTTAATGTCATCAAACGCTTCCTGCATGAAGCCAGCGAAATCGTTCACGCCGGAGACCCGGATCGCGAAGGGCAACTGCTGGTGGATGAAGTGCTGGACTACCTGCAACTGGCACCGGAAAAGCGCCAGCAGGTACAGCGTTGTTTGATAAACGACCTGAACCCGCAGGCGGTTGAGCGGGCGATCGATCGTCTTCGCTCCAATAGCGAGTTTGTACCGCTGTGCGTTTCTGCACTGGCGCGAGCCCGAGCTGACTGGCTGTACGGCATCAATATGACCCGCGCTTACACCATTCTCGGTCGCAATGCCGGTTATCAGGGCGTACTTTCCGTGGGACGCGTGCAGACGCCCGTACTCGGACTGGTGGTGCGCCGCGACGAAGAGATTGAAAACTTCGTGGCGAAAGATTTCTTTGAAGTCAAAGCACATATCGTGACACCTGCCGATGAGCGGTTTACCGCTATCTGGCAACCGAGCGAAGCGTGTGAACCGTACCAGGATGAAGAAGGGCGCTTGTTACATCGTCCACTGGCGGAGCATGTGGTTAACCGCATTAGTGGTCAACCAGCTATTGTCACCAGCTATAACGATAAACGGGAATCAGAATCCGCGCCGCTTCCTTTTTCGCTTTCGGCGTTGCAGATTGAAGCGGCTAAACGTTTTGGTCTGAGCGCGCAGAACGTGCTTGATATCTGCCAGAAGCTGTACGAAACGCACAAGCTAATCACTTATCCGCGTTCCGATTGCCGCTATTTGCCAGAAGAACATTTTGCCGGACGCCACGCAGTGATGAATGCCATCAGCGTTCATGCACCGGATCTGTTGCCGCAGCCAGTGGTAGATCCAGATATACGCAACCGCTGTTGGGATGACAAAAAGGTCGATGCGCACCACGCCATCATTCCGACCGCACGGAGTTCTGCGATCAACCTGACGGAGAACGAAGCGAAGGTCTATAACCTGATTGCCCGTCAGTACTTGATGCAGTTCTGCCCGGATGCGGTGTTCCGCAAGTGTGTTATCGAACTGGACATTGCCAAAGGCAAATTTGTCGCTAAAGCCCGTTTTCTTGCTGAAGCAGGCTGGCGCACGCTGTTAGGCAGCAAAGAACGCGATGAAGAAAACGACGGCACGCCGCTGCCTGTGGTGGCGAAAGGCGATGAATTGTTGTGCGAAAAAGGTGAAGTGGTAGAGCGGCAAACCCAGCCGCCGCGCCATTTTACCGATGCAACACTGCTTTCGGCGATGACCGGGATCGCACGCTTTGTGCAGGACAAAGATCTGAAAAAGATCCTTCGTGCGACCGATGGTCTGGGGACAGAAGCAACCCGTGCCGGGATTATTGAACTGTTGTTCAAGCGTGGTTTCCTGACCAAAAAAGGGCGCTATATCCACTCCACCGACGCCGGAAAAGCGCTATTCCATTCGCTGCCAGAGATGGCGACGCGACCGGACATGACCGCGCACTGGGAATCGGTGCTGACGCAAATCAGCGAAAAGCAGTGTCGCTATCAGGACTTTATGCAGCCGCTGGTGGGGACATTGTACCAGTTGATTGATCAGGCAAAGCGCACGTCGGTAAGGCAGTTTCGGGGAATAATGGTTCCCGGCGGTGGAGAAGGGAAGAAAAAGGATTCGACACGCAAGAGAGCGCCGAAAAAAAGCCCGCCATCAGAAGAGGCGGGCAATGGAGTGATAATATAAAGGTTCTTTCAACCATCTGATACTGAAGATTTTTATGGCCGGATAAGGCGTTTGCGCTGTATCCGGCACAATTGTCTTAAATCACGCCCTGGCTTAACATCGCATCGGCAACCTTCACAAAACCGGCAATATTCGCGCCCTGTACGTAGTTGGTTTGCTCACCTTCACCACCATGCTCAACACAGGCATGGTGGATATCCAGCATGATGTGATGCAAACGTGCGTCAACTTTCTCGGCTTTCCAGCCCAGGCGCGCAGCGTTTTGCGCCATTTCCAGGCCCGATGTTGCTACACCGCCAGCATTAGCCGCTTTACCCGGTGCAAACAGTACGCCTGCCTGCTGGAACAGTTCAGTCGCTTCGATGGTGGTCGGCATATTTGCCCCTTCGGCGACGGCTTTAACGCCATTGGCGATAAGCTGATGCGCGGCGTCAACATCCAGTTCGTTCTGGGTGGCGCAAGGCAGGGCGATATCAACCGGTACAGACCACGGCTGTTGGCCTTCGAGATAGACCAGACCAAATTCTTTGGCGTAATCTGCCACTCGACCATCGCGGCTGGCTTTGATTTCGATAAGACGCGCCAGTTTCTCTTTCGTGAATCCGCTTTCATCAACTACAGTGCCACTGGAGTCTGACGCAGTGATCACACGAGCACCAAATTCCATCGCTTTTTCGATAGCGTACTGGGCGACGTTGCCGGAGCCAGAAACGGAAACGCGCATTCCTTCAAAACCCATACCGTGGCGTTTTAGCATTGCTTCTGTGAAATAAACCAGACCGTAGCCGGTAGCTTCCGGGCGAATAAGACTGCCGCCAAATGAAAGGCCCTTACCGGTGAAGACGCAGGCGGTATTGTTGGAGAGCTTTTTCATCATCCCCGCCATAAAGCCGACTTCACGACCACCAACCCCGATATCACCTGCCGGAACGTCGGTATCCGCGCCCAGGTGGCGATACAGTTCAGTCATCAGCGCCTGGCAAAAACGCATCACTTCACCTTCGCTTTTTCCTTTCGGATCGAAATCGCTGCCGCCTTTACCACCGCCCATCGGCAGAGTAGTCAGGGCATTTTTGAAGGTTTGTTCGAAGCCGAGGAATTTGAGAATGGAAAGGTTAACTGACGGATGGAAGCGCATACCGCCTTTGTACGGGCCGATGGCAGAGCTGAACTGCACACGCCATGCACGGTTGACCTGTACCTGGTTGCGATCATCAACCCATACCACGCGAAACTGGATCACGCGCTCCGGTTCAACCAGACGCTCCAGTAATGACATCTGGCGATATTTTGGATTTTGTTCAAGAAAAGGCCAGAGTGTGGTCATTACTTCACGAACGGCTTGCGCGAACTCGGTTTGATTCGGGTCGCGCTTTTGGACATGGTTGAGGAATGACTCCAGAGAATATGTCTGATCCATAGATATAAAACCCTTATATATTAATACGATTGTGCTTATGTTGTTTATGTCATGTGCTTTTGCAGTTTTCGACTATACCATCAAGAATGTGACGGTAAGCAAGAAAAAAATGACCCAGGAAAGCAAATTAATAACGAGAGTAATCTCATAACCAAATGCGATAACTCAGACGCTAAAGTTATGCCGCCCGGCTACCGTTATTAGTAGCAGAGACAATAACGTTAAGGAGTTCCCTGTGAGTCGAGCATTGTTCGCCGTAGTATTAGCATTTCCATTAATTGCACTGGCTAACCCGCATTATCATCCGGACGTGGAGGTAAACGTACCGCCAGAAGTGTTCAGTTCAGGCGGGCAGTCAGCGCAGCCCTGTACTCAGTGCTGCGTTTATCAGGATAAAAATTATTCTGAAGGAGCGGTAATTAAAGCCGAGGGAATACTGCTGCAATGCCAGCGTGATGACAAAACCCTTAGCACTAATCCGCTGGTCTGGCGGCGCGTAAAGCCATAAATGCCTCTAATAGTGGAATGTCAGCAGGGGCCAGCGGATATTGCAGCGCCTCTTCAGGTGAGCACCAGACCAGCGCCTGATGTTCATGTGCCTGTAACGTCCCGTGGAAGTCGGGTACGTGCCAGGCATGAAGATGGATAATCCGCCCCGAAACTTCTCGCTGATGGCTGGCAACATATTCACCCACAGCTGCTTCGATGCCCAGTTCTTCGCGTAACTCACGCACCAGCGCCTGCCGCTGGTTTTCATCCGGCTCGACTTTACCACCGGCAAACTCCCATAATCCCGCCTGATCGCTATGGGCGGGGCGTTGCGCGAGTAAAATTTTGCCATCACGTTCGATGATGGCGGCAACAACTTCAATCATTTTCATAAATTACACACGGGCAGATAAGCGAAAAATGCCATAATATCCGCACTGTTGCTCAATCAGAAAGGCTTTATATTTAAGGAGTGCCTGTGCTAGACCGCCATCTTCATCCCCGGATTAAACCGTTGTTGCATCAGTGCGTGCGGGTTCTTGATAAACCGGGCATTACGCCAGATGGTTTAACATTAGTGGGATTTGCCATCGGCGTGCTGGCACTGCCTTTTCTGGCGCTGGGCTGGTATCTGGCGGCGCTAGTCGCCATTTTGTTGAACAGGCTGCTTGATGGTCTGGACGGTGCGCTGGCGCGGCGCAGAGGGCTTACCGACGCGGGCGGCTTTCTCGATATTTCTCTCGATTTTCTCTTTTACGCGCTGGTGCCGTTTGGTTTTATTCTTGCTGCACCGGAGCAAAATGCGCTGGCAGGCGGCTGGCTGCTGTTTGCGTTTATCGGCACGGGCAGCAGTTTTCTCGCTTTTGCTGCGCTGGCGGCGAAACATCAGATTGATAATCCTGGTTATGCGCATAAATCGTTTTATTATCTGGGCGGGTTAACCGAAGGCAGCGAGACGATTTTGCTGTTTGTTCTGAGTTGCCTCTTTCCGGCCTGTTTTCCGTGGTTTGCGTGGGTATTTGGTGCGTTGTGCTGGATGACGACCTTTACGCGGGTGTGGAGTGGGTATCTGACGCTGAAGTCGCTCCAGCGTCAGTAATTGCAATGTTATTTGCTGCTGTCCGGGCCGCGTTCACCGGTTGCTACCGGATTTTTTGGATCGCTGCTCCATTCGTACCAGCCGCCGTCGTAAACGGAGACGTTATTCCAGCCCATTGCGCGTGCGTACATAAAGGTTTCGGACGCGCGCCAGCCGGTGCCGCAGTAGAATGAAACTTGCTGATCTGGCTTGATATTCCATGCTTTCCACATAGCGGTAATATCATCGGCGCTACGCATGGTGCCATCCGGGTTATGGAAATCTTCCATATGCGTCGAGTCGCTACCAGCGTGTCCCCAACGTGCTCCGGCTATTTCACCTTTTGGTTTAATATAGCTGTAACCACTGGTCGTACCGATAAACTCCGGCCACGAACGAATACTCACCAGCGATGCATCCTGGCGATGCAGCAGTCCACGCGCTTGTTCCATATCAAGCATCAGTTGCGGTTGTGCCGGGATCTTCACGCCGAAATCCGGTTCCGCTTTCACTTTCGGTGGCGTACCGCGCTCAACGGGCAGACCCGCGTCGGACCAGGTTTGCCAGCCTCCGTCCAGCAGGCGCACATCTTTCACGCCGGCATAAAGCATAATTTGCGCCACACGCGCTGCAGCGTATACGTCACGCCCGTACAGAATGACCGTGGTGTCATGGCGAATGCCGTGTTTTGCCAGCATCGCTTTCAGTTGTTCATCAGAAACTTTGTTCCACAGCGGTTCGCTTTCCACTTCGTTGGTGTCGATGTAGTCAGCGCCGGGAATATGGCTGATAAGGTAAAGCTTAGGAGCGCCCCAGGCCGCTTCAATGACTTTCCAGTCACCGGCAGGTTTCGCCGTAACCTCTTTACCTTGTTGCAGGTCATGCAGCCATTGCGGATAAACCAGCTGCTCAAAGTGCGGCAGTTTTTGCAGACGGGAAGGTTCGCTTAGCGCGTCACTCAGGATGGAGATATGCGTAAAACCTGCTTTTTGCAGACGCGTTTTGACGGCATCGACATCTTTGTCATTACCGTACAGCGCCACCGGGGCATCGGCTTTCAGGTTATGTTGCTTGATCCACTCGTTGAGCTGTTCGGTGCTCATTTTGTCGAGCCAGCTAGCAGAGAGGTTTAAGGCGGCAGGTTCATGACCGGAAGGGCCATTTAAGGTTTGTGGCCAGCCGTTATAAAACGCGCTGGGGCGAGTATCAATCGCTTTGCCATTTTGTTGTTGAAGCTGGTCAAGTGTAAGAGGCTTCGCCAGTTCAGCGGCCCACGAAGAAGCGCAAGCCAGCCCTAAAGCCATTGCCAGCGCGGTCATTTGAGAAACACGTTTCATCGAAAATCCCGACATTGTATTTTTGAGAGCGCCATTCTGAACTGACGCATTGAGAAAAACTTTGCGTTATCGCAGTTTGTTGTAATTTTCTGACCACTGCGCCATATCCAGAACGGGGCTATCAGCAGGAACATCCTGGAGATCGTGCGTTACCTGAACGACTGGGATCGCCTGGGCGCGAACTTCGCTGAACACCCACTGGCGAAAATTATCGCGCAGAGCTACATCAAGACGGCTGAATGGCTCATCCAGTAGCAACGCTTTTGGCTGAGCGAGAAGGGCGCGTACTAGAGCAACGCGCGCTCGCTGACCGCCAGACAAAGTGGCAGGATCCTGATGGAACATACCGCCAAGCCCCGCACGCTCCAGCGCATCATTTACCGCATCGCGCCTTGCAACACCTTTGAGTGCCGCTGGCAGAGCCAGCAGTAAATTTTGCCCGACGCTGAATTGGTCAAATAACAGTGCATCCTGGAAAAGAATGCCAATCTGACGCTGTGCGGTGGGTAGCATGTCAATCCGTTGCTCATTGAGCCATAGCTCACCTGTACAAGAAAACTGTCCGGCCAGCGCACCAATCATCCATGAAAACAGTGTAGATTTTCCACAGCCAGACGGCCCCATTAACGTGACAATGTCACCTTTATCCACCGTAAAGTTAACGTTTGTCAGCAAGCGGCTTTCTGGTAAACGTAGCGAAACATTTTTCACGCAGAGCATTAGCGGAGTCCTTGTCTGACATAACCTACCCATTTTGCGACTAACGCGGTCAGGGCAAAAATAATAAGCGGCAACAGTAGTTGCCATAAAGCCTGGGCGGCGAGAATGCCGTTGCTGCCGCCGCTGCTTAATGCCACCGCTTCAGTGGTGAGCGTCGGAAAACGCCCCGCGCCCAGCCACAGCGTCGGCATATACTGCGCAATACTGACTGAAAATCCCACCGCGAAGGCAATCAACGCAGGGCGCAACATGAGTGGGCATTTTACGTAAAAGAAGATTTTGGCCCGCGACCAGCCCAGTGTTTGCGCAATCAAAATTAACCGTGAATCAATGCGCTGCCAGGCGGGTTGCAGGATAAACAGCATCCACGGCATTACCCACAGCAGATGCCCCCAGACCACCGCCGTCCAGCTTCCATCCAGGTTCAGCCATAGCGCCAGCGTGTACTGGCCCGCCACCAGCGGCAGAGCGGGTAATAAAATAGGCAACCATAGCCACAATTGGCGACGCTGTGGCCCCCATTCCAGCCACAGCAGTAACAGGAGCAAAGCGATGAATGTCGCCACCGGCCCCATTGTCAGGCTGTTGATGAGCGCTTCACTATTGATCGTCGACTGATCCGCGAGGATCGCCAGCAGAACCACACACAGCACACCGGTTAAGGGTAAAAAACTCGCCAGCGTATTGCCTGGCAATAAAGGCGTGGCAGGCTTACGAACGCCATCTACGCGGGGAATAGTACGCCGCCAGCCACGCCATAGCAGATAGTCCAGCAAAACGTAGGCGGCGAGTAACAGCATCAGCAGCAGGCTGGCGAGTGCGCCTTTCGTTTGTTGATCGGCGTCGCCCTGAGTTAACCACTGCCAGCTAATTACTGCCAGCGTCGGGGGATTACCTGGCCCAAGAATAATCGCCACATCCACGACCGACAGCGACCAGGCCACAATCGCCAGCATCGCCATTGCCAGCGCAGGCGCGACGGAGGGCAACAGCAGCCAGTTCAGGCATTGCCAGCGGCTGTAGCCCAGCGAATCCAGCACAATGAGTTGCTGCAACAGCCGTTTTTCGCTCAATACTGCCGCTAAGATCCACAATAGAAATGCGCTTTCTTTCACCGCCAGCGTGAAGCCCAGCCCAATACCCAATTTGTCCATTGGCGGAGTGAAATATGGGAAATAGTCATAAAGCAGCCCTCCGTCAGCAAAGAGCAGAAGGGTGCTGGTGGCAAAAGCCACATGGGGAATGGCGAGCAGCCACGGCAGACGGGCGCACATACGCTGCCATTTCGGCCCAGGCCACAGCGCCACAATCACCAGCAGGGCAATCAACAACGCCCCGACCGCCGCGATGGTTGTCGACACCAGCGTTGCCAGTAATGCCTGCGGTAACTGTGGATCGGCAAATAACGCCTGCCAGTGTGTCAACGATAAAGCAGGCGATATCAGCGTGAGAGTTGCCGGGATCAGCGGTGCATAAATCACCGCCACCATCGCCCACAGCAAAAAGATTAATGCGTACCGTAACGGTGTAGCCATTCTTGTTCCAGCGCATTTACCCAACCTGCGTGCGGTTCAGCCAGTACCGGCGGCAGATCCTGCGGCATTCTCGATTGCAATGTTTCGCGCTGCCCGTCAGGCAGTTTTTGCGGATCGAGAACAGAAGGATCGCCCCAGACAGTGGGATCTGCTTTACGCAGTTGCGCATCGGGTGAGAGCAGGAAATTGGCAACTACCTTCGCCGCAGCACTGGCATTCGCGTTGGCAGGAATGGTGACGAAATGCACGTTGCCAATCATCCCCTCGCGAAAGCCAAAACTGTAACTGCTGGCGGGTAAATCGCCGCTGGCGATTTTTTGCTGCGCATGCGCGGGGTTAAAGGTCAGCGACAGGCGCAATGTGCCGGCTTTCAGCAGAGCATCCATCCGCGCGGGCGAAGGCGGGAAATCCTTTCCTTCGCGCCACAAATACGGATGTAGCGCATCAAGATATTGCCACAAGGGAGCAGTGACACGGGCGAAAGTTGCATCGTCCGGCGCTTCTTTTAATGCTGCGGGATCGGGCGTCAGCATAATCAGCAACTGTTCAAGAAACGCCGTGCCGGTAAAGTCCGGTGGGCGCGGATAGGTAACCGTGCCGGGATTGGCTTTAGCAAACTCCAGTAAGGCTTGCGGCGTTTGTGGTGGCTGTGGCGTAACATCGCGGCGGGCGATAAACGTCAATTGCGCGCCGCCCCAGGGTGATTCTGCCCCTTCTGTAGGCACTGAAAAATCTTCCCGCACCGGCAGCTGTGTGTCGACATAGCGCCAGTTGGGCAGGGTCTCCGCCCAGTCAGTTTGCAGTAAATTAGCCTCTTTTAAGGTGCGGAAGTTTTCGCCGTTCACCCAGAGCAGATCCACCGAACCGCCTGTTTTGCGCCCGGCAGCAGCTTCGGTCTGAATGCGCTTCACCGCGTCTGCGGCATCCGCGAGACGAACAATCTTCAGGTTTATAGCGTAATGGGTTTTCATCTCGCCGCTAACCCAGTCGAGATAGCGGTTAATTGCGGTATCGCCGCCCCAGGCGTTAAACCAGACGGTTTGCCCTTTGGCCTCATTTTTAATTTCCTGCCAGTCACTGGCATGTGTTGCCAAAGAAAACAGCGATAACAATCCCAGCAACCATACACAATGGCGCATCATCTCTCCTTAAGAACGTTTGTCAGGAATACGGCACAGCCCCTGAGCGGGAATGTCCATGGCAGAATTAAAACGGGCTGACAGGTTTTGCAGGCCGATCAATGCCGTCAGTTCGGTGAGTGCCTGAGCGTCAAAATGGGTAGCCAGTCGGGTACGCAGGGCATCATCGACCGTTGGCGGTGTGACGCTTGCGGCTTCGGCGTACTCCAGCGCCAGCCGTTCTTCATCGCTAAAGAGCGGGCTTTGCCGCCAGTCAGCCACTGCCAGCAGTTTATCGGTGCTGCCGGTACGCTCGGCGACTTTCATACTGGTGATATCCACGCAAAACTCACACAGGCACATTTGCGCAATGCGCGCGCTGACAAGCGATCGCACTACCGGATCGAGCGGTGAGCGTTTGCGCTCCAGCCAGCCGACAAACATCGACACCAGATAAAAGATAAACGGGATCCGCCCCCACCAGCGAATCGGGCTTAGCACCTCGCCGTAATGGCGACGATGCAGCCACGCCTGCGGACGTAAAATGAAAGGAATTTTGCTAAGCGGCGGTAAACCCATCAGGCATTCCTCTTCTGGCGCTCAAGCCATATTTTCTTCGCCATAAAAATCACCACGGTCAGGGCAAACAGAATAAACAGTCCGGTGACAAACCAGAAGGTACCGCCTGTTAACATGCTGCCCGCCCAAGAATAAACAATAGTCGCCGGTAACTGACCAAGCCCGGTGGCGATAAAAAACGAGCGAAAACGTATTGAAGTCAAACCGGCAGCATAGCTTACGGGATCAAAAGGCACAAAAGGCAATAACCGACATACCAGGATGGTGTGTTTGCCGTAGCGAGTGAAAAAGCCGTCCATACTGTCAAGTACGGTTTTGCCGGTTAATTTTTCCACCACTTCGCGGCCCATCACTCTGGCGATAAAAAAGCACAGCGCCGCGCCGGCCATCGAACTGGTCCACGACAGCAATCCCCCCCAGAACGCGCCAAACAGCGACGCATTGGCAAAGGTGATCAAAAACGCAGGTAGCGGTGCAGCAATGGCCTGTAAAATCATCAACAAGAACGAGACAACTGCCGCCAGTGCGCCGTAAGACTGAATAAAGCGTTCTATACCCTGTTGGTCCACGGCGGCAAACGCCGCAACGCTGCGATTGATAAACTCATGGACGCCGGGAAGCAGCGCCCATGCCAGCAGCATAGCGAACAACAGGATGATGAGGGTTATACGGTAGTACCAGATTTTTCGCGATTGCATCTTCATCATCCTTTATCCTGGCTTTATTCGGTGATTTTAAAGGTAACCGTTGCCAGCGTGTTATCCGCCGGGAGAACTGAGGCATTGCCTTTGAATTTCACTTCGCCGCGTTTTTCCACCGCACCATAAGTGTATGTTGCATTGCTGACGATGCCGACCGGGCAGCTATCCAGACACACCAGGCAACCCGTTTTCTTCTCTTCTGCTGCCGTTAAATTACCGCCAAAGCGCATGTCCAGTTTCTTGCCATTACTGTCAACAATCACTTCATCGAAGGAATACGCTTTTGCCGCCCCTTGCCAGTTGACCGAAATATCCAGTTTGCTGCCTGTGACATGAGTCGTTTCTTTATTATCCATCGTCATGTTTTCGCCCGGCGTACCACCTGCCTCTTTCAGGGCTTCATAAAATGCTTTCGGGGTCGCATAACCCATAAACAGCGATTTATGTCCGTTGGAGCCATCTTTAAACACAATACCGTGACGAGTGTCGTCGGTGAGGAAGCGACCATTAATTTGCACCAGCATGGTTACCGTATGGTTATTAGCATCGACACGCAGCGGTTGGCTGTTCGAAAGTTCGTCGTATTCCACTTTTGCCGCCGCATTCTCTTTTTGATCGCAGCCGCTAAGCCCAGCAACAGCCAGTAAGCAGAGTGCAGTCAGTCCTTTTTTCCATGACACTGAATAATGTTGCAACATTGTTCTATCCTTCATTTTTTGGGTGAGAAAGTGGGCTGCGGCGAGAAGCAGACAGATCCACATGTTTGTGTCGAGCGTAGAGTTTTGCGAGCTGGACGAGAATAAACAGCGCCAGGCCCGCCAGACAGAGTTGTAAAATAAAGCGCAGCGTAATGCCTTCATTGGCGAGATCGCTTGCCATCACGGTATAAATAACAATACCGGGCAGGGTCGTGAGTGCCGAAATAAGGGTATAAGGCCAGAAGGCGATTGTGGTTAATCCGTAAGCGTAATTTTGAATATTGTAAGGAAACAACGGGATTAAGCGGGTCAGAATAAGAAAATCAATACCGTTACGCGCAATGCCTTTTTCAATGGACTGAAAGGTATGGCTATGACCAACGTATTTCAGCAGTAAATCACGTCCCAGCCAGCGCGCCAGCAGGAATGAGCACGAGGAGGCCAGCGTGGCGGCAATTAATGATAGTAGTGTCCCTAAGAGCGGGCCAAAAACTATCCCTCCAGCGATCACCAGTATGCTTCCTGGCAACAGAAAGAGGGTGGCAATGATGAATAACAGAATATAGAGGCTATAACCGAACAATCCGCTCTGGCGAATGAGTGTCTGTAAGTGAGGTAAATCGGTGAGCAGCTCGAATAAACCGAAAGCGTGGATAGCGTAAATGACCAGCGCAAAAATAAGACAGGCAAAAAGAAATTTACGCTCAGCGTTCATCGTGGAGTTTCCTATATCAAACTTGATAATAGAGAAGTGGTCAGACAACTAAAAACGCTGTGACGGTATAACAAAGGACGGCAGGCAACAAATCATTACTGACAGTTTGTTGATTTTTCTCAAGGTTAATTCTCCTGACTCCGTTTGTGCCAGGAGAGCAGCTAAATTAGCGGCGGAAGGTCGCCCACACAGGCGCGTGATCGGACGGTTTTTCCATGCTGCGGATTTCATAGTCGATGCCGGTTTCTACGCAACATTCTGCCAGCGGTTGGCTGGCGAGCAGCAGGTCGATGCGCAGACCACGGTTATCGTCAAAACCTTTTGAGCGGTAATCAAACCATGAGAAACGATCTGCTGTTTGCGGATTCGCATGGCGGAAGGTATCGACCAACCCCCAGCTCATCAGTCTCTCCATCCATTCGCGTTCCTCCGGAAGGAAAGAACATTTTCCGGTACGCAGCCAGCGCTTACGGTTCTCTTCGCCAATGCCAATATCCAGGTCGCCAGGACTGATATTCATATCGCCCATAATCAGCACCGGATTTTCACGCTTAAGTTCGGTTTCGAGATAGTTTTGCAGGTTCTGATAAAACTGCGCTTTCGCCGGGAATTTAATCGGATGGTCGCGACTTTCGCCCTGTGGGAAGTAACCGTTGATCACGGTGACATTACCCAGCGGCGAGGGGATTTCCGCCATAATAATTCGCCGTTGTGCCTCTTCGCCGTCGTCAGGGAAGCCGCGACGCACAGCAATCGGCGTCTCTTTGGTCAACAATGCCACGCCGTAATGGCCTTTCTGCCCGTGATAAAACACGTTGTAGCCGAGCTTCGCCACCTCTTCGAGTGGAAACATATCGTCATGAACTTTTGTCTCCTGCAGGCCAATCACATCCGGCTGGTGCTTTTCGACGATGGCTTCAAGCTGGTGAGGTCTGGCGCGCAGGCCGTTGATATTAAAAGAGACAAATTTCATAGTCGCTGCCATTTATTCAGATAAAGAGTGCGTGGATGGTAGCAGAATTTCGCTTTGCTTACCGCCTGTTGTTAAGTGATTTGATCGATGGTTGTTAATGATGTCAACGATGGCGCAAAAAATGCCCGCTTTTGGTGCGCGCTGCGTCAGAATGGCGCAGTAATTTCCAGTAAATTTCGTCAATGATCACAATTCCAGAATTATATTTTACTTCTGCATAACATTGCGTTTTTTATTCTTTTTATTCACCCACATCGCAAACGTATTCACTTTATATGCACTTTAAATGCATATGATGTGGTTATAACTCCTTGATTTTCAGTTAGCCTCCGCCGTTTATGCACTTTTATCACTGGCTGGCACGAACCCTGCAATCTACATTTACAGCGCAAACATTACTTATTATTAACATATAAATAACGAATTATTTACTGTAGAGGTCGCTATGTCTCAGCCAATTACGCGTGAAAACTTTGATGAATGGATGATACCTGTTTACGCTCCGGCACCGTTTATACCGGTACGTGGCGAAGGTTCGCGCTTGTGGGATCAGCAGGGGAAAGAGTATATCGACTTCGCGGGTGGCATTGCGGTGAACGCGCTGGGCCATGCGCATCCGGAACTGCGTGAGGCGCTGAACGAACAGGCGAGTAAGTTCTGGCATACCGGCAACGGTTACACCAACGAGCCGGTACTGCGACTGGCGAAAAAATTGATCGACGCCACGTTTGCCGATCGCGTCTTCTTTTGTAACTCCGGTGCGGAAGCCAACGAAGCGGCCCTAAAACTGGCGCGTAAATTCGCTCACGACCGCTACGGCAGCCATAAGAGCGGCATCGTGGCGTTCAAAAATGCGTTTCATGGTCGCACGCTGTTTACTGTCAGTGCGGGCGGTCAGCCAGCCTATTCACAGAATTTTGCGCCACTGCCGCCGGATATTCGTCATGCTGCATATAACGATATTAACTCTGCTAGCGCGCTGATTGACGACGCCACCTGTGCGGTGATTGTCGAGCCCATCCAGGGCGAAGGCGGTGTGGTGCCAGCCAGCAACGCGTTTTTACAAGGTCTGCGTGAATTGTGTGACCGCCACAATGCGCTGTTGATTTTTGATGAAGTACAAACCGGCGTCGGGCGCACCGGGGAACTGTATGCCTATATGCACTACGGCGTGACGCCTGATCTGTTAACTACCGCCAAAGCGCTGGGTGGCGGTTTCCCGGTCGGTGCGTTGTTAGCAACCGAAGAGTGCGCCAGCGTGATGACCGTTGGCACTCATGGCACCACCTATGGCGGCAATCCGCTGGCCTCGGCGGTGGCGGGCAAAGTGCTGGATCTCATTAACACGCCAGAGATGCTTAACGGGGTTAAGCAGCGTCACGACTGGTTTGTTGAGCGTCTTAATACCGTTAATCACCGCTGCGGTTTGTTCAGTGAAATTCGTGGATTAGGTTTGTTGATTGGCTGTGTACTGAATGCCGATTACGCCGGGCAAGCGAAACAGATCTCTCAGGAAGCGGCGAAAGCAGGCGTGATGGTACTGATTGCGGGTGGCAACGTGGTGCGTTTTGCGCCTGCGCTCAATGTCAGCGAAGAAGAGGTGACGACCGGACTGGATCGCTTTGCAGCTGCTTGCGAACACTTTGTTAGCCGAGGTTCATCATGATGGTCATCCGTCCCGTTGAGCGTTCAGATGTCTCGGCGCTGATGCAGCTTGCCAGCAAAACGGGCGGCGGCCTGACGTCGCTTCCCGCCAATGAAGCCACGCTTTCGGCGCGTATCGAAAGGGCAATCAAAACCTGGCAAGGCGAACTGCCCAAAAGTGAGCAGGGCTATGTGTTCGTGCTGGAAGATAGCGAGACAGGCACAGTGGCGGGGATTTGTGCCATTGAGGTGGCAGTTGGGCTGAACGATCCCTGGTACAACTATCGCGTCGGCACGTTGGTTCACGCCTCAAAAGAGCTGAATGTCTATAATGCATTGCCGACGCTGTTTCTCAGTAACGATCACACCGGCAGCAGCGAGCTGTGCACGCTGTTTCTCGACCCGGACTGGCGCAAAGAGGGCAACGGCTATTTGCTGTCGAAATCGCGCTTTATGTTTATGGCGGCTTTTCGCGACAAGTTTAATGACAAAGTGGTCGCCGAAATGCGCGGGGTGATTGACGAACACGGCTATTCACCGTTCTGGCAAAGCCTCGGTAAACGCTTCTTTTCGATGGATTTTAGCCGCGCTGATTTTCTCTGCGGCACCGGGCAAAAGGCATTTATTGCAGAACTGATGCCGAAACATCCGATCTATACCCACTTTTTATCCCAGGAAGCACAGGACGTCATCGGTCAGGTACATCCGCAAACCGCGCCTGCCCGTGCGGTACTGGAGAAAGAAGGTTTTCGCTACCGTAATTATATCGACATCTTCGACGGTGGGCCGACGCTTGAGTGTGACATCGACCGCGTGCGCGCCATCCGTAAAAGTCGGCTGGTGGAAGTGGCAGAAGGGCAGCCTGCGCAGGGCGATTTTCCGGCCTGCCTGGTCGCCAATGAAAATTATCACCATTTCCGCGTGGTGCTGGTGCGTACCGATCCGGCAACCGAGCGTTTGATTTTAACCGCCGCACAACTGGATGCCCTCAAATGCCACGCAGGGGATCGCGTTCGTCTGGTGCGCCTGTGCGCAGAGGAGAAAACAGCATGACTTTATGGATTAACGGTGACTGGATAACGGGCCAGGGCGCATCGCGTGTGAAGCGTAATCCGGTATCGGGCGAGGTGTTATGGCAGGGCAATGATGCCGATGCCGCTCAGGTCGGGCAGGCTTGTCGGGCAGCCCGTGCGGCGTTTCCGCGCTGGGCGCGTCTCTCCTTTGGCGATCGTCAGGTAAGAGTTGAACGCTTTGCCGGATTGCTGGAAAGCAATAAAGCCGAATTAACCGCGATTATTGCCAGAGAAACCGGCAAGCCGCGCTGGGAAGCGGCAACCGAAGTGACGGCGATGATCAATAAAATCGCGATATCAATTAAGGCGTATCACGTTCGTACCGGTGAGCAGCGTAGCGAAATGCCGGACGGCGCGGCGAGCCTGCGACATCGTCCACACGGCGTGCTGGCGGTGTTTGGGCCGTATAATTTCCCCGGTCATTTACCGAACGGACATATCGTTCCGGCATTGCTGGCAGGTAACACCATTATCTTTAAACCCAGCGAACTGACACCGTGGAGTGGCGAAGCGGTAATGCGTTTATGGCAGCAGGCTGGCTTGCCGCCGGGCGTGCTGAACCTGGTGCAGGGCGGGCGCGAAACCGGTCAGGCGCTGAGTGCACTTGAGGATCTCGACGGCTTGCTGTTTACCGGTAGCGCCAATACCGGCTACCAGTTGCATCGCCAGCTCTCCGGTCAGCCGGAGAAAATTCTCGCCCTTGAGATGGGCGGTAATAATCCGCTAATTATCGCTGAGGTGGCGGATATCGATGCCGCTGTCCATCTGACCATTCAGTCGGCGTTTGTCACAGCCGGGCAACGCTGCACCTGTGCCCGCCGTTTATTGCTGAAAAGCGGGGCGCAGGGCGATGCGTTTCTTGCTCGTCTGGTTGCCGTCAGCCAGCGGTTAACGCCGGGCAACTGGGATGACGAACCGCAGCCGTTTATTGGCGGGCTGATTTCTGAACAGGTCGCACAGCAGGTGGTTACTGCCTGGCAGCAACTGGAAGCGATGGGCGGACGAACCCTGCTTGCGCCGCGCTTATTACAAGCAGGGACATCGTTGCTGACGCCGGGGATCATTGAAATGACAGGCGTTACTGGCGTGCCGGATGAAGAAGTGTTTGGGCCGCTATTGCGCGTCTGGCGTTATGACAATTTCGATGAAGCGATTCGAATGGCGAATAACACTCGCTTCGGCCTCTCTTGCGGTCTGGTTTCCCCCGAGCGGGAAAAATTCGATCAACTGTTGCTGGAGGCACGGGCGGGGATTGTTAACTGGAACAAACCGCTTACCGGCGCTGCCAGTACCGCGCCATTCGGCGGCATTGGCGCTTCCGGTAACCATCGCCCCAGCGCCTGGTATGCCGCAGATTACTGCGCCTGGCCGATGGCGAGCCTGGAGTCGGACTCGTTAACATTGCCCGCCACGCTTAACCCCGGGCTGGATTTTTCCGATGAGGTGGTGCGATGAACGCCTGGGAAGTCAATTTCGACGGGCTGGTAGGGCTGACGCATCATTACGCGGGCCTGTCGTTTGGCAATGAAGCCTCTACCCGTCACCGTTTTCAGATCTCTAACCCGCGGCTGGCGGCAAAACAGGGCTTACTGAAAATGAAAGCCCTTGCCGATGCGGGATTTCCCCAGGCGGTGATCCCGCCGCACGAGCGTCCGTTTATTCCGGTGCTGCGTCAGTTGGGTTTCAGTGGTAGCGATGAGCAGGTACTGGAAAAAGTTGCACGCCAGGCACCGCACTGGCTTTCCAGCGTCAGTTCCGCTTCGCCAATGTGGGTAGCCAATGCGGCAACGATCGCGCCATCCGCCGATACGCTGGATGGCAAAGTGCATCTCACTGTTGCTAACCTGAACAATAAATTTCACCGTTCGCTGGAAGCCCCCGTCACCGAATCGCTGTTAAAAGCGATTTTTGACGACGAAGAGAAATTTAGCGTCCATTCGGCGTTGCCGCAGGTAGCCTTGCTCGGTGATGAGGGGGCGGCAAACCACAATCGTCTCGGCGGTCATTACGGTGAACCGGGTATGCAACTTTTTGTCTACGGGCGAGAAGAGGGCAATGATACCCGGCCTTCCCGTTATCCGGCGCGACAGACTCGCGAAGCCAGCGAGGCGGTGGCAAGGCTGAATCAGGTGAATCCCCAACAGGTGATTTTCGCCCAGCAAAACCCGGACGTTATCGACCAGGGCGTTTTTCATAATGACGTGATTGCCGTGAGTAACCGCCAGGTGCTGTTTTGCCATCAACAGGCGTTCGCTCGCCAGTCACAGTTACTGGCAAGCCTGCGTGCGCGGGTGAACGGTTTTATGGCGATAGAAGTTCCGGCGACTCATGTTTCCGTGTCAGATGCGGTGTCTACATATCTGTTTAACAGCCAACTGCTGAGCCGCGATGATGGTTCCATGATGTTGGTGCTGCCTCAGGAGTGTCGGGAACACGCCGGAGTATGGGGTTATCTCAATGAACTCCTTGCCGCTGACAACCCGATTAGCGAACTAAAAGTCTTTGATTTACGTGAAAGCATGGCGAATGGCGGAGGCCCGGCGTGCCTGCGGTTGCGCGTGGTATTGACAGAAGAAGAACGCCGGGCAGTGAATCCGGCGGTGATGATGAACGATACGCTGTTTAATGCGCTCAATGACTGGGTGGATCGTTACTACCGCGATCGCCTTACTGCTGCCGATCTGGCCGACCCGCAATTGCTGCGCGAAGGGCGGGAAGCACTGGATGTATTGAGCCAATTACTGAATCTCGGTTCGGTTTATCCGTTCCAGCGCGAGGGAGGGGGCAATGGATAATTTTCTTGCTCTGACATTAACGGGTAAAAAACCGGTTATCACCGAGCGAGAAATCAACGGCGTTCGCTGGCGCTGGCTGGGCGATGGCGTGCTGGAACTGACGCCATTAACGCCACCGCAAGGCGCACTGGTGATTTCAGCGGGAATACACGGTAATGAGACGGCACCTGTGGAAATGCTGGATGCGTTGCTTGGCGCGATATCTCACGGCGAGATCCCGTTACGTTGGCGGTTGCTGGTGATCCTCGGGAATCCTCCTGCGCTGAAGCAAGGGAAACGTTATTGCCATAGCGATATGAACCGAATGTTTGGCGGTCGTTGGCAGCTATTTGCTGAAAGCGGGGAAACCTGTCGGGCGCGCGAACTGGAACAGTGCCTGGAAGATTTTTATGACCAGGGCAAAGAATCTGTGCGCTGGCACCTTGATCTACATACCGCAATTCGTGGCTCCTTGCATCCGCAGTTCGGTGTATTACCGCAACGCGACATTCCCTGGGACGAGAAATTTCTGACGTGGCTGGGTGCGGCGGGGCTGGAGGCACTGGTGTTCCATCAGGAGCCTGGTGGTACGTTTACCCATTTCAGCGCCAGACATTTTGGCGCGCTGGCCTGTACGCTGGAACTTGGCAAAGCGTTGCCCTTTGGGCAAAACGATCTTCGCCAGTTTGCAGTCACTGCCAGCGCAATTGCTGCGCTGCTATCTGGTGAGAGTGTCGGTATCGTGAGAACACCGCCGCTCCGTTATCGGGTGGTTTCGCAAATTACTCGCCACTCGCCGTCCTTCGAAATGCATATGGCAAATGACACGCTGAATTTTATGCCGTTTGAGAAAGGAACATTGCTGGCGCAGGACGGGGAGGAACGTTTTACCGTAACCCATGATGTAGAGTATGTGTTATTCCCTAATCCGTTGGTAGCGTTGGGATTACGTGCGGGATTAATGCTCGAAAAAATAAGCTAATACTTACCCGCAGAAATCATTCTGCGGGTATTAAGTTACTTTCTTATAAATTAATACAGATTAATCCTGGTTATTTGCTTTATTTATCACCAGTCATCCGGTATAGTTCTTCATAATCTCTGCAAAATCATCGTGTTGTAATATTTTCTCATTACTCTCCATCAAATTTTCTTTTTTTCTCCATAATTGGCGCAAAAGTGTTTTTTACACTTTCATTGTTTTACCGTTGCTCTGATTAATTGACGCTAAAGTCAGTAAAGTTAATCTCGTCAACACGGCACGCTACTTAAGAAAGCCGTAATAAATAACTGAAAGGAAGGATATAGAATATGCGTAAATTAACTGCACTGTTTGTTGCCTCTACCCTGGCTCTTGGCGCGGCTAACCTGGCCCATGCCGCAGACACCACTACCGCAGCACCGGCTGACGCGAAGCCGATGATGCACCACAAAGGCAAGTTCGGTCCGCATCAGGACATGATGTTCAAAGACCTGAACCTGACCGACGCGCAGAAACAGCAGATCCGCGAAATCATGAAAGGCCAGCGTGACCAGATGAAACGTCCGCCGCTGGAAGAACGCCGCGCAATGCATGACATCATTGCCAGCGATACCTTCGATAAAGCAAAAGCTGAAGCGCAGATCGCAAAAATGGAAGAACAGCGCAAAGCTAACATGCTGGCGCACATGGAAACCCAGAACAAGATTTACAACATCCTGACGCCGGAACAGAAAAAGCAATTTAATGCTAATTTTGAGAAGCGTCTGACAGAACGTCCAGCGGCAAAAGGTAAAATGCCTGCAACTGCTGAATAATCTTTCAGCCAAAAAACTTAAGACCGCCGGTCTTGTCCACTACCTTGCAGTAATGCGGTGGACAGGATCGGCGGTTTTCTTTTTTGTTCTCAAACAGATGCAAAAAAAGCCTGATCGCCACTAACGTAAATCACCCGAGTTGCCGATAACCATCCACGGTTACCTGAACGATAACAATGAAAAGAACGGGCCGGGAGCGGGTATGGAATACTTTGATATGCGTAAAATGTCGGTGAATCTGTGGCGAAACGCTGCCGGTGAAACGCGCGAAATTTGCACTTTCCCACCGGCAAAACGTGATTTTTACTGGCGTGCCAGCATTGCATCCATCGCGGCGAATGGGGAGTTTTCTTTGTTTCCAGGTATGGAAAGGATAGTGACGTTGCTGGAAGGCGGCGAGATGTTCCTTGAAAGCACAGACCGCTTTAACCATACCTTAAAACCGTTACAGCCTTTTGCCTTTGCGGCGGACCAGGTGGTTAAAGCGAAACTGACGGCAGGGCAGATGTCGATGGATTTCAACATCATGACACGCCTGGATGTCTGTAAGGCGAAAGTCAGAATTGCCGAACGTACGTTTACTACCTTTGGCTCACGCGGCGGGGTGGTGTTTGTAATTAACGGCGCGTGGCAACTGGGCGACAAACTGCTCACTACCGACCAGGGCGCGTGCTGGTTCGATGGCAGGCACACCCTGCGGCTTTTACAACCGCAAGGTAAACTGTTGTTCAGTGAAATCAACTGGCTTGCTGGTTATTCACCGGATCAAGTTCAGTAATTTCATAGTTCCCGGAAAGCAGCGGCTTACAAAGAATTTTATAACCGTCGTGATCAAACCCGGCGGGTGCCCGAATTAACGTTGTCGCTTCTTTCAGCGAATTAACCGCCCCCAGCCACAGCCAGTTTTGAATAATATGATATTGAGTCATTTCCGGGTGCTGTTCTTTCAGCGCCACCGCCCCTTGCCAAGGCCAACACACCACCCGCAAACGCTCCAGAGACTGGCGCAAGCGTAGCGCATGTTCCTCATGGCTCTCTTTACCGCAGCATGCTCCGGCGCAACGTTTAAGCGCTGAACGAAAACAAGCACGACCGCGGCTTAACGGTTCCAGTCCCAACAGGCCATAACAAAGTTTTTGTTCATCAGCGATGGTCTGCAATGCTTGCAAAGCTGCGCGCCTATTGGCAAACAGGCCAAACAGGTTGGGGGCTCGTGAAAAATCCACCTCTTTGGCATACACCATATCGACGCGCTTTTCATTTAATTGCAGGGCGCAGAGCTGGCGATTGCGGCGCAACCGTTTATTAAACAGTGGCTGCTGCTCTTTGATTAATCGCGCTTCAAGGAGCAGAGCGCCGATTTCGCCTGCGGTGCAGATCCAGCTAATTCGCCGGGATTGCCGTAGCATGGCGGCTTCATCCGGGGTACGTAAATGAGAAAGGACGCGGCTGCGGATGTTAATGCTTTTGCCGATATAGAGCGGCATGGTGTCACTTTCGCCATGAAACAGATACACCCCTGGTCGGGTGGGTAAGTCATTAAGGAATGAACGTAAATGTTCGGGATATTCATAAATTGCCGCAGCTTCAAATTCGAGCCGCGGAGAAGTTAAACGCCGTACCACTGTTGACTCCGAGTGCTGGTTATCTATCCAGTGTAACAGGCGGGGAGCGATTAAAAAAGAGGCGGGGCGATGACAAAGGTTACACCGTGAGACGTGCTACGCCTGTCAGTCCTATTCGACTCATGCAATATATTGAATTTGCATAGTTTTGTAGGTCGAATAAGGCGTTCACGCCGCATCCGGCGTGAACAAAGTACTCTTTTTCGCACAAACCAATATGTGCAAATTATTACTTCTTCCAGAAATCATCGAAAACGGTAATTGGCGGACGGCGTTTATGTTCGGTTTTCAGATACCAGTTCTCTATTGTTCTGGCGACCTGTTCAGGTAGGTTTTTCCCTTCCAGATAGTCGTCGATATTGTCATAGGTCACGCCGAGTGCCACTTCATCTGGCAGAGAAGGGCGATCATCTTCCAGATCGGCAGTTGGCGCTTTCTTATAAAGGTGTTCCGGGCAACCTAATGCTGCCAGTAACTGTTTACCCTGACGTTTGTTGAGACGATACAGTGGATTAATGTCTGTACCGCCGTCACCATATTTAGTGAAGAATCCGGTAATGGCTTCTGCTGCATGATCGGTGCCCACCACGACACCGCTGGTCATACCCGCAATGCTATATTGTGCTTTCATCCGCTCACGCGCTTTTTCATTGCCACGGACAAAATCACTTAATTCAATACCCGCTTCGCGCAGCGCCTGTTCGCTGGCCAATACCGCGCCCTTGACATTAACGGTTAATACGCGATCCGGTTGAATAAAGGCAATGGCATCCTGGCAATCTTGTTCGTCGGCCTGAACACCATAGGGCAGGCGTACGGCAATAAATTGCAGTGATTCGTTGCCGGTTTCCTGGCGCAGCTCATTAATCGCCATCTGGCACAGCTTACCGGCAAGCGTGGAGTCCTGACCGCCGCTGATCCCTAGCACCAGTGATTTAATGAACGGATAAGTTTGCAGGTAGCTTTTCAGAAAATCGACACTACGACGAATTTCCTCTTCAGCATTAATCTGCGGTTTTGCGCCCAGCGCCTTTATTATTTGTTGTTGCAATGTCATTGAACCCCTCCAGACAGAAAAGACAAAACTTCCTTAAAGCTAACCCGTTGCTACTGAAACGACAAGCGACAGCGGGCTGAATGGTGGTTAAAACGTCATACAGGAATCCTCTGAAAGCGGAGCCGTTTCGTTCACGGGCTTGAAAAAGCGCCCAATGTATTCCAGGCTTATCTAACACGCTGATAAACAAGAGGACGGAATATGAACAAGAATATGGCAGGAATTCTGAGTGCAGCGGCGGTATTAACCATGCTGGCGGGTTGTACGGCTTATGATCGTACCAAAGACCAGTTTGTACAGCCTGTGGTGAAAGACGTCAAAAAAGGCATGAGCCGGGCGCAGGTTGCACAAATTGCGGGTAAACCTTCGTCTGAAGTGAGCATGATCCATGCTCGTGGTACTTGCCAGACCTACATCCTGGGTCAACGTGATGGTAAAGCAGAAACCTACTTTGTCGCGTTAGATGATACCGGACATGTCATCAACTCCGGTTATCAGACCTGTGCTGAATACGACACTGATCCACAGGCTGCGAAGTAATCACTTCGCCTGAAAGCTTGAGTTACAACGGAAACCGGCCATTGCGCCGGTTTTTTTTGGCCTGAGTTCTTAATTATCTTCGCGAATTATTTGCCCGAAATGTGAAGAGGGTCATAACCGCAGGTCAAGGAGAGACAATTTATAAGGTCAAAGAAATACTATTGCTCAGGTCTATACCGTATACTCCTTTCAGCCACAAAAAAAGTCATGTTGGTTTCGCAAGTTACCCAGAGCATGGAAGCAGGTTAAGGCTTGCGGAGTGTCTGGCTTACAGATAATCGTCGATGAGGGCAGTTTTATGGAAAAGAAACACATTTATCTGTTTTGTTCTGCGGGCATGTCTACCTCTTTACTGGTATCAAAAATGCGCGCACAGGCAGAAAAATATGAAGTTCCGGTCATTATTGAAGCATTTCCGGAAACACTGGCTGGTGAAAAAGGTCAGAATGCCGATGTCGTGTTATTAGGGCCGCAGATTGCTTATATGTTGCCCGAAATCCAGCGTTTGTTACCCAACAAACCGGTTGAAGTAATTGACTCGTTGCTTTATGGCAAAGTCGATGGTTTAGGCGTGCTTAAGGCTGCGGTTGCAGCGATTAAAAAAGCCGCAGCAAATTAATTTTTTTAAATTTTCCCGTCAAAGAGTTATTTCATAAATCAATACCGCAATATTTAAATTGCGGTTTTTAAGGGTATTTTTCTATGAGTAATGTTATTGCATCGCTTGAAAAGGTACTCCTCCCTTTTGCAGTTAAAATAGGAAAGCAGCCACACGTTAATGCAATCAAAAATGGCTTTATTCGCTTAATGCCGTTAACCCTTGCGGGGGCCATGTTTGTATTAATTAACAACGTTTTTCTAAGCTTTGGGGAGGGGTCGTTTTTTTATTCCTTAGGTATTCGCCTGGATGCCTCAACCATTGAAACACTTAATGGTCTGAAAGGTATTGGCGGCAACGTATATAACGGAACATTAGGGATAATGTCTTTAATGGCACCGTTCTTTATTGGCATGGCGCTGGCAGAAGAGCGTAAAGTCGATGCGCTGGCGGCTGGGTTGTTATCCGTTGCAGCATTTATGACCGTCACCCCATATAGTGTCGGTGAGGCCTATGCGGTTGGCGCAAACTGGTTAGGTGGGGCGAATATCATCTCCGGGATTATTATTGGCCTGGTGGTGGCAGAAATGTTTACCTTTATTGTCCGCCGCAATTGGGTCATTAAATTGCCCGATAGCGTACCTGCTTCAGTATCGCGTTCCTTCTCGGCTTTAATTCCCGGCTTTATTATTCTTTCCGTGATGGGGATTATTGCCTGGGCGTTGAATACCTGGGGCACCAACTTCCATCAGATCATTATGGATACCATCTCAACCCCACTGGCATCGTTGGGTAGCGTGGTGGGCTGGGCCTATGTGATCTTTGTTCCACTGCTCTGGTTCTTCGGTATTCATGGTGCGCTGGCGCTGACCGCACTGGACAACGGCATTATGACGCCGTGGGCGCTGGAAAATATCGCGACCTATCAGCAATATGGTTCCGTCGAAGCGGCGCTGGCAGCCGGTAAGACCTTCCATATCTGGGCCAAGCCGATGCTGGACTCCTTTATTTTCCTTGGGGGCAGTGGTGCGACTTTAGGTCTGATCCTGGCTATCTTTATCGCCTCTCGCCGTGCTGATTATCGTCAGGTGGCAAAACTGGCGCTGCCGTCCGGCATCTTCCAGATTAACGAACCGATTCTGTTTGGTCTGCCAATTATCATGAACCCGGTGATGTTTATCCCGTTTGTACTGGTACAACCGATTCTGGCGGCAATCACCCTGGCAGCGTACTACATGGGCATTATTCCTCCGGTGACCAATATTGCACCGTGGACCATGCCAACCGGTCTGGGAGCCTTCTTTAACACCAACGGTAGCGTCGCCGCATTGCTGGTTGCACTCTTCAACCTTGGTATCGCAACGTTAATTTATCTGCCCTTTGTTGTGGTCGCTAACAAAGCACAAAACGCGATTGATAAAGAAGAGAGCGAAGAAGATATCGCTAACGCCCTGAAATTTTAATCGATGCCGGTACGGGTAATCGTGCCGGTAAGAAAAGAGAGGAACGATGTATGATGGATCTCGATAACATTCCCGATACGCAAACAGAAGCTGAAGAGCTGGAAGAAGTGGTGATGGGGCTTATCATCAACTCCGGACAAGCGCGCAGCCTGGCGTATGCGGCACTGAAACAGGCGAAGCAGGGCGATTTTGCCGCAGCAAAAGCCATGATGGATCAGTCACGGATGGCATTGAATGAAGCGCATCTGGTACAGACGAAACTGATTGAAGGCGATGCGGGCGAAGGTAAGATGAAAGTGAGTCTGGTGCTGGTCCACGCTCAGGATCATTTAATGACGTCCATGCTTGCGCGTGAACTGATTACTGAATTAATTGAGCTTCATGAAAAACTGAAGGCATAAGGAGTCGATGATGCAGCCAGTGATTAACGCGCCGGAAATTGCCACCGCCCGAGAACAGCAGTTGTTTAATGGCAAAAATTTCCATGTGTTTATCTATAACAAAACTGAGAGTATCAGCGGACTGCATCAGCACGACTATTATGAATTTACTCTGGTATTAACCGGGCGTTATTTCCAGGAGATTAACGGTAAGCGCGTGTTACTGGAACGGGGCGATTTTGTTTTTATTCCGTTAGGTTCGCACCATCAAAGTTTTTATGAGTTTGGTGCCACGCGCATATTGAACGTTGGGATCAGTAAACGCTTTTTTGAGCAGCATTACCTGCCGTTGTTGCCTTATTGCTTTGTAGCTTCGCAGGTATACCGGACCAATAACGCTTTTCTCACCTATGTGGAAACAGTGATTTCTTCATTGAATTTCCGCGAAACAGGGCTGGAAGAGTTTGTTGAGATGGTTACTTTTTATGTCATTAACCGTTTACGTCATTACCGCGAAGAACAGGTGATTGATGATGTACCGCAGTGGCTGAAAAGTACGGTAGAAAAGATGCATGATAAAGAGCAGTTTAGTGAATCGGCGCTGGAGAATATGGTGACGTTGTCAGCCAAATCACAGGAATATTTGACGCGAGCGACTCAACGATATTATGGCAAAACGCCAATGCAGATTATTAATGAAATCCGTATTAATTTTGCCAAAAAACAACTGGAAATGACCAACTATTCAGTGACGGATATTGCGTTTGAGGCCGGTTATAGTAGCCCGAGTTTGTTTATTAAAACGTTTAAGAAATTAACGTCCTTTACGCCTAAGAGCTATCGTAAGAAATTGACTGAATTTAATCAGTAAGTCGTTATACCTGACAATTCACATATCTGTCCTGTTGCTGGATTATTTATGTCCGGGGGGGCAGATATGCCAGATATCAGTATTCTGTACTGAAGGGAGAAATTATGAGCCAGAAATTAAAAGTCGTCACTATTGGTGGCGGGAGCAGCTATACCCCGGAGTTACTGGAAGGATTTATTAAGCGTTATCACGAATTGCCGGTCAGCGAATTATGGCTGGTGGATGTCGAAGATGGTAAAGAGAAACTGGATATTATTTTTGATCTCTGCCAACGGATGATTGATAACGCTGGCGTCCCGATGAAGCTTTATAAAACGCTGGATCGCCGCGAAGCATTGAAAGATGCTGATTTCGTTACTACCCAACTGCGCGTAGGCCAATTACCGGCGCGCGAACTGGATGAACGTATTCCATTAAGTCATGGTTATCTTGGTCAGGAAACTAACGGCGCGGGCGGTCTGTTTAAAGGTCTGCGTACCATTCCGGTGATTTTTGACATCGTAAAAGATGTCGAAGAACTTTGTCCGAATGCATGGGTGATTAACTTCACTAACCCGGCGGGAATGGTCACTGAAGCCGTTTATCGTCATACCGGATTTAAACGCTTTATCGGCGTGTGTAATATTCCGATAGGCATGAAGATGTTTATTCGCGATGTTCTGATGCTGAAAGACAGCGATGATTTATCTATCGATCTGTTCGGCCTCAACCATATGGTGTTCATTAAAGATGTGCTGGTAAATGGCAAATCACGCTTTGCCGAATTGCTTGATGGTGTGGCATCCGGGCAGTTAAAAGCATCTGGCGTTAAAAATATTTTCGATCTGCCATTTAGCGAAGGCTTAATTCGTTCTCTGAATCTGTTGCCGTGTTCTTATTTGCTTTATTACTTCAAGCAAAAAGAGATGCTGGCTATTGAAATGGGCGAATACTACAAAGGCGGCGCACGAGCGCAGGTAGTACAGAAAGTCGAGAAACAACTTTTTGAGCTATATAAAAACCCGGAGTTGAAAGTTAAGCCGAAAGAACTGGAACAGCGCGGTGGGGCTTATTACTCTGATGCAGCGTGCGAAGTGATCAACGCTATCTACAACGACAAGCAAGCTGAACATTACGTTAATATCCCGCATCATGGGCATATTGATAATATTCCGGCAGACTGGGCGGTAGAAATGACCTGTACGCTGGGGCGCGATGGCGCGACGCCACATCCGCGCATTACGCATTTCGATGATAAAGTGATGGGGCTGATTCACACCATTAAAGGCTTCGAGATTGCTGCCAGCAACGCCGCACTTAGCGGAGAGTTTAACGATGTGTTACTGGCCCTAAACCTTAGTCCGTTGGTGCATTCCGATCGCGATGCTGAGCTGCTGGCACGCGAGATGATTCTGGCGCACGAGAAATGGTTGCCAAATTTTGCCGACTGCATCGCAGAGCTTAAAAAAGCACATTAACCGAGGCTGATTATGGAACGCTTACTGATTGTTAATGCCGATGATTTTGGCTTAAGCAAAGGTCAGAACTACGGCATTATCGAGGCCTGTCGCAATGGGATTGTCACGTCGACGACGGCGCTGGTGAATGGGCAGGCTATTGACCATGCGGTGCAGTTTAGCCGTGATGAACCGAGTCTGGCCATAGGGATGCACTTTGTCCTTACTATGGGCAAGCCTCTGACAGCTATGCCTGGGTTAACCCGCGATGGTGTGCTGGGAAAATGGATCTGGCAGTTGGCAGAAGAAGATGCTTTACCGCTGGAAGAAATTACTCAGGAGCTTGCCAGTCAGTATTTGCGTTTCATTGAGCTATTTGGACGCAAACCTACGCATCTTGATAGCCATCATCATGTGCATATGTTCCCGCAGATTTTCCCGATTGTGGCAAAGTTTGCGGCTGAAGAGGGGATTGCGTTGCGCATCGACCGTCAGCCGCTATCTAACGATGGTGATTTACCGGCTAATCTGCGCAGTTCGCAGGGATTCAGTAGCGCGTTTTATGGTGAAGAGATTAGCGAGGCACTGTTCCTGCAAGTGCTTGATGATTCCAGCCATCGCGGGGAACGCTCGTTGGAAGTGATGTGCCATCCGGCGTTTGTCGATAATACGATTCGCCAGAGTGCTTATTGCTTCCCTCGGTTAACGGAACTGGATGTGCTGACTTCAGCGTCGTTGAAATATGCGATTGCTGAGCGTGGTTATCGGTTGGGTAGTTATCTTGATGTGTAAGTAAGGTGGTAAGGTCACTCCCCAGGGGGCGTGACCTTATCCATATTTACGCCGGGATTTTGTCAATCTTAGGAATGCGTGACCACACGCGGTGTGCTGCCATCAGCGTTAACAGTTCATCCATAAAACTACCGTCGGCGCTGTCAGCTTCCACAATCCCTTCTTCACCCTTGTCAGCGACCTTGATTGTTGCTTTAAACTTGCGCGCGTCTCCCGCCAGCGCAATCGGTTTAAGGTGTTTGTAGGCTTCCATCAGGTAGTAGTTGGCATCGCCGTTGTCAGCGATATCCGCGATATTGCCGCAAGGGACAATGACCGCATCGACCGTCAGCGAAGGTGCACCGGCAAAGGTAGCGGCTATAGGCAACACCGTACCGTCATCCGCAGTCACTTCACCCATTCGGGAGTAGAGCAGTTTGGCATGAACGCCTTTGGCCTTCAGCGCCTTGAGAATGGTCAGAAGGTCTGCCGATCTCACTTCATCATTAAGTAAAATCGCTACCACGCGACCTTTCACATCACCGTCAGGAATGGCGTACAAACTTAAGGATGGATCCTTTTTCAGACCGTTGACGTCCGGAGGCGGGGTGATATTCAGCTGGTCGTCCGTCAGCTCGATACCGAGATTTTTCGCCACCGCCTGGGCCAGAGTGAGATCAATATGTGCCAGCTGGTCAACAACGCGCTCACGAATATACGGACGAACTACTTTGCTTAACTCAAAACTGAAACCATCGACAATATGGCGCTGCTCGAATGGCGTCTGACTTAGCCAGAACAGACGCGGATGGGAATAATATTCGCCAAACGATGGGCTGCGCTCGCGAACTTTATTGCCTTCCACGCGCTCCTGGTATGATTCAAAACCGCCGCGTTTCGGCCCCGGCGGTGTTTCGCGCGGCCAGTTATCGTTGATCGAGTTCGGTTCATAATTCGCCGGGTTAGTGTCGATCCCCATACGATGCATGCCGTCACGCTGGAAATTATGGTAAGGGCAGGTCGGGCGGTTAATCGGAATCTCATGGAAATTTGGTCCGCCAAGACGACTGATTTGTGTATCGGTATAAGAGAACAAACGCCCCTGCAACAGCGGATCGTTGGTGAAGTCCAGACCAGGAACAATATGACCTGGATGGAATGCTGCTTGTTCGTTTTCGGCAAAGAAGTTATCCGGATTGCGATTGAGCACCATTTTGCCGACACGCTGAACGGGCACCAGTTCTTCCGGGATAAGTTTAGTTGGATCAAGAAGGTCGAAGTCGAACTTAAATTCATCTTCCTCAGGAATCAACTGGAAGCCCAGTTCGTATTCCGGAAAATCGCCTGCTTCAATCGCTTCCCACAACTCGCGGCGGTGGAAGTCCGGGTCACGTCCGGTTAGTTTTTGTGCTTCATCCCAAACGAGTGAGGCTTTACCTGCCAGTGGTTTCCAGTGGAAACGTACGAACGTTGCCTTCCCTTCGGCATTAATCAGGCGGAAGGTGTGAATACCGAAGCCTTCCATGGTGCGGTAACTGCGCGGGATACCGCGATCCGACATCGCCCACATCACGTTGTGCAGAGTTTCAGGTTGCAGAGAAACATAATCCCAGAAAGTATCGTGGGCGCTTTGCCCTTGTGGAATTGCCCAGTGTGGTTCTGGTTTTACCGCATGCACAAAATCAGGGAATTTATGCGCATCCTGGATAAAGAAGATTGGCGTGTTATTGCCAACAAGGTCAAAAATACCCTCTTCGGTATAGAACTTGGTGGCAAAGCCACGGATATCACGCACGGTATCGGCAGAGCCAGCACCACCCTGAACGGTAGAGAAACGTACAAATACTGGGGTGATTTTGTTCGGATCTGAGAGGAAATCCGCTTTGGTAATATCGCTTAAGCTTTTATATGGCTGGAAATAACCGTGAGCGGCTGATCCGCGTGCATGAACAATACGTTCCGGGATGCGCTCATGGTCAAAGTGGGTGATTTTCTCGCGCAGAATAAAATCTTCCAGCAGCGTTGGACCACGGTTACCGGCACGCAGTGAGTTTTGATCGTCGGCGATGCGCACGCCCTGATTAGTGGTCAGCGCATAATTTTCACTGCCTTTGCGTACGTCTTCCAGAGAATTAAGTTTTTCGTTACGCGTATCAGGGGCTTTCAGGCTCCCAGGGGCGGTAGGCTGTGCACCTGGCGGTGTTGGTTCAGCCGCTGGACGATGAGATCCGTCTTCAGGTGCCAGTGAGTCCATCCCCGGTTTCGCTTCGCTGGAATCGTGTAGTGGTGACTGGTGCTGATGTGGGTTCTTTTCGTTATGTTGCGACATTGAACTCGTCTCCTTAAATTATTACTGAAAGGGCCGCTGTTTTGGTCAAAAAACCCTCTAACTATAGACCACCAGTCAGATCCCGCTTCGGAGACTATTCTGGAAACGGTGTTATGAAATACACGCAAAGCAGGACGTACAGGGGCTAAATCGGCTAAACTACAGTTTTTCTGATTTTTAATATGCGTTTAGTGAAGCCAGTAATGAAGAAACCGCTCCGTCAGCAAAACCGCCAGATTATTAGCTATGTCCCACGCACGGAACCCGCGCCGCCAGAACATGCGATAAAGATGGATTCGTTTCGTGATGTCTGGATGCTGCGTGGCAAATATGTTGCGTTTGTACTGATGGGGGAGTCATTTATGCGCTCACCGGCGTTTACTGTGCCTGAATCCGCCCAGCGTTGGGCAAATCAGATCCGCCAGGAAGGGGAAGTGACTGAGTAAAGATTACGTACCTCCCGGTTTTGTCGGGAGTTACATGGCCTGAAATTTTGTATTTCATTGCTACATTCATTCAAACCACCTGTAACAAAAAGCTGCCTTTGACGATCTATTGCTATAAATAAGTGAACTTTTTTCTTTAATTGTTTATTTATTTTAAAATGGTTAAGTTTTGCTAATCATGATGAGCTATTTTTGATAGTTCATCCTGTGGCGTCGCTCTTAAACTTATATTGTAAATGACTTAGATTTAAATGAGATAATAATTTTGTTAACAATATGAGGCGGGAGATGCTTTCTACAAACTTAATACAGAGTAATTATGGTGATTTAAATATTAAAAGCCTGGCTTTCGACTCTTTTAAAGAAAGGCTGCAGTCTACTATGACAGCACTCACTTTCTTTATATCAACGGGTCAATGTGACTGCGATGAAATAGCAGAATCAAACTTTAATTATATGATTGCCTATATGTCTAACATTAACTATGATGCCTCAAAGCCAGGAGCGCCAGCACTTAGTTTTGATACATATCTGCAGGACAATGTTAAATATAGAGTAATAATTAATAATCTTTATGGTAGTGAAATTCGGATAAGAGGTATAAATAAAGATTTTATTGGAATGGATGTCACTTCTGTATTTCGCCCAGAAAAAATGACCAATTTGATCAATATAAAAAACAGGTTGGTTATTCACTATTTAAGGACTATATACTATGAACAAAATTATATACATCCTGTCGGGAGCATTTTTGCTGCGATTCAAAAAAATGAGAGTCTCCTAAAGTTTCCTTCGATAATATCAATGCTTAATATCAGTCTTCTTTTTAATCCACTAAATCTTCCGGGAATAGGAAATGGTGTGCTTGAAGATATTATGAGTATTCCAGATAGTTCACTTAGAAAACGTCTCGGGTATGAGGTTTTAAGCTTCTCGCTACAGGCACATTCATTGAGCCAGGAATGTATTGATAAGTTGGCCATTTTTTTCGCTGACGATCTGTTTCAATATGAGTCAGTATGCATCGCCGCGATGGAACATTTAAAAAGTAAGGCAACGGTCCCTATACAAAACGGACCGTTGCCAGCATAAGAATTAACGGTGTGCCAGTTCGGCGTCGTCTTCGCTATCCAGAATGGCTTTATCGGTTTGCTTCAGCCACTGGCTGGTCAGCGTGCCAGCGGTCATCGAGCCACTAACGTTTAGCGCCGTACGGCCCATGTCGATAAGCGGTTCAACGGAGATTAACAGCGCCACCAGGGTTACTGGCAGGCCCATCGCAGGCAGCACAATCAGTGCGGCGAAAGTTGCACCACCACCGACACCGGCAACGCCTGCGGAACTAACGGTAACAATACCGACCAGCGTCGCAATCCACATCGGGTCCATCGGGTTAATGCCAACCGTAGGCGCAACCATCACCGCCAGCATCGCCGGATACAAACCGGCACAGCCGTTCTGACCAATGGTTGCACCGAAAGAGGCGGCGAAACTGGCGATGGATTCAGGAACACCGAGTCGACGCGTTTGTGCTTCCACATTCAGTGGGATAGACGCAGCACTGGAACGGCTGGTAAAGGCAAACGTCAGAACTGGCCATACCTTACGGAAGTACTTCAGCGGGCTCACGCCATTAATGCCCAGCAGAATGCCATGCACTGCAAACATAATCAGCAGACCGAGGTAGGACGCGACAACGAAACTTCCCAGTTTGATGATGTCTTGCAGGTTAGAACCTGCAACCACTTTGGTCATCAGCGCCAGAACGCCGTAAGGGGTCAGCTGCATGACCAGGCGAACCAGTTTCATCACCCAGCTTTGCAGGGTATCGATAGCGGTTAAGACGCGTTCACCTTTCGGCGCATCATCCTTCAGCAGCTTCAGCGCAGCTACGCCGAGGAATGCGGCAAAAATTACCACGCTGATAATTGACGTCGGATTGGCTCCGGTCAGATCGGCAAACGGGTTTTTCGGGATAAAGGACAAGACCAGCTGCGGAACGCTCAGGTCAGAGACTTTACCAACATAGTTACTTTCGATGGCGTTCAAACGTGCAGTTTCTGCACCACCCTGAACCAGACCTTCAGCCGTCAAACCAAACAGGTTGGTGACCAGCACACCGACCAGCGCCGCAATCAGCGTGGTAAACAAAAGCGTTCCGATGGTCAGAAAACTGATTTTGCCTAACTGTGATGCGTTATGCAGACGGGCAACCGCGCTCAGAATAGAGGCGAAGACTAACGGCATTACGATCATTTGCAGCAGTTGAACATAGCCGTTACCAACAATGTTAAACCACTGTACAGAATCTTTAAGTACCTGGCTGTCAGAACCATAAATGGTATGCAGGGCAAGGCCAAAAACCACACCCATCACCAGACCCACCAGCACTTTTTTCGCCAGACTCCACTGTTTATGGCGGGTCTGAGCCAGCGCAAACAGCAGTACAACGAACACCACGATGTTCGCAATTAATGGAAAGTTCATCCCCGTTCTCCTGATCTTATTATTTCTATCACTGCGTAGCAGTCATAGTGTTGGCGCAAGATTAACAGAACTGTGAGCTGGCTCTTATATTCAAATGGAATTGCTTATTCCAGAAAGGTGATTTTTGCCTTTTTAGTATTCAACCTGATGCTTAATAAGCCGATGAAACTGGATCTGCAAGGTATTGATCATTTGCGATGACCAACGGACAGCGCTGTTTTCGGGTAATGAATGGGGCATCCATACCGACCAGACAAATAATGCCATGCAGATAAAACGTTCCAGTTGGTTGCCCTTTTGGGGAACCAGGATAGGCAAGCGGAAACGCCAGCGGCATGGCCAGAGCAGGGGAACACCGGCGGGGGTCAGCATATCGGCAAGTATGTGGCTCAAATAACCCAGCACCATTCCTTGTAGCGCATCAGCCGGAATGAACCAGCTTTCAGGAACCTTAAGGTAAAAGGTTGCCAGCAGCGCAAATACCGCCAGCAGACTGTGGGTAAAACCACGATGCCCAAAAGCGCGGGCGATCGGTTTTGATATCCACTTTAATCGCTGCCCAAGAAACGACTTTGGGTGATCGATGTCCGGTAACAAACACGTCAGGATTGCGGAAGGGACAATATGCCACCAGTCACCCTGTGCCAGCACGGGCGTCAGCTCGGCATTTTTGGCAAATACCGCACAAGCAATAGAAAATAGAAGGTGACCTTCCGCCGTCATGATAAAACTCACTAAACTGTCGATACGTACAGTATAGGATTTTTATACAGTGCGCGGAAGTGGTGACGGTGTAACTCTTTCTCTTAAATTGACGATTAATCCGTCAGTTGAATGCAAATTCAGATAAAGAACCAGGAGCAGTGTGATCACTGCCCCTGGTCATTAACCGAGAAGGTCTTTTGCGGTGAGTTCTGTCAGCGATGAGAGTTTGACGTTTGCTAATACAAAACGTGGATCATTTTGCGCTTCTGGCGCAGGAACGACGATGGAACGCATGCGGGCTGCTTTAGAAGCGATCATGCCATTTACCGAGTCTTCCAGCGCCACGCAGGTCAGTGGGTCAACGCCCAGTTTTGCTGCGCAGTCGAGATATACTTGCGGATGCGGCTTGCTGTAAGGCAGTTTTTCAGCCGAGGCGAGGGCATCGAAACTGTCGCGTAAGTCAAACATGGTCAACACTTTTTCCAGCATATGTAGTGGTGACGCGGAGGCCAGTCCCACTAATAAACCTTGTTCTTTGCATAACGCAACAGCTTCGCGCACGCCTGGTAATAATGGACGTGTCTCTTCAACCAGTGAAATGGCACGGGCAATAACCCGTTCTACTACTTCCTGACGGCTTGGCCCATTCCACGGTTGCCGGGCGTACCAAAGATCGACCACCATATCGATGCGTAAACCTAAGGTGTCCGGCAGCTCGTTACGACGGGAGATATCCACCCCCAGGCTTGCCATCACATCCAGTTCAGCTCGATCCCATAAAGGTTCTGAGTCGATAAGTAATCCATCCATATCAAAAATTGCAGCAAGAATCTGACGCGGGGTTGACATTACAACCTCTCCTTTAGAGCATTATGTGTAAGGTATTAAGCCGTGCTTATGATTAAGCGCCTATCATATCGCCTTTAAAGAATGGGCGAAAACAGATATCTACAGGTAAACTAAGTGAAACGACGCGTCTTAATCAAGGAGAACTCATGACGTATCAACAAGCTGGACGCATTGCTGTTTTGAAAAGGATTTTGGGTTGGGTGATTTTTATACCTGCATTGATCTCTACATTGATTTCTTTGCTGAAATTTATGAATACCCGGCAGGAAAACCAGGAAGGCATTAATGCGGTCATGCTCGACTTTACTCATGTCATGATCGATATGATGCAGGCGAATACGCCTTTTTTGAATCTGTTCTGGTACAACTCTCCGACGCCCAATTTTAATGGTGGCGTGAACGTTATGTTCTGGGTGATTTTCATCCTGATTTTTGTCGGACTGGCGTTGCAGGATTCCGGAGCCCGGATGAGTCGCCAGGCGCGCTTCTTGCGGGAAGGTGTTGAAGATCAACTCATTCTGGAAAAAGCCAAAGGGGAAGAGGGGCTAACGCGTGAACAAATTGAGTCACGTATTGTTGTTCCGCACCATACTATTTTCCTGCAGTTTTTCTCGCTGTATATCCTGCCGCTTATTTGTATTGCTGCAGGTTATGTGTTCTTTTCTCTGCTTGGGTTTATTTAATCAAAAGGCCGCACGGAGCGGCCATTATCCTCACCCCATATTATGCTGCTAATAATCTATCCAGTGACTGCTGAGCAATAACCAAATGCTGACCGCCAAATAACCTTGCACGATTTAACAGCGTGTAGAGTTGGTAAACCGGTTGACGTTCAAGGAAATCGGCAGGTAGCGGGGATACTGACTGATAGCCGTCATAGATTTGTGGCGGCTGTTCAGTATGCAGCGGTAACATCGCCAGGTCGCACTCTCGGTCACCCCAGTAGCAGGCCGGGTCGAAAATGTACGGGCCATCCGGACCCAGCGCACAGTTGCCGGACCATAAATCGCCGTGCAACAGAGAAGGCTGCGGTTGATGCGAGGCCAGACGCTGCTGAATATGCTCGACGATGGCATCGATATTGCCGAAAGCGATCCCTTTTTCTGCCGCCAGTTCCAGCTGCCAGCCAATCCGTTGTTCAGCAAAAAACGTTGACCAGCGACGTTGCCAGGTGTTGGGCTGGGGAGTTGTGGAGAGCGCGTTATCGAAATCGAGGCCAAATTGTGGTTGGTCGCTCCATTGATGTAAACGCGCAATTTGCTGACCAAGAATAAATGCGCTATGCGCATCCAGCGGGCGAGGTGGGAGATAATCCATCACCAGAAAACTGTAGTCACGGTCAGCGCCAACTGCCCAAACCTTAGGCACGGTGACGGTTTTACTACGCGACAGTAACTCCAGTTGGTCAGCTTCGGCGGTAAAACCAGGAAGCAGTTCCCTTTCATCACATTTGACGAAAAAGTCATGTCCTGCATAGCGCAAATGCCATGCGGCATGGACTTCTCCGCCAGGCAGTTCATTACGCAGTTCGATTTCGCCTTCACCTAACTGCTCGCTCAAAAGACGACTGATTGCCTGCCACATGATGTCTCTCCCATGTTGTCTGCCAGATCATAAGGTTAGCGCAAGAATGCGGTGTAAAAACACGAGCTAACGCACACCACAGACTGATTATTGCCCAAAAACCATTTATTTTCTGTTGCTATTCCATTCCTCCCAGGTCGTGATGGTGATTTCAGGATCTTTGCCGGTTGCACTTTGGGTAAGCCCCGAAACCAGTTCTCTAATTTCTTCTTCACTTTGGGTACTGATAAGTCCAAAAGTGTTAGTCCCCAGCTCATGGATATTTCCATCATCATCCGTCATGGTGAGCAAAAAACCGTCGCGAGTCAGGTAATTATTCAACTCGTTAATTTCAGTCAATGTATCTTCGTGCAACATGACGGTTATGACATAACGGACAAGATCGCCACTGGCCATAGTTCACCCCTTTGTTATCACATGACTTTTGAGCATAGTCGGAGAAACGCGTTGCCGACAGGTTGGTGGTGATTCCCCCAATGCAGGGGGAATGTTTCAGTTAGCGGGAAAGGTAAGCGTAAATTTTTTGTGTATCGTCATGGGAGCACAGGCGTGTTCCCTGATTGAGTGTGGCTGCACTCCCCGCAGCTACGCCAAAACGGACCATCTCTTCAAGAGAGGCATTTTCTGCCAGTTTCAGTGTCATCGCGCCGACCATGCTGTCACCAGCGCCAACGGTGCTCTGGCTTTTCACCGGTGGTGGCACAACCTGAATGCAGTTTTCACTATCAACGCCCAACGCCCCTTGTGGACCCAGGGAAACGACAACTCGTTTGGCCTTGCCGCTATTAACGATTTCCTGCGCGGCTTTGCGGACATCGTCTGGCTGGGTGAGTTCGCGATTCACTAGCGCACTGAGTTCTTTTTGGTTAGGCTTAACCAACTCGATATTACCAATCGCCAGTGCTGCACTTAACGCTTCGCCAGAACTGTCGACGATGCAGCGAATCCCTTGTTTTTGCGCAGCGGAAATCAGTTGGGTTAATTTTTCCAGCTTCACACCTGGCGGCAGGCTTCCGCTTATGACCAGGATAGCACCGGATTCAATTTCCAGAACTTGCTCTTCAAGCTGGCGAAACTCATCTTCACTTAATGCCGCGCCTGGCATGACAAAACGATACTGCTCACCGCTTGCTTCCACATGTACGTGTAAATTCTGCCGGGTCCAGTCTTTGGCTTCTACAGTAGCGACGGGGACATTTTCATCTGCCAACAGTGAAACCAGATGTTCGCCGGTCGCACCACCCGCCGGGAAGATCGCTGTGGCACTGCCTCCAAGATGGGCAATGGCGCGGGCGACGTTGATGCCGCCGCCTCCGGGTTCGAATACCGGTGCGGTACAGCGCAGCTTTCCTTCGGGATAAATTTGCGGGGTAATTGTTGCGCTATCGAGAGAGGGCGCAAGTGTCAACGTATAGATACGTACCATCATTTCCTCCTATAGGCTGATTTCAGTCTGGCACCGAATCAGCGGAAAGTGAAGAAATTAACAATATGATTTATTGGAGCTTTATTTAAAATTTTGCAGATAAATATATATAAATAAAAATCTGTTTTCGCCACATGCTTATTCAAAAAATGAAATAAGAATACATTGCTAAGTTATTCGCGCCTTTTTATAATTCGTTACCTTTCCAGGGACGCTAATCTTTGATCCTTAAGAAAGTTTCCGGGACCGCGAAGGTCTCTTTTTTTGTTGTACGGACTCTTGATAAATGAAGCTTTTGAAGACAGTTCCTGCCATCGTTATGTTGGCGGGGGGCATGTTTGCGTCACTGAATGCAGCTGCCGATGATTCCGTTTTTACTGTCATGGACGATCCTGCCAGCGCTAAAAAACCTTTCGAAGGTAATCTGAACGCAGGATATCTTGCACAATCAGGCAATACGAAAAGCTCCTCACTTACGGCTGACACCACCATGACCTGGTATGGACAAACCACTGCCTGGTCGCTGTGGGGGAACGCCAGTAATACTTCTTCTAATGATGAGCGTTCTTCAGAAAAATATGCGGCGGGCGGGCGTAGCCGTTTTAATTTAACTGATTATGACTATTTATTTGGTCAGGCAAGCTGGCTGACAGACCGTTATAACGGCTATCGAGAGCGCGATGTGTTGACCGCGGGTTATGGTCGTCAGTTTTTGAATGGCCCGGTACACAGTTTCCGCTTTGAATTCGGTCCAGGTGTGCGTTACGACAAATATACCGATAATGCCAGTGAAACCCAGCCGCTGGGTTATGCCTCCGGGGCTTATGCATGGCAGTTGACTGACAACGCTAAATTTACGCAGGGTGTTTCCGTCTTTGGCGCGGAAGACACAACGCTGAACTCTGAAAGCGCATTAAATGTTGCTATTAATGAACATTTTGGACTGAAGGTGGCTTACAACGTCACATGGAACTCTGAACCTCCAGAGTCTGCACCGGAACATACCGATCGTCGGACAACCTTATCGCTGGGCTACAGCATGTAAAATTATCTGCCGGACCGTGTTATGCGGTCTGGCTGTCTTCGTTTGTCACTGCTCAGCCCCAAATCATTGCTGCCCAACGTAGCAACAACATAGCGCCACAGATTGCCAGTAGCACCACCACCATCTTCCAGTGTTTTTTATCAAAGCGTTTAGTCGGCATACCAGTGTCCTGCATATCTCTTGTGCGTGATAACGGAGTGTAACAAAAGGGACAGGCATCAAGGGATTTTTTGTTATTACAGCCGTCGGGTGGCGTTGTACACCTGATCACTGTTTTTGCGGTTTATGAAAAAAATAAAATTATGTATCGATATATAAATATCTGGTTATAAATACGTCTTTAGCTCATCAGCACTAAAACTCAGGCTTTGGCTGATTACGTTTATAGCAGCATAATATGTTTCTACAGTTTTATAATGATTATGATGAATGGCTATATGAACAGCTGACATGTTGTCATGATTTTTAGCGGCCAACAATGTGAATAACTGACATTGACTAAAAGAATATTTTTTTGCAAAAGTACCCAGCGTTGATATATAAGATAACACGACGTCTTTATTACCCTTACTCATGGCGATGTATAAAGCAGGGGTTCCATGTGCTGTTGCGCCTTTTAATAAATCCATGATGTTAATTTTGCTGAGGTTATATTTAACAGCGATTCCATAAACTTTAGAGAGGAACCGTGTGACACACAAAGGGTGATTATTTTCCATTGCGGCATATAATCCTGGCTCACCATCACGTGTTTTCATTGCTAAAATATCCATCACCATTTTTTTGCTTAAAAGCTCTTGTGTTATTGGAGTGGTTAATGCATTCAGAAAGATATCGATTATTTCATCGAATCCATACAACATGGAGATATAGAGTCCAGGTGTTTCGTTAGCACTTTTAGTTTGCAGTAATTTAACCAGATTATCTTCATGAATGATATGATTATCTACCAGTGACTGAATTTCTTGCATAAATATTTTCACGTTGTCAGTATGTCCGTTCATCATAGCCAAAAATAATGCAGGTGTACCAACGCTATTCTGCGCAGTTATTATTTCAATGATTTCTTTTTCAGGGAGTATGGGTAACTGTTTGAATAATGTAATAAGCTGTTGAGTCTGGCCTGTGGCCATTATTAACAACATTGCCGATGGATGTATAGGGGCAAATGGCATTCGTGATGCAATACCCGCGAAAATAGCCACTGGAACTCCCTCAGGTAATAGGGGCAGAAAAGCAATTGCACAGTTGCGAACATACCTATCAGCCCAGGTCTGAGCATCGGGACCTGAACTGATGAATTTATCGAGCGAGAGAAAGCCCCGTGCTGTCCTGTGGGTGCCTCTGACGGCAACGTTGGTATCGTTCGGGTCGTAAACGGACACAACATAATTTAATTGCCCATACGCTGACTGCTTTATTCGTAGCCTTACTGACAAAGTATGATTGTCTATATATAAAATCGCGGACATATGACTGACATTGTTTGCCATCATTCGACAGAAGAAAATATCTAAAGCGAAGCCAAAATCTTTACTCGCGATAACGCGACTCCCTGCAGGAGGATGGCGAAGTAATGATCTGAACTCCGCGTCCCGGACTAAGGGAACATGCTGCTGTATGGATTCAACGGAGGAGTAATGTTTAATCAGATTGACTTTGCCTTTTCCATTTCTCAGTGAATCAAGTGCGTATTGCAATGACAGATGGCGACAAAAAATAGCGTCAGAAGGAGATTGCGAAAAAAATGCACTACCATTGAGATTTACTGTTGGTTGTATAGTTTTTTCTCTATGGATTTTTTTTGACAGCTTCATGCAATGGTTACGTTTTTCGGCAGTTGACTGTCCCTGTTCAATATAATCCAGTATGCTTCGCAAATGGTTAGCTTTAATGGGCGTGGTTTCCAGAAGTAAGGAAATGATTTCTTTTTTATAGTGTAATGTAATGAGTATATTTTCTGCATGGATGGGTGAAGTGGCAAAGTTAATGGTAAAAAGGGCAGTGGAATAACAATTTTGTGATATTTTTCGACAGTTTGCGGTAAATTCCTGAGTAACACAGTATGACAGCATCGAACTTAAGTCAGAGGTATCAAGTAGGGTGATGAGTTGGCGCGCAAATTGATTAATAGGCTCTGATGAAGGCGTTGGTATGTCGCTATCGATGTGCATTCTATGAGGAGACTTATAATGAGTTCTGATAATAATGTCGTTTTGACTCATAATCTTTTCGCCTTATATATGTCTGGAGGTTTTGAGGATGATGATTAATTATTATCGCCAGAACGAAATGTGCACGAAAAATTGCTATAAGAATTGTGTCACTTTTATCATTGTGATATGACCACTTCGTCATTAATCTTATGATCGTTTAAATAGTACCGCCAAATCACGCAACGAACTTTGCTGGATTCAGTTTATGCTGCTGCAAATCCGCTCGCAGTAAACCTTTCAGACGCTCCGTGATGTTATCAGTGGTTCTTTAAGCGTTTTGCTGGTGTACTCACTACAAACGAATTGCGAATCGAATCAATGTGAAACGGAAAGGTACAATCTCCCTTTTTTTAGTGTTAACATCGTTCAACCGGGTGGAAGGTGAGAGGTTAATGTCTTTCATTTGTGTACCTGATTGCGAACCAATTTAGCATTTGTTGGCTAGATGGTTTCGCAATGAACTGTTAATAAACAAATTTTTCTTTGTATGTGATCTTTCGTGTGGGTCACCACTGCAAATAAGGATATAAAATGCCTGTTATAACTCTTCCTGATGGCAGCCAACGCCATTACGACCACGCTGTAAGCCCCATGGATGTTGCGCTGGACATTGGTCCAGGTCTGGCGAAAGCCTGTATCGCAGGGCGCGTTAATGGCGAACTGGTTGATGCTTGCGATCTGATTGAAAACGACGCACAACTGTCGATCATTACCGCCAAAGACGAAGAAGGTCTGGAGATCATTCGTCACTCCTGTGCGCACCTGTTAGGGCACGCGATTAAACAACTTTGGCCGCATACCAAAATGGCAATCGGCCCGGTTATTGACAACGGTTTTTATTACGACGTTGATCTTGACCGTACGTTAACCCAGGAAGATGTCGAAGCACTCGAGAAGCGGATGCATGAGCTTGCTGAGAAAAACTACGACGTCATTAAGAAGAAAGTCAGCTGGCACGAAGCGCGTGAAACTTTCGCCAACCGTGGGGAGAGCTACAAAGTCTCCATTCTTGACGAAAACATCGCCCATGATGACAAGCCAGGTCTGTACTTCCATGAAGAATATGTCGATATGTGCCGCGGTCCGCACGTACCGAACATGCGTTTCTGCCATCATTTCAAACTAATGAAAACGGCAGGGGCTTACTGGCGTGGCGACAGCAACAACAAAATGTTGCAACGTATTTACGGTACGGCGTGGGCAGACAAAAAAGCGCTTAACGCTTACCTGCAGCGCCTGGAAGAAGCCGCGAAACGCGACCACCGTAAAATCGGTAAACAGCTCGACCTGTACCATATGCAGGAAGAAGCACCGGGTATGGTATTCTGGCACAACGATGGCTGGACCATCTTCCGTGAACTGGAAGTGTTTGTTCGTTCTAAACTGAAAGAGTACCAGTATCAGGAAGTTAAAGGTCCGTTCATGATGGACCGTGTTCTGTGGGAAAAAACCGGTCACTGGGACAACTACAAAGATGCAATGTTCACCACGTCTTCTGAGAACCGTGAATACTGCATTAAGCCGATGAACTGCCCGGGTCACGTACAAATTTTCAACCAGGGGCTGAAGTCGTATCGCGATTTGCCGCTGCGTATGGCCGAGTTTGGTAGCTGCCACCGTAACGAGCCGTCAGGTTCGCTGCATGGCCTGATGCGCGTACGTGGATTTACCCAGGATGACGCGCATATCTTCTGTACTGAAGAACAAATTCGCGATGAAGTTAACGGATGTATCCGTTTAGTCTATGATATGTACAGCACTTTTGGCTTCGAGAAGATCGTCGTCAAACTCTCCACTCGTCCTGAAAAACGTATTGGCAGCGACGAAATGTGGGATCGTGCTGAGGCGGACCTGGCGGTTGCGCTGGAAGAAAACAACATCCCGTTTGAATATCAACTGGGTGAAGGCGCTTTCTACGGTCCGAAAATTGAATTTACCCTGTATGACTGCCTCGATCGTGCATGGCAGTGCGGTACAGTACAGCTGGACTTCTCCTTGCCGTCTCGTCTGAGCGCCTCCTATGTGGGCGAAGACAACGAGCGTAAGGTACCGGTAATGATTCACCGCGCAATTCTGGGGTCGATGGAACGTTTCATCGGTATCCTGACCGAAGAATTCGCTGGTTTCTTCCCGACTTGGCTTGCGCCGGTTCAGGTTGTTATCATGAATATTACCGATTCGCAGTCTGAATACGTTAACGAATTGACGCAAAAACTATCAAATGCGGGCATTCGTGTTAAAGCAGACTTGAGAAATGAGAAGATTGGCTTTAAAATCCGCGAGCACACTTTGCGTCGCGTCCCGTATATGCTGGTCTGTGGTGATAAAGAGGTGGAATCAGGCAAAGTTGCCGTTCGCACCCGCCGTGGTAAAGACCTGGGAAGCATGGACGTAAATGAAGTGATCGAGAAGCTGCAACAAGAGATTCGCAGCCGCAGTCTTAAACAATTGGAGGAATAAGGTATTAAAGGCGGAAAACGAGTTCAAACGGCGCGCCCTAACCGTATCAATGGCGAAATTCGCGCCCAGGAAGTTCGCTTAACAGGTCTGGAAGGCGAGCAGCTTGGTATTGTGAGTCTGAGAGAAGCTCTGGAGAAAGCAGAAGAAGCCGGAGTAGACTTAGTCGAGATCAGCCCTAACGCCGAGCCGCCGGTTTGTCGTATAATGGATTACGGCAAATTCCTCTATGAAAAGAGCAAGTCTTCTAAGGAACAGAAGAAAAAGCAAAAAGTTATCCAGGTTAAGGAAATTAAATTCCGTCCTGGTACAGATGAAGGCGACTATCAGGTAAAACTCCGCAGCCTGATTCGCTTTCTCGAAGAGGGTGATAAAGCCAAAATCACGCTGCGTTTCCGCGGTCGTGAGATGGCGCACCAGCAAATCGGTATGGAAGTGCTTAATCGCGTGAAAGACGATTTGCAAGAACTGGCAGTGGTCGAATCCTTCCCAACGAAGATCGAAGGCCGCCAGATGATCATGGTGCTCGCTCCTAAGAAGAAACAGTAAGGCCTTCAAGTAGCACTGTCTGTGGAGCCTTTGGGCTTCACAGGCATTGTTCGCCTTTGTTTCGTTTATTAACAATGCGAAGTGGAAGTTATTAAAATGCCAAAAATTAAGACCGTACGCGGTGCTGCTAAGCGCTTCAAAAAAACCGGTAAAGGTGGTTTTAAGCACAAGCACGCTAACCTGCGTCACATTCTGACCAAAAAAGCGACCAAACGTAAACGTCACCTGCGTCCGAAAGCCATGGTTTCCAAAGGCGATCTGGGCCTGGTAATCGCGTGCCTGCCGTACGCATAAGCCGTTAACGTTTTTTAACTTTTTAATTAGAATATAGATACAGGAGAGCACATATGGCTCGCGTAAAACGTGGTGTTATTGCACGCGCACGTCACAAGAAAATTTTGAAACAAGCTAAAGGCTACTACGGTGCGCGTTCTCGCGTATACCGCGTTGCCTTCCAGGCTGTTATCAAAGCTGGTCAGTATGCTTACCGTGACCGTCGTCAACGTAAGCGTCAGTTCCGTCAACTGTGGATTGCGCGTATCAACGCAGCAGCACGTCAGAACGGTATTTCTTACAGCAAATTCATCAATGGCCTGAAAAAAGCCTCTGTTGAAATCGACCGTAAGATCCTGGCTGATATCGCAGTATTCGACAAAGTAGCGTTCACCGCTCTGGTTGAAAAAGCGAAAGCAGCTCTGGCATAAGCCAGTTGAAAGAGGGAGCTAGTCTCCCTCTTTTCGTTTCAACGCCATCAAAACATTGACTTTTATCGCCGTAGCCTTTTCAATAAAGGTCTTTTGAAGAGTACCAAAAGGTAACGCAAGCAATGAATGCTGCTATTTTCCGCTTCTTTTTTTACTTTAGCACCTGACTCCAGGAGGCTAGCGCGTGAGAAGAGAAACGGAAAACAGCGCCTGAAAGCCTCCCAGTGGAGGCTTTTTTTGTATGCGCGTTTTGAAAAAATTAAGTCCAACGAACCAGTGTCACCACTGACACAATGAGGAAAACCATGTCACATCTCGCAGAACTGGTTGCCAGTGCGAAGGCGGCCATTAGCCAGGCGTCAGATGTTGCCGCGTTAGACAATGTGCGCGTCGAATATTTGGGTAAAAAAGGGCACTTAACCCTTCAGATGACGACCCTGCGTGAGCTGCCGCCAGAAGAACGCCCGGCAGCCGGTGCGGTTATCAACGAAGCGAAAGAGCAGGTTCAGCAGGCGCTGAATGCACGTAAAGCGGAACTGGAAAGCGCAGCACTGAATGCGCGTCTGGCGGCGGAAACGATTGATGTCTCCCTGCCGGGTCGTCGTATTGAAAACGGCGGTCTGCATCCGGTGACCCGTACCATCGACCGTATCGAAAGTTTCTTCGGTGAGCTTGGCTTTACCGTGGCAACCGGGCCGGAAATCGAAGACGATTATCATAACTTCGATGCTCTGAACATTCCTGGTCACCACCCGGCGCGCGCTGACCACGACACTTTCTGGTTTGACGCTACCCGCCTGCTGCGTACCCAGACCTCTGGCGTACAGATCCGCACCATGAAAGCTCAGCAGCCACCGATTCGTATCATCGCGCCTGGCCGTGTTTATCGTAACGACTACGACCAGACTCACACGCCGATGTTCCATCAGATGGAAGGTCTGATTGTTGATACCAACATCAGCTTTACCAACCTGAAAGGCACGCTGCACGACTTCCTGCGTAACTTCTTTGAGGAAGATTTGCAGATCCGCTTCCGTCCTTCCTACTTCCCGTTTACCGAACCTTCTGCAGAAGTGGACGTCATGGGTAAAAACGGTAAATGGCTGGAAGTACTGGGCTGCGGGATGGTGCATCCGAACGTGCTGCGTAACGTTGGCATCGACCCGGAAGTTTACTCTGGTTTCGCCTTCGGGATGGGGATGGAGCGTCTGACCATGTTGCGTTACGGCGTCACCGACCTGCGTTCATTCTTCGAAAACGATCTGCGTTTCCTCAAACAGTTTAAATAAGGCAGGAATAGATTATGAAATTCAGTGAACTGTGGTTACGCGAATGGGTGAACCCGGCGATTGATAGCGATGCGCTGGCAAATCAAATCACTATGGCGGGCCTGGAAGTTGACGGTGTAGAACCGGTTGCCGGTAGCTTCCACGGCGTGGTCGTTGGTGAAGTGGTTGAGTGTGCGCAGCATCCGAACGCTGACAAACTGCGTGTGACAAAAGTGAATGTCGGCGGCGATCGCCTGCTGGACATCGTCTGCGGTGCGCCAAACTGCCGTCAGGGCCTGCGTGTGGCGGTAGCGACCATTGGTGCTGTTCTGCCGGGCGATTTCAAAATTAAAGCGGCGAAACTGCGTGGCGAACCGTCTGAAGGGATGCTGTGCTCTTTCTCTGAGCTGGGAATTTCTGACGATCACAGCGGTATTATCGAACTGCCTGCGGATGCGCCAATTGGCACCGACATTCGTGAATACCTGAAACTCGATGACAACACCATCGAAATTAGCGTAACGCCAAACCGTGCCGACTGCTTAGGTATCATTGGTGTTGCGCGTGACGTTGCCGTGCTGAACCAGCTGCCGCTGGTTGAACCGGAAATCGTTCCGGTTGGTGCGACCATCGACGACACGCTGCCGATTGCAGTCGAAGCGCCGGAAGCCTGCCCGCGCTATCTTGGCCGTGTGGTAAAAGGCATTAACGTTAAAGCGCCAACTCCGCTGTGGATGAAAGAAAAACTGCGTCGTTGCGGGATCCGTTCTATCGATGCAGTTGTTGACGTCACCAACTATGTGCTGCTCGAACTGGGCCAGCCGATGCACGCTTTCGATAAAGATCGCATTGAAGGCGGCATTGTGGTGCGGATGGCGAAAGAGGGCGAAACGCTGGTACTGCTCGACGGTACCGAAGCGAAGCTGAACGCTGACACCCTGGTCATCGCCGACCACAACAAGGCGCTGGCGATGGGCGGCATCTTTGGTGGCGAACACTCTGGTATGAATGACGAAACGCAAAACGTTCTGCTGGAATGTGCTTTCTTCAGCCCGCTATCTATCACCGGTCGTGCTCGTCGTCATGGCCTGCATACTGATGCGTCTCACCGTTATGAGCGTGGCGTTGATCCGGCACTGCAGCACAAAGCGATGGAACGTGCGACCCGTCTGCTGATCGACATCTGCGGTGGTGAGGCTGGTCCGGTAATTGATATCACCAACGAAGCAACGCTGCCGAAGCGTGCAACCATCACTTTGCGTCGCAGCAAACTGGATCGCCTGATTGGCCATCATATTGCCGATGAGCAGGTCACTGACATTCTGCGTCGTCTCGGCTGCGAAGTGACCGAAGGCAAAGACGAATGGCAGGCCGTTGCGCCGAGCTGGCGTTTCGACATGGAGATTGAAGAAGATCTGGTTGAAGAAGTGGCGCGTGTTTACGGCTACAACAACATCCCGGATGAGCCGGTACAGGCAAGCCTGATTATGGGTACTCACCGTGAAGCTGACCTGTCGCTCAAGCGCGTGAAAACGCTGCTCAACGACAAAGGCTATCAGGAAGTGATCACCTACAGCTTCGTTGATCCGAAAGTGCAGCAGATGATCCATCCAGGCGTTGAAGCCTTACTGCTGCCAAGCCCGATCTCTGTTGAAATGTCAGCAATGCGTCTTTCTCTGTGGACCGGCCTGCTGGCAACCGTGGTGTACAACCAGAACCGTCAGCAGAACCGTGTGCGCATTTTCGAAAGCGGTCTGCGTTTCGTACCAGATACTCAGGCACCGTTGGGCATTCGTCAGGATCTGATGTTAGCCGGTGTGATTTGCGGTAACCGTTACGAAGAGCACTGGAACCTGGCAAAAGAGACCGTTGATTTCTATGATTTGAAAGGCGATCTTGAATCCGTTCTCGACCTGACCGGTAAACTGAATGAGGTTGAGTTCCGTGCAGAAGCGAATCCGGCACTGCATCCGGGGCAATCCGCAGCGATTTATCTGAAAGGTGAACGTATTGGTTTTGTTGGGGTTGTTCATCCTGAACTGGAACGTAAACTGGATCTTAACGGTCGCACTCTGGTGTTCGAACTGGAGTGGAACAAGCTCGCAGACCGCGCGGTGCCTCAGGCGCGCGAGATTTCTCGCTTCCCGGCGAACCGTCGTGACATCGCGGTGGTGGTCGCAGAAAACGTTCCCGCAGCGGATATTTTATCCGAATGTAAGAAAGTTGGCGTAAATCAGGTAGTTGGCGTAAACTTATTTGACGTGTACCGCGGTAAGGGTGTTGCGGAGGGGTATAAGAGCCTCGCCATAAGCCTGATCCTGCAAGATACCAGCCGTACACTCGAAGAAGAGGAGATTGCCGCTACCGTCGCCAAATGTGTAGAGGCATTAAAAGAGCGATTCCAGGCATCATTGAGGGATTGAACCTATGGCGCTTACAAAAGCTGAAATGTCAGAATATCTGTTTGATAAGCTTGGGCTTAGCAAGCGGGATGCCAAAGAACTGGTTGAACTGTTTTTCGAAGAGATCCGTCGCGCTCTGGAAAACGGCGAACAGGTGAAACTCTCTGGTTTTGGTAACTTCGATCTGCGTGATAAGAATCAACGCCCGGGACGTAACCCGAAAACGGGCGAGGATATTCCCATTACAGCACGGCGCGTGGTGACCTTCAGACCCGGGCAGAAGTTAAAAAGCCGGGTCGAAAACGCTTCGCCCAAAGACGAGTAATCTGATCTAACTAAAAAGGCCGCTCTGCGGCCTTTTTTCTTTTCACTGTCGAAGAGTCACCGTAAAATCAACGCCATGACACTTCAGCAGAATGGATACCATGCTGACACTTGCCCGCCAACAACAGCGACAAAATATTCGCTGGTTATTATGCCTGTCAGTTTTGATGCTGCTGGCGCTTCTCTTAAGCCTTTGCGCCGGTGAACAATGGATCTCGCCAGGTGACTGGTTTACTCCTCGTGGCGAACTGTTCGTCTGGCAAATTCGCCTGTCACGTACGCTGGCTGTATTGCTGGTTGGTGCGGCGCTGGCTATATCCGGCGCTGTAATGCAGGCGTTGTTTGAAAATCCTCTGGCAGAACCTGGACTACTTGGCGTCTCTAATGGCGCAGGCGTGGGGCTTATCGCCGCGGTATTGCTTGGGCAAGGGCAACTCCCCAACTGGGCGCTGGGGCTGTGTGCGATTGCTGGCGCGCTTATCATCACTTTAATACTCTTACGTTTCGCCCGTCGTCATCTTTCGACCAGTCGGTTATTGCTGGCTGGCGTTGCATTAGGGATTATCTGTAGCGCACTAATGACGTGGGCTATCTACTTTTCCACCTCTGTTGATTTACGTCAGCTGATGTACTGGATGATGGGCGGTTTTGGCGGCGTAGACTGGCGGCAAAGCTGGCTGATGCTGGCATTGATCCCCGTGTTGTTGTGGATCTGTTGTCAGTCCAGGCCAATGAATATGTTAGCACTTGGCGAGATCTCGGCGCGGCAACTGGGTTTACCCCTGTGGTTCTGGCGCAATGTGTTGGTGGCAGCGACCGGCTGGATGGTTGGCGTCAGTGTGGCGCTGGCGGGTGCTATCGGCTTTATTGGTCTGGTGATCCCACATATTCTCCGGCTGTGTGGTTTAACCGATCATCGCGTATTACTTCCCGGCTGCGCGCTGGCAGGGGCGAGCGCATTGCTGCTGGCCGATATTGTAGCGCGCCTGGCATTAGCTGCCGCAGAGCTGCCTATTGGCGTGGTCACCGCAACGTTGGGTGCGCCGGTGTTTATCTGGTTATTGTTAAAAGCAGGACGTTAGCCGCAAAAAGACGGTCTATGATTAAAAGCTAAGATTTTTACTGACCACACCCAGGAGAAACGATGCAAGATTCCATTCTGACGACCGTAGTGAAAGATATCGACGGTGAAGTGACCACGCTGGAGAAGTACGCCGGTAATGTGCTGTTGATTGTCAATGTCGCCTCAAAGTGTGGCTTAACGCCGCAATATGAGCAGTTGGAGAATATTCAGAAAGCCTGGGCTGATCGTGGTTTTGTGGTGCTGGGATTCCCGTGCAACCAGTTTCTGGAACAAGAACCGGGCAGCGATGAAGAGATTAAAACTTACTGTACCACCACATGGGGGGTGACGTTCCCGATGTTCAGTAAGATTGAAGTTAATGGCGAAGGACGCCATCCGCTGTATCAAAAATTGATTGCCGCAGCGCCGACCGCAGTCGCGCCGGAAGAGAGCGGATTCTATGCCCGTATGGTCAGCAAAGGTCGTGCACCGCTGTACCCTGATGATATTTTATGGAATTTTGAGAAATTTTTAGTTGGCAGGGACGGATTGGTCATCCAGCGTTTTTCCCCGGATATGACGCCGGAAGATCCCATTGTGATGGAAAGCATTAAACTGGCGTTGGCAAAATAATGTCTATTGTGATGCAGTTACAGGATGTTGCGGAATCTACCCGCCTGGGGCCGCTTTCTGGCGAGGTTCGGGCTGGGGAGATCCTGCACCTGGTGGGGCCGAACGGCGCGGGTAAGAGTACCTTGCTTGCACGAATGGCCGGAATGACCAGCGGTAAGGGAAGCATTCAGTTCGCGGGGCAACCACTGGAAGCATGGTCCGCAACAAAACTCGCGCTGCATCGCGCCTATCTTTCACAACAGCAGACGCCGCCGTTTGCAATGCCGGTCTGGCACTACCTGACACTGCATCAGCACGATAAAACGCGTACCGAACTACTGAATGATGTCGCAGGGGCGCTGGCTCTTGATGACAAACTCGGACGTAGCACCAATCAACTTTCCGGCGGCGAATGGCAACGCGTACGTCTTGCTGCGGTGGTGCTGCAAATCACACCACAAGCCAATCCCGCAGGCCAATTACTACTTCTTGATGAGCCTATGAACAGTCTTGATGTTGCGCAACAAAGTGCGTTAGACAAAATTCTGAGCGCGCTGTGTCAGCAAGGACTGGCGATTGTGATGAGCAGTCACGATCTCAACCATACATTGCGTCATGCGCATCGGGCGTGGTTGCTAAAAGGTGGAAAAATGCTGGCCAGTGGACGCAGGGAAGAGGTGCTCACGCCGCCAAATCTGGCGCAGGCCTATGGGATGAATTTTCGCCGTCTGGATATCGAAGGTCACAGAATGCTGATTTCGACCATCTGATTTCATTAGTATCTTGAAAATCGGGTAATTACGACGCTAAATTAATGCAAGAATAAAAAACAGAGGAACCGTACGGAATGCGTTTCTGCCTTATTTTGATCACAGCACTGTTTCTGGCCGGGTGTAGCCACCATAAAGCACCGCCGCCAAATGCCAGACTTTCTGATTCGATTACCGTTATTGCCGGTTTGAACGACCAGCTACAGAGCTGGCATGGCACGCCGTATCGTTATGGTGGCATGACGCGGCGCGGTGTGGACTGTTCGGGGTTTGTGGTTGTGACGATGCGCGATCGTTTCGATTTGCAGCTGCCCCGAGAAACCAAAGAACAAGCCTCTATCGGCACGCAAATTGATAAAGACGAGTTGCTGCCTGGTGACCTGGTCTTTTTCAAAACGGGCTCCGGACAAAATGGTTTGCATGTAGGTATTTACGATACCAACAACCAATTTATCCACGCCTCTACCAGCAAGGGAGTGATGCGTTCCTCACTCGATAATGTTTATTGGCAGAAAAATTTCTGGCAGGCGAGACGAATCTAGTATGTCGAAAAATGGACGGCGATGATACATCTCCGTCCATTTACTCCTGAATACAGTAGTATTTTACAGACAAAAATTCCGTAAATGGATTATTCGTTTATAATCAGGATAATCTAATAAAAGGACCCCTGAAAAAGTGGTTAACATGGAACAAATGAAAGTTACTCCTTCTGTAATTGTTATGTCTTATGGCCTCATCCCTTTTAGCCGGATACTGAAAAACATCCTTCGAGAGGGACGGTTACCATGAAGATTTTTTTGGAGAATCTTTATCATTCTGATTGCTATTTCCTGCCGATAAGAGATAACCAGCAAGACCTTGTCGGCGTTGAGTTAATTACCCATTTCTCCAGTGAAGATGGTACGGTTCGTATACCGACGAGTCGGGTTATAGCGCAACTTACCGAGGAGCAACATTGGCAATTATTTTCTGAGCAGTTGGAATTGCTAAAATCATGCCAACACTTTTTTATTCAACATAAACTCTTTGCCTGGCTTAATTTAACCCCACAAGTGGCTACTTTATTATTAGACAGGGATAATTACGCGGGCGAACTATTAAAATATCCGTTTATTGAACTGTTGATTAATGAGAATTACCCGCATCTCGATGAAGGAAAAGATAATCGCGATCTTTTTTCCTTATCGCAAATGTATCCCCTTGTGTTAGGTAATTTGGGCGCAGGCAATAGCACAATGAAAGCGGTTTTTGATGGTCTTTTCACCCGCGTCATGCTGGATAAAAGTTTTATTCAGCAACAAATCACGCATCGCTCCTTCGAACCGTTTATTCGTGCGATCCAGGCGCAAATTTCCCCATGTTGCAATTGCATCATCGCGGGGGGCATTGATACGCCAGAAATAATGGCACAGATTACCCCCTTTGATTTCCATGCTCTCCAGGGATGCCTGTGGCCTGCCGTTCCTGTAAATCAGATAACGACGTTGGTTCAGCGATAACCCTCCTGTTTGCTGGTGTTTAAGACGAGAGTAACCGTCTACACTATCAAACAGGAGGATCTATGACCCTGTCTTTTATTACCCGCTGGTGCGATGAATTGCCAGAAACCTATACAGCACTTTCCCCTACGCCTTTAAATAAGGCCCGGCTGATTTGGCATAATGCCGAACTGGCTAACACGCTGAGTATTCCATCGTCGCTGTTTAAAAATGGCGCAGGTGTCTGGGGCGGCGAAACCCTACTGCCTGGTATGTCACCACTGGCGCAGGTTTACAGTGGTCATCAGTTCGGCGTCTGGGCGGGCCAACTGGGTGATGGGCGCGGCATTTTACTCGGCGAACAACAGCTGGCCGATGGCACTACAATGGACTGGCATCTGAAAGGTGCTGGCCTGACGCCTTATTCGCGAATGGGTGATGGACGGGCGGTTTTACGTTCGACGATACGAGAAAGTCTCGCCAGTGAGGCGATGCATTATCTGGGCATTCCGACGACCCGCGCGTTAAGTATCGTCACCAGCGATTCGCCAGTGTATCGGGAAACGGTGGAGCCAGGCGCGATGCTGATGCGTGTGGCACCAAGTCATCTGCGCTTTGGTCATTTCGAACATTTTTACTATCGCCGCGAGCCGGAAAAGGTTCGTCAGTTGGCTGACTTTGCCATTCGTCATTACTGGTCACATCTTGCAGATGATGAGGACAAATACCGTCTCTGGTTTAGCGATGTTGTCGCACGTACCGCATCGTTAATTGCCCAATGGCAGACGGTCGGCTTTGCTCATGGGGTGATGAATACCGACAACATGTCGCTGCTGGGGCTGACGCTTGATTACGGGCCGTTTGGTTTTCTTGATGATTACGAACCCAGTTTTATTTGTAATCACTCGGATCATCAAGGGCGTTATAGCTTTGATAATCAACCTGCTGTCGCGTTGTGGAATTTTCAGCGTCTGGCGCAGACATTGTCACCATTTGTTGCCGTAGATGCCCTGAATGAGGCCCTGGACAGCTATCAGCAGGTTTTGTTGACGCATTATGGACAACGGATGCGGCAGAAGCTGGGCTTCATGACGGAGCAAAAAGAGGATAACGCGCTACTGAATGAATTATTCAGTCTGATGGCGCGAGAGCGCAGCGATTATACCCGCACATTCCGCATGCTGAGTCTGACCGAGCAGCACAGCGCGGCGTCACCGCTACGTGATGAGTTTATTGATCGTGCGGCATTTGATGACTGGTTTGCCCGTTATCGGAGGCGTTTGCAACAAGACGAGGTTAGCGATATTGAGCGTCAGCAACTGATGCAAAGCGTTAACCCAGCTCTGGTGTTGCGCAACTGGTTGGCGCAACGGGCGATTGAAGCGGCAGAAAAGGGTGATATGACGGAATTGCACCGCCTGCATGAGGCGTTGCGAAATCCTTTCAGCGACAGAGATGATGACTATGTCAGTCGTCCACCTGACTGGGGTAAACGGCTGGAAGTCAGCTGCTCGAGTTAAAGGCTACTTGGTCAACAGCAGCTTGCCAGCCTGAGTTTTACGGAGCAGATATTCTTGCCCGTCATGATCGATAATCAGTTTGCCATCCGGACCTAACAGTGTCTGGCTGGTAATTCGCCGAATGGGCTGCGGGGAAGCGGTCTTGTGATTGGCATCCGTTTCAGGCGTGAGTTTTCTGCTATCCGTATAACGCATAAAAATTAATAATAATTGATATAACAATGATTCTTATTATCAATATTCTGGCGGGCCAGAGCAAGCAGTAATGTGTTGAGAAGACAACAAGTTGCGCAGAAATGCCCATTCCGTCAGGAATGGGCACGCATTCAGAAGCGGGTATCAACCGCAGAGGCGAGTTTTTCGACCAGGCGTTCGGTATCTTCCCAGCCCAGACACGGGTCGGTAATCGATTGACCGTAAGTGAGCGGCTGACCGCCGACGATTTTTTGCGTTCCTTCGCGCAGGAAACTTTCCGCCATAATTCCAGCAATCGCCGTAGAGCCATTGCGGATTTGCTGACAAATATCCTCACAAACTTCTAACTGGCGACGGTGCTGCTTCTGGCAGTTACCGTGGCTGAAATCCACCACCAGATGTTCAGGTAAATCAAACTCGTGCAGCGTATCGCAGGCTGCAGCGATATCATCGGCATGGTAATTCGGTTTTTTGCCGCCACGCATAATAATATGGCCATACGGGTTGCCACTGGTCTGATAGATGGTCATCTGACCGTTTTTGTCTGGTGAGAGGAACATATGGCTGGCGCGGGCTGCGCGGATAGCATCCACGGCAATCCGCGTGTTGCCATCGGTACCATTTTTAAAACCTACCGGACAGGAGAGTGCTGAAGCCATTTCGCGGTGGATCTGACTTTCGGTAGTACGAGCGCCAATCGCGCCCCAACTGATTAAATCAGCAATAAACTGACCGGTCACCATATCGAGGAACTCAGTCGCGGTAGGGACGCCCAGCTCATTTACCTGTAAAAGTAATTTGCGCGCCAGCTCCAGACCGTGATTTACCCGATAGCTACCGTTTAAATCTGGATCGGAGATGAGTCCTTTCCAGCCGACAACAGTTCGTGGTTTTTCAAAATAGGTGCGCATTACGATTTCCAGCCGTGACTGGTACTGGTTGCGCAGCGACTGCAGACGGGTGGCGTACTCCATTGCAGCGGTGAGATCGTGGATCGAGCAGGGGCCAATAATGACCAACAGTCGCTTATCTTCACCATTCAGTATTTTTTCAATTCTGCGGCGGGAGTCGGTGACATGGGTGGCGACGCCAGGCGTTACGGGATACCGTAGCGCGAGTTCGGCGGGCGTTACCAGGCTCTCAATACGCGCAGTACGGAGTTCGTCAGTTCTGTTCATTACAAGTCTCAGAAATTTGTTGCTTCTACGGCAGGACTACCGGGAAGTGATGCGCATCACGATAAACCAATCGCAGCTGATTTCAAGTGCGAGGTGTGTCACACCTCGCCGGGTGGTTAGCATGATAACAAAAAAGCAAGCCAATGCACTAGTTTTCTAGTACATTCGGCGGCTAAGGCCCATGATATCGAGGATCTTGGTGGCAATCTCTTCTACCGAATAATTGGTACTGTTAATCCACGGGATCTGATTTTTACGGTACAACGCTTCCACTTCCGCGACTTCCATCCTGCACTGACGAAGCGAGGCATAGCGACTGTTCTCCCGACGTTCCTCGCGAATCGCCGCCAGACGTTCCGGGTCGATAGTCAGGCCGAACAATTTGTGCTGAAGCGGTTTGAGCGACGCGGGTAGCACCAGATTATCCATATCGTCGGCAATAAAGGGGTAGTTTGCCGCGCGGATACCAAATTGCATTGCCAGATACAGACTGGTGGGGGTTTTACCACAGCGAGAAACACCGAGCAGGATCACCTGAGCCTGGTCCAGATTGCGCAACGAAATGCCGTCGTCATGGGCAAGGGTGTAATCAATCGCCGCAATACGCGCATCATATTTATTGAGGTTATTAGGGTTCAGGCCATGGGTACGATGAGCAATCGGCGTGGGATCCAGTTTCATCTCTTGTTGTAGCGGGGCAACCAGCGCCTGAACGATATCCTGGCAAAAGCCCTCACTTTGCAAGATGATGGCGCGAATCTCCGGCAACACGATGGAGTAGAAGACCAGCGGGCGCACACCTGTCTGGTGATAAATTGCGTCAATCTGATCCTTCACTGCCCGTGCACGGCTCTCATTTTCGACAAACGGCAGCGTAATGCTGCTGATAGTGACGGGAAATTGTGACATTACTGCGTGTCCTAATACCTCCGCAGTTATTGCCGTACCATCAGAAATATAAAAAACGTGGCGATCAACAGCATTATCCATTTTGTTCTTCCCGTGATGCAGACATAATTCTATGAAAGCATAAATTAAAAACGCACAGAAGCGTAGAACGTTATGTCTGGTTTATAAATGAACCTTCAATTTTATTTTTTATGAAAACAGCATTTCATTTTTATGGTTTCGTTTATACCGATGGTTTATGTGGAAATTGTCGAAGAGAGCAGATTTGCGCAACGCTGGGATCAGTCTTAAAAAGTAAAAAAATATATTTGCTTGAACGATTCACCGTTTTTTTCATCCGGTTAAATATGCAAAGATAAATGCGCAGAAATGTGTTTCTCAAACCGTTCATTTATCACAAAAGGATTGTTCGATGTCCAACAATGGCTCGTCACCGCTGGTGCTTTGGTATAACCAACTCGGCATGAATGATGTAGACAGGGTTGGGGGCAAAAATGCCTCCCTGGGTGAAATGATTACTAACCTTTCCGGAATGGGTGTTTCCGTTCCGAATGGTTTCGCCACAACCGCCGACGCGTTTAACCAGTTTCTGGACCAAAGCGGCGTAAACCAGCGCATTTATGAACTGCTGGATAAAACGGATATTGACGATGTTACCCAGCTTGCGAAAGCGGGCGCGCAAATCCGCCAGTGGATTATCGACACTCCCTTCCAGCCTGAGCTGGAAAACGCCATCCGCGAAGCCTATGCACAGCTTTCCGCCGATGACGAAAACGCTTCGTTTGCGGTGCGTTCCTCCGCTACTGCAGAAGATATGCCGGACGCTTCTTTTGCCGGTCAGCAGGAAACTTTCCTCAACGTTCAGGGTTTTGACGCCGTTCTCGTGGCAGTGAAACATGTATTTGCTTCTCTGTTTAACGATCGCGCCATCTCTTATCGTGTGCACCAGGGTTACGATCACCGTGGCGTGGCGCTCTCCGCCGGTGTTCAGCGGATGGTGCGCTCCGACCTCGCATCTTCTGGCGTGATGTTCTCCATTGATACCGAATCCGGCTTTGACCAGGTGGTGTTTATCACTTCCGCATGGGGCCTTGGTGAAATGGTCGTGCAGGGTGCGGTTAACCCGGATGAGTTTTACGTGCACAAACCGACACTGGCGGCGAATCGCCCGGCTATCGTGCGCCGCACCATGGGGTCGAAAAAAATCCGCATGGTTTACGCGCCGACCCAGGAGCACGGCAAGCAGGTTAAAATCGAAGACGTACCGCAGGAACAGCGTGACATCTTCTCGCTGACCAACGAAGAAGTGCAGGAACTGGCAAAACAGGCCGTACAAATTGAGAAACACTACGGTCGCCCGATGGATATTGAGTGGGCGAAAGATGGCCACACCGGCAAACTGTTCATTGTGCAGGCGCGTCCGGAAACCGTGCGCTCACGCGGTCAGGTCATGGAGCGTTATACGCTGCATTCACAGGGTAAGATTATCGCCGAAGGCCGTGCTATCGGTCATCGCATCGGCGCGGGTCCGGTGAAAGTCATCCATGACATCAGCGAAATGAACCGCATCGAACCTGGCGACGTGCTGGTTACTGACATGACCGACCCGGACTGGGAACCGATCATGAAGAAAGCATCTGCCATCGTCACCAACCGTGGCGGTCGTACCTGTCACGCGGCGATCATCGCTCGTGAACTGGGTATTCCGGCGGTAGTGGGCTGTGGAGATGCAACAGAACGGATGAAAGACGGTGAGAACGTCACTGTTTCTTGTGCCGAAGGTGATACCGGTTACGTCTATGCGGAGTTGCTGGAATTTAGCGTGAAAAGCTCCAGCGTAGAAACGATGCCGGACCTGCCGTTGAAGGTGATGATGAACGTCGGTAACCCGGACCGAGCTTTCGACTTCGCCTGTCTGCCGAACGAAGGCGTGGGACTTGCGCGTCTGGAATTTATCATCAACCGTATGATTGGCGTCCACCCACGCGCACTGCTTGAGTTTGACGATCAAGAACCGCAGTTGCAAAACGAAATCCGCGAGATGATGAAAGGTTTTGATTCTCCGCGTGAATTTTACGTTGGTCGTCTGACTGAAGGGATCGCGACGCTGGGTGCCGCGTTTTATCCGAAGCGCGTCATTGTCCGTCTCTCTGATTTTAAATCGAACGAATATGCCAACCTGGTCGGTGGTGAGCGTTACGAGCCAGATGAAGAGAACCCGATGCTCGGCTTCCGTGGCGCGGGCCGCTATGTTTCCGACAGCTTCCGCGACTGCTTCGCGCTGGAGTGTGAAGCAGTGAAACGTGTGCGCAACGACATGGGGCTGACCAACGTTGAGATCATGATCCCGTTCGTGCGTACCGTAGATCAGGCGAAAGCGGTGGTTGACGAACTGGCGCGTCAGGGGCTGAAACGTGGTGAGAACGGGCTGAAAATCATCATGATGTGTGAAATTCCGTCCAACGCCTTGCTGGCCGAGCAGTTCCTCGAATATTTCGACGGCTTCTCAATTGGCTCAAACGACATGACGCAGCTGGCGCTCGGTCTGGATCGTGACTCCGGCGTGGTATCTGAACTGTTCGATGAGCGCAACGATGCGGTGAAAGCACTGCTGTCGATGGCGATTCGTGCCGCGAAGAAACAGGGCAAATATGTCGGGATTTGCGGTCAGGGCCCGTCCGACCACGAAGACTTTGCCGCATGGTTGATGGAAGAAGGGATCGATAGCCTGTCTCTGAACCCGGACACCGTGGTGCAAACCTGGTTAAGCCTGGCTGAACTTAACAAGTAAATAAAAACCCGGCGGCGTTCAGTCGCCGGGTCCATTTCTATATCCCCACCTTTTAACAACCTGCTTTGGGCAAACGCGCTCGTGCAATATAAAAAGCTTCCGGACATCATCTGAATAATTGGCTGCTGTTCTTTCTGATTTTAATTTGTTTGCGATCCTCACCACAGAATAATTCTCGATACCGTTTTTTCTCAAAGCCGAATGTGACCACACGTCAATTTCCTTAAGCATATGCGTAATTTTTTCGTCCAGAGTTCGTTGGATTGCACGAAGTCACTGATGAGTCCCGTTTTTATACTATCTTCAACCACAGCATAAAAAGGGATATGGCCATGAAAAATTACCGCACCGTTATTCAGACATAAGCGCAGATTATGTAATTCAGAGAATTTATTCGAACTAAAACCGATTTTCTGATTTGTCTGGCTGTACAGAAAACAGGATAAATTCCCTCCGCGAGCGGTGGGAAACAGCTACAGGGATTGCATATGAGTTGCTATTTGAAAGTCCTGATTTGTGCGATTGTCGCACTCGCTATATGGTTTTTCCCCGTCCCCGACGGATTAACACCCTTAACCTGGCACATTCTGGCCATATTTATCACCACTGTGGTGGCGTTTATTCTGCAACCGTTGCCGGTAGGCGCTATCGCGTTAATAGCCATCAGTTTTATTATGCTGACCGGCATGATGAAAACCAGCGAAGCCTTAAAAGGTTTCAGCAGCACGACGGTATGGCTTATTGTCGCCGCATTCCTGTACGCGAAAGGATTCATCAAAACGGGGTTGGGGCGGCGTATCGCCTATTTGCTGATTCGCGGATTTGGCGGCAGCTCGTTGCGTCTGGGTTATACATTGGCGCTAAGCGATATGATTATCGCGCCCGCAACGCCATCAAACACAGCGCGAGCAGGAGGGATTTTGTTCCCGATTGTTCGCAGTGTCTCTAACAGCTTTGGATCTGAACCGGATCAAGGGCCGCGTAAAATAGGCGCTTATCTGATGCAGACGGTGTTCCATTCCAACTGTCTCTCATCCTCGATGTTTATGACGGCCAGCGCGCCAAATGCACTCATTGTATCTCTGGCGGCCAGCACTTTATTTGTCGATATCTCATGGGGGATGTGGACGCTAAGCGCACTGGTGCCGGGCATTATCGCTTTTATCACTATGCCGTTGGTCATTTACAAACTCTACCCGCCAGAGATCAAAAAGACGCCAGAAGCCAAAGCGTTGGCACAGGAAGAACTTATCAAAATGGGGCCGGTAACCCGTGATGAGCGCGTGACGATTGGCATTTTCCTGCTTTCATTATTGGCCTGGAGTACATCGAAATGGACTGGCCTGGATGCGACGGCTGTCGCGCTTTCTGGCGTCTGTTTAATGTTGATGACCCGGATTATCACCTGGCAGGATGTGCAGTCAGAGAAGGGGGCCTGGGACATTCTGGTCTGGCTGGGAGTCATGATCTGTATGGCAGATAAGCTCAATCAGCTTGGCCTGTTCAAATGGTTTGCCGTCACAACCTCGGCGCTGTTCACCGGCATTCCGTGGGAGATAACGTTGACGGTGTTGCTGATAGTTTACTGCTATTCCCACTATTTCTTTGCCGGAAGTACGCCGCATGTAGTGGCGATGTATGCCGCTTTTGGCAGCGTCTCGGTTGCTGCTGGCGCACCGCCGATGATGGCGGCTCTGTCACTGGCGTTCGTCACTAACCTGATGAGCGGCATTTCGCATTATGGCAACGGACCCGCAGTGATCTATTACGGCGCTGGCTATGTCTCGCAACGAGAATGGTGGCGGCTGGGCTTTATCGTCATGTTGTTGAACATTGTCATCTGGTTCGGACTGGGGGCGGTGTGGTGGAAAATTCTTGGCCTGTGGTAAGTGGCCTGCGACAAACATCAATCAAGGAATAGTGTATGAACTTAAAAGATATTCAAGTGGCGATCGTCGGCAAATTAAGTGACCGCTTAATGGCTAAAGTTGAATCTACCTTCACCGCATATCGCCTGTGGGAACTGGCTGATGAAGGCGCTTTTTACACGCAAATCGCGCCGGATATTCAGGCGCTGGTGACCAGTGGTAATCCGGTAATGGGGGCTTCTCGGGCGCTAATAGAAAAATTTCCGAATCTGAAGATTATTGCCAGCAACGGTGTGGGTTATGACCCTATTGATATCGTGGCAGCCAGGGAGCATGGCGTTATCGTCACCAACACACCTGGCGTGCTTAATGACTGTGTCGCAGACATTGGTATAGCGTTGTTACTCAATGTTGCCCGACGTATTAACATTGCCGATCGTTATGTTCGTGACGGCCGTTGGCCAAACGAGGGGCGTTTCCCGATGGCGACGAAAGTGAGTGGCAAACGTTGCGGAATTGTCGGTCTGGGGAACATTGGTAACGCAGTAGCCCGCCGTGCAGCAGCATTTGAAATGGAAATTCACTATTTCGACCCAAAACCGCATAACAAACCTGATTGGACGGCGCATGATTCGTTGGTTTCTCTGGCGCAAGCGGTGGACTTCCTCGTTCTGACGCTGCCAGGCGGCGCGAGTACGCGCGGCGTTATTGACAAAACGGTGCTGCAGGCTCTGGGGAAAACCGGGCATTTGATCAGTATTTCCCGGGGATCAGTGGTGAACGAAACCGATCTGATTGATGCTCTGCAAAATAACATTATTGCTGGTGCGGCACTGGACGTTTATGCCAACGAACCACATGTGCCAGAACAATTAATGTCGCTGGATAACGTTGTCCTTACGCCACATATCGCCAGTGGTACGAGCGAAACGTTTAATGCGATGGCGGATTTGGTATTTGATAACTTACAGGCTTTCTTTAGCGGACGGCCAGTTATTACCCCTGTTACTCAATAAGGCGGAAAATATGATTTATGGTGATATCGCGTATCTTAGTGAACAACAAAAGCGGACATTTCATCCTGTCATCACTCGTGTCATTGAGTATCTTTCACAACATGATCTGAATAGTCTTCCTGTGGGAGAGAAGGTTTTTATTCAGGATGACTCAATATTTTATACCGTGGTTGAACTGATGACTAAACCACTACATGAATGTCGACCGGAAGTTCATCGTAAATATCTTGATGTCCATTTTTTAATTGCCGGAGAAGAGCGGATTTGTGTGGATTTTGATGATGGGGGAAACTCGGTTGTAGAAAGCCACCTGGGCGACCGTGATGTTATTTTTTATGCTGATGAACGTATTAATGATCGAATCATCACGCTGACACCAGGACAGTTTGTGGTGGTCTTTCCGGAAGAAGTGCATCGGGCATGCTATAAAATCGATAACGTGGAAAAAATCAAAAAAACAGTCGTGAAAATCGACATGAGTTTATTATAGGCGGAGCTGGCTATGACAAAAATTGCCCTGGTGACGGGGGGAAGTAAAGGCATCGGCTACGCAGCAGCAAAGGCACTCTATGACATTGGATATACAGTTATTGTTGCCGCGCGTAACGAAGAAACCTTACAGCAATGTGCACAAGGATTAGCCAAGGAACGCTTTATTCCTCTGGTTGCCGATGTCACGGATGAGTCCGCTGTCGTTGCGCTATTTGCCGAGATTAAGGCTCTTTTTGGTCGACTGGATCTCTTGTTCAATAATGCGGGCAATAATAGTCCGGCAAAAAGTATTGAAGAGGTTGAGTTTACTGAGTGGACGCGCGTGTTTGACGCCAATATTCATTCGACATTTTTGTGTTCGAAAGAGGCGATTAAAATCATGAAAGCGCAGCAGCCAATGGGAGGACGTATTATTAACAATGCGTCAATTTCTGCACTGACGCCGCGCCTCTATACTGCGCCATACACGGCGTCGAAACATGCTGTTACCGGGTTGACCAAGGCCATTTCCCTGGATTGTCGCAAATTTAATATCGCTTGCGGGCAAATTAATATCGGCAATGCGGAAACGACATTATCGAATCGGATGCGTAAGGGCGTTTATCAGGCAGATGGTGCTATTAAAGCGGAAGATATGATGAATGTTGCTGATGTTGCAGCGGCCATTCAGATGATGGCTCAGTTGCCAGTAACCACGAATGTGCTGGAAATAACGATTATGGCAAATAATATGCCGTATGTCGGACGTGGTTAATCGAGATTGAATAAAGCACCTTGCGTGTAAGGTGCTTTATTATTTATGACTTATGCCTCAACGCATGTTTGTTCCAGCCGTTGAAGAATATCTTTACGTAACAAAAATTTTTGTATTTTACCGGAGGCAGTGCGCGGTAGTTTTTCGATTACCACGATATGTTCAGGATATTTATATTTCGCGACCCGTTTACGGCTAAAAAATGCCACTACATCTTCCAGCGATAATGAATGATGCGGTGCTTTCAGCACGACATAAGCGCATGAACGTTCACCTAAGCGTTCATCGGGCATTGCAACCACACAAGCATCGTGAATTTTAGGATGCTGCAATAAAATATCTTCCACTTCACGGCTGCTAATATTTTCGCCGCCGCGGACAATAATATCTTTCTTGCGCCCGGTTATTTTTATATAGCCAGCCTCATCCATGCGGCAGAGATCGCCGCTGTAATACCAGCCTTCTTCATCCAGGGCATGGGCGGTTAATTCAGGTTCATCAAAATACCCCATAAACACATTGGGACCACGCGAGGCTTCTTCACCTTCGCAACCTGGCGGTAAAGTCTTGCGTGCGTCATCGACCACTTTAATCTCTACACCTGCGGCAGCGTAACCGTCGGTGTGCATAAAGCGCGGCAAAGGATCGTCGAGATTCACCACCGCATGCGGCGAACTTTCTGTGGAACCATAAACACTTAATAATTTAATGCCGCGCTGCTGGCATTCACGCGCCACTTTTTTGGGGATTGTGGTACCGCCGCAAAGAAAGAAACGCAGCGCTGAAAGGTCTGCGGGCTGTTTCTCTAGTAAATTCAAAAGATCATAGACAAACGGCGTTGCGCCGAGCATACAGGTGCAACGCTGCTGCTCAAGCAGCGCGAGACACGCAGCAGGAGTGAAAATATCTAACAACACGCTGCGAGCACCAATTAAAAATGGTGCTGTTACGCCATGCAGAAAGCCCGTTGCGTGACCAAGTGGCGCAGGCATCATAAAGACATCCTGCCAGGTCAGATTCAGCCGCGCGCAATAAGCCCGCTCACTGGCGAGAATATTGTTATGCGTTAGCATCACGCCCTTTGGCAGACCCTCGGTTCCGGAGGTAAACAGCACCGCGGCTAATTCATCGCCGTGGACCGTTATCGCCGTGGTCAGAGGAGTATTGTCGGCGATAATCTGACTTAATGAGAGGGAAGAGGTGGCGGGAGCCAGTTTGTCCACGCCGACAATTTGTTGTAGTTGTGGAAGCTGATTTTGCAGCGGCAGGATTAAATCTACTGGACGCGTTTGTTTAAACAACGTCGGTGCAAAGAACATTTTTGCCTGACACTTATTGAGCACCCACACCAGTTCTGCTTCCCGCCAGGAAGGTAACAGCGGCACGGAAACCGCACCGGTTTTCAGGCAGGCAAGATAGATAACGGTAAATTCACACCAGCCTGGCAGTTGAAATGCGATGCGATCGCCTGATTCAATACCCTTCGCTAACATCCAGTTTGCCAGACAGCTCGCGGCGTGATCGAGCGCGCTATAGGTGTATGATGCACCATGATTATCGACCACGGCAATTTTGTCTGGCATCGCACGAGCGGTCTGCTGCCAGTAATCGGCCAGCGAAGCATCGCCCCATAACCCTTGCTGACGATACGCCGCACGACGTTGTTCGTTGAACGTTAATGTCACTTTCATTTTGGACTCTCGAAACAGAACATCAGGCCCGAGATGTGGGCCTGTGGGATGCATGATTAGCCGTAGCGAAATTCAATACCGAAGGTGCCTGCGGGATATTGCCACTGTTCGAGAATAGTGTTGCCGCACAGCACCCGACAGGTGCCGCACTCCAGACAACCGGCGGAATCGAAATGAATGTTTCCTGCGTCATCCTGCTTATAAAGTCCGGCAGGGCAGGCTTTCATTAATTTACGGAATTCATTGATATCGGGATTTGCCGCCAAAATGATATGCGGGTGGCCCTCATCAACATGGAATTTATTGACGCCTAATTTGATGTCGACGTTAACCGTAGCGTTCTGGCTCATAGCGCGGTTGCTCCCTTAATGCCATCTTTCAGCAAGTTGATCAGCCCAATTTTCTTCGCGTGTCCCATGATCATTTTGCGTACCGGCTGGTTTGGTTTGCCGTCAATGGTGAACATCTCGTTCATGATGTCGGCGACCATTCGTGGGTATTGGCTAAACAGGCGCGGGTTTTCCATCAGCGCCGGGATCTTGCGAAAATGCTGCATATCACGCATGACGCAGCTTTGTTCCAGCTCACGTTTGTATTGCGCCAGACTGCTGGCGGAGAAATCCGCGCGTTCTTTGGCGGCGATCACCGTTGTGGCGGCAGCCTGAGCCGATGCAATGGCTAAATCCATGCCGCGAACTGTAAAACCCAAATTCAGGCAGAAGCCTGCGGCGTCACCAACGATCATCACGCCATCGTTAACCAGCTGCGGCACCATTGCCAGACCGCCCTCCGGCACCATATGCGCGGAATATTCAAGCAGTTTGCCGCCGCTAATCAGCGGGCGAATGGCGGGGTGTTGTTTAAAATCTTCCAGCATTTGCGGCACGCTTTTTTGCGCATGGGCGATATCACCCAATCCACAAACCAGCCCCAACGATACGGAATCTTTGTTGGTATAGAGGAATCCGCCGCCCATCAGGCCGTCCGAAGGGGAACCGGCAAACAGCCAGGCGGCACCTTCCTCGCCCGTAATATTAAAGCGATCGTTGATCTGTTCTGGTGTGAGGCCAATAACCTCTTTAACACCAACAGCGTAATGATGCGGATCGGAAGCGGGAACCATTCCCAGCGAGCGGCCAAGCATCGAGTTAACGCCATCAGCCAGAATCACCACATTCGCTTCAAGAACATCATCCCCGGCCTGAACGCCAGTGACCTTGTTTCCTTCACGAACCAGCGCATCGACACGAACGCCCGGGATAAACTGCGCGCCAGCCTGTTCGGCTTGTTCCATCAACCACGGGTCCAGACGATTACGCAATACGGTATAAGACGCGTGTTGCGGAACATCTGATTGCTCGCGGTGAAAATCGAGGGTAACGGCACTCTCTTTGGTTAAGAAGGAGATTTTCTCGCGTGTGACCTTGCGTTCTACTGGCGCTGATGCTGCAAAGCCTGGAATGATTGCTTCAAGTGTGTGGGCATAAAGACGCCCGCCGGTCATGTTTTTACATCCGGCACTGTCGCCGCGTTCTATCACCAGGACATCCAGCCCGGCCTGCGCCATGACCAGTGCGGCAACGCTACCGGCAACGCCCGCACCGACCACAATGGCATCAAATTTGTCATCCGACATGCGTTATGCTCCCTTCCCGCTGCGTTTACAGCGGGAGATGTGGTTGAAAGGGGAATTAGCGGCTCAACTGGCTAATCAGGGCAGGGACGACTTTGTAGATATCGCCCACCAGACCGTAGTCGGCATAGTTGAAGATTGGCGCATTTTTATCTTTATTGATGGCGACAATCACTTTTGCGCCGTTGCCGCCAACCATATGCTGGATCTGCCCGGAGATCCCCAGCGTCAGGTAGAGATCGGATTTCAGCAACACGCCGGAGACACCGATATAACGTTCACGCTCCATCCAGTTCTCGCCTTCGGCAATTGGACGTGAACAGCCGACTTCAGCATTCAGCACTGCCGCCAGTTCGTGGACCATTTTCAGGTCATCCTGCGCCGCCAGACCACGACCGACGCCAACCACACGTTTTGCTTTGCTCAGGTCCACGCTGCTTGCCGCTTTCGCACGGCGTTCGCGACAGAGAATTTCATGACGCGGAGCAACATAAGGTACCGTTTCTGTCGGGCACTGATGAGAGGTATCACTGGTGCACGGTTCCTGAACACCGGGTGCAAGGGTAATGATCGCCAGCGGGCTGTTGATCTTTTCCTGTGCGAACGCTAACCCGCCATACATCCGGTGTTCGGCGCAAATGTGACCATCGACAATATCCACCGCCGTGGCATCGTTCACCAGCGCCGCATTCAGTTGCACACTTAACCGTGCTGCCAGAGCTTTACCACGTTTCGTCGCGGCCAGCAGCAACATAGAAGGGTGTTTATCTTTCAGCAGGGCAGCAATGCTTTCGGCGTAATTTTCAGTACGTTGCAGCGCGTCGTTTTGCGCAAGAACATAAATACATTTTGGACCATAAGGCATAACTGCCTGCGCCTGGTCGGTATTTTGGACAATGGCATACACCTGTTGGCCCCATTGCTGCGCGCCGCCAAACAGTTCAGCATAACGTTCAGGATTATCGCTAAAGACCCAGACGCTGTTTAATTGACTCATCGTTTCTTCTCCGTAGGCTTCAGTTCAGGGCTTTCTTCAGATGTTCCGCCAGCTCGGCAATGGCCTCCGGCGAATCGTTATCGAGAATGATGTGCTTACGTTCTGTTTGCGGCGGTACGCGAATGCCGGTCAGTTCAGCAAGTGGTGCGCTCTGGCTCCAGCCAATGTCACTTGCCTGCCACTGATTTACCGGTTTTTTACCCGCGCCGAGAATGGCTTTCATCGAAGGAATGCGTGGCACGTTAATATCGGAGGTGACGCAGAGCACGGCTGGAACAGAGAGCTCAATAACTTCAACATCATCTTCAAGCGTGCGTTCAATCACCAGTGTATTGCCCTGACGCTGAATAGCACTCACTGCATTAATCACCGGAAGTTGCAGAATTTCTCCGACCAGCAAGCCAACCTGCTGGGCATAAAGGTCGCCGGAACCTTCACCAAAGATCAGTAAATCGAAGCCGATCTTTTCAACTGCTGCCGCCAGCGCCTTTGCGGTATCGAGAGGCAGTGCATGTTCAAGTTGCGCATCCTGCACCAAATACAGGCTATGCGGCCCGCGGGATAGCACGTCTTTACGCACTTTCGAGTTCTGCAACAATGAGCCGCCAATGGTCAGCGCGGCTATCTCATCGTCATCTGTTGCAACCTGGCTTGCAGCTTCAATGGCATTGAGATCGAACTGGCTGATTTTGGCGTCGGCATTGTCGAAATTCAGGGTGTATTCTGGAGTGACAACAATGTCCTGTTCTTCAGGCACCAGCTTAAAGCAGGTTATTATTTTCATGATTTCTCCTGTGAGTCGCATACGGAACCATCTCCGATGGAAGGTAAAAATGGCCTGAAAATAGTGTGCGATAGCGGTGCGGGGTTTTCGACGGAGCAAGCTGTTTTCCTTGCCAACAATCTTGCAAAAAAAATGCGATCGCTAAAACAAAAGTGCAATTTGCGGCAATATAGTTATTCCATGACCGTACAATCTTGCATTCAGTGTAAATAATCTTGTTTAGCTCTCGCTAAACGCGGTTGTATAACCGCAATACACGCCGTATTTTATCCGGCATATATTGTTTTTGCTTGCTCATGGAATAGGGAGGTTGTCATGTATCAACGCTGTTTTGATAATGCCAGTGAAACGCTGTTTGTCGCCGGTAAAACGCCACGGCTTTCACGTTTCGCATTTAGCGATGATCCAAAATGGGAGTCCGGACATCACGTTCATGACAATGAAACCGAGCTGATTTACGTCAAGAAAGGGGTAGCAAGGTTTACCATCGATTCTTCGTTATATGTCGCGCATGCCGATGACATTGTGGTGATAGAACGTGGCAGGCTGCATGCGGTGGCCTCTGACGTTAACGATCCGGCAACGACGTGTACCTGTGCGCTGTACGGCTTTCAGTTTCAGGGGGCTGAGGAAAATCAGCTACTGCAACCGCATTCTTGCCCGGTAATTGCCGCAGGGCAGGGAAAAGAAGTCATAAAAACCTTATTTAATGAGCTAAGTGTGATTTTGCCGCAAAGTAAAAATAGCCAAACATCTTCGTTATGGGATGCATTTGCCTATACATTAGCAATTCTTTACTACGAAAACTTTAAAAATGCTTATCGTTCGGAGCAGGGGTATATTAAAAAAGATGTTCTGATAAAAGATATTCTTTTTTATCTGAATAATAATTATCGCGAAAAAATCACTTTAGAACAGTTATCGAAAAAATTTCGTGCCAGCGTCAGTTATATTTGCCATGAATTTACCAAAGAGTATCGTATTTCCCCTATTAACTATGTTATTCAACGGCGTATGACGGAAGCAAAATGGTCACTCACTAATACTGAATTATCACAGGCAGAGATCTCCTGGCGTGTGGGTTATGAAAATGTCGATCACTTTGCCAAACTGTTTTTGCGCCATGTCGGTTGTTCGCCCAGCGATTACCGTAGGCAATTTAAAAACTGTTTTGCGGAACAAGAAATCCTATCTGAATTTCCTCAACCGGTAAGTCTTGTTGGATAAATCTGGCGGCGCAGTTTGTTAAGAAGCTGCGCCGCCTGCAGATTATTTGTTCTGATAGTCTTTCAGGATCTGCCGACCTGCTACGTAAATCATAATTTCGTCTGTACCGCCGCCGATACGTTCACAACGGACATCACGCCAGAAGCGGGAGACGCGCGCTTCATCGGTATAGCCCAGACCGCCCATGATTTGAATCGCATCATCAATGACTTCCATTGCGGTACGTGCACAGTACAGTTTTGCCAGCGCCGCGCTGGTGCGCAGTGACTGATGCTGATCGGCTTGCCATGCCACTTTCAACACCATGTTGCGCATGTTGTCGATCTTAATCGCCATCAGCGCCAGTTTTTCCTGGATCATCTGGTTATGACCAATGGGCTTACCAAAAGCGATACGCTGGTTGGCATAGCGGGCGGCATCTTCGAATGCGCATTCGGCAAAGCCGGTGCTGCGCGCGGCGTTGATCAGGCGCTCCATCTCAAAGTTGTACATCACATTGAGGAAACCCATTCCTTCTTCGCCCACCATGTCGCTCTCTTCAACTTCCACGTTGTCGAGATAGACTTCGCAGGTGCTGAGCATATGCCAGCCGATTTTATGCAGTGGATTGATTTTAATGCCGGGCTTACTGGAGTCGACCCACCACAGAGTAAAGGCCTTTTTCGGATCTTTCGGTTGCGGATCGCGCGCCAACACCAGCATATATGGATACTCTTTCGCACCGGTAATAAAGGTTTTCTGTCCGTTGATGTAAACCTTGCCGTTTTTACGCGTGTAAGTGGTAGTGGCACTGTTGTTGTCTGAGCCTGCGCCTGGCTCCGTCAATGCCAGGGCATAGGCGGGATCACCCGTTTCCAGTGTGCTCTCTGCCGTTTTACGTAGCTGCTCTGCAGAACCGAAACGGCGCATACTGTGAATACATTGACCGTTGGTAATCAAAAATGCCGGAGCACCGCATTTTGACACTTCCATCAGCGCCAGCATTTGGGTGACGTAATCCGCAGGGATACCACCAAATTCTTCCGGCACGCCAAGCATGGAAATACCGTTATCCGCCAGTGCCCGCATAAACTCACGCGGGTATGTCCCGTTTTGATCGCAGGTGCGGAAATACTCTTCCGGAAAGTTAGTCGTAATCAGTTCGCGAATACTGGCCAGCAGCAGTTCTTGTTCTTCAGTTAAAGAAAAATCCATCATTATACTCCTGTTAATGAGCCGCTTCAGGCAGGACAAAACCCATCGCCGCATCGATAAATAATCTTTCGTCCATCAGTTTGAGTTCTGGCGAAATCACTGGGGTGAAATCCATTTTGTCGAGAATATCTTTTTGTAAATCGACGCCAGGAGCGATTTCGATTAAATGCAGGCCGTCTTCTTTTAACGTGAATACAGCGCGCTCAGTGATATAACGAACATCCAGCCCTCGCTCGAGAGCGATTTTTCCGCTGAAAGTTATTTCCGGTAGTTCCCGAATAAATTTCTTCACCCGTCCTTCCTGGACGATATTTAATTTGCCGTCGGTAATTTCTGTTTTTAAACTGCCCGCAGTTAATGTGCCGCAGAACACGATTTTCTTCGAAGTGGCACTGATATCAATAAATCCACCGGTGCCCATGATTTTACCATTGAATTTATGCACGCCGACGTTACCGTGCTGGTCGACTTCAGCAAAACTCAAATAACAAACATCCAGACCACCACCGTGATAAAAATCAAACTGGGACGTCATATCCAGAATGGCACGGGTATTCACGTTCGCGCCAAAGGCGATCCCCTGTGAAGTAATACCGCCAATCGGACCTGTTTCTACCGTCAGAATAAAGTCATCAGCACAACCTTCTTCCCGGGCGACCAGGCCAATGCCGTCAGCAATACCGACGCCGACATTCCCCACTGCGCCTTTGCGCATTTCGAATAATGCGCGCCGCGCAACTAATTTACGTTGGTTTAGGGGCAGGCTAAGTTTGGTGCTGTCATCAAGAGTGAAGTCACCAGAAATAAAGCGGTTAACCGGCGCACCGCCATACAGCTGGGTTTGATCCGGATCGACCACCACAATATCCACCAGATAACCCGGAATACGGACAGATTTAGGATGCAGCGTGGCTTTCTTAACCATTTTCTGCACCTGCATCATCACAATACCGCCGTTATTGTGCACCGCCTGAGCAATAACCAATGCGTCGAGATACATCACCTCATCTTCAAAAGTGGCGTAGCCTTCGCTGTCGCAGGTGGTAGCGCGAATGAAGGCGATATCTGGCGCAATCGATTTGTAATAGAGATATTCTTTGTTATCAAACTCGACCAGTTTAATCAGGTCTTCTTTAGTGACTTCATTCAGTTTGCCGCCTTGCTGGCGTGGATCGACAAATGTTCCGATGCCAATATCACTAATAATACCAGGCTGGTGGGCTGCGGCGGCGCGTAAGGTTTGTGTAAGTACACCTTGTGGATAGTTATAAGCAATAATTTTATTTTGTTCTGCGAGATCAGAAATACGCGGCGATTGTCCCCAGTGACCGCATAATGCCCATTTCACCAGACCTTCTTGTGCCAGCGGACTAATGCCACGGTCGGCGCGATCGCCAAGCCCTGTTGGACTAATAATCGATAAATTACGTGGTGTTTGAGTCTGTTTATATTTATCAGCAAGAGCAGTAATTAACGTGGTGGCTTCCAGAATACCGCCGCCAGCGCCTAACACACAAAGTGTTGCTTCGTCGGGAATATAATTCACCGCTTCCTGTGCCGACAGGACCGGCACTCGTCCATTAATACGAGGTGGTTTTACAGGTTTCATTGTTAATTCCTGATTCAGGTGTGATTTTCCCTACGCCAGATGGAGAATTAGCGCACAGAGACTCACGAAATATTTTTATTAAATACGGTTAAAAATACTTTTTTTAGTTCGGCGGGGGAGGGTATTCCCGCCGAAATATTATTGCTTATGCCTGATGTAAAATAGTTAATACCGTACGCAAATCATTTACCGAGATTTGCCCTGGCGCAGAGGCTTTTTTTACCGCACCAAAAGTTGCCGCCGACCCAAATACTTCACCAGCCAGACGAGAAATTACGCCAGTTTTTGCCATCGACATCGTGATGATTGGACGATCGGCATACTGCTCCTGCATCTCCAGGGTCGCGGCAAGCAACGTCAGCACATCGCTGGTACTTTGCGGCATCAGCGCAATCTTAGGAATATCGGCGTCGAAGGACTGCATTTTGCGCAGACGGGCAATGATTTCTTCGGCTTCCGGCGTTTTATGGAAGTCATGGTTGGACATGACAACTTTCACATCATGCGCGTGGGCGTAGGCGACGGTTTCTTTAACCTGATCATCGCCGGTAAATAACTCCAGATCGATCATATCAACCAGGCCACTGTCGATGGCTGCACGATTGAGTGCAATATAAGCCTCGGTGGAAATCGCCTGCTCGCCGCCTTCTTTGGCACTGCGGAAGGTAAACAGCAGCGGTTTTTCTGGCATGGTTTCACGGAGAATTTTTGCTGCCGCCATGACAGACTCCACATTGGAGAGGTCGGCATAGTGGTCCACACGCCATTCCAGAATATCAAAGTCCGCTTCACGATAGGCGAGAGCTTCGGATTTCACGCTGGCGATATCTTTCGCCATCAGCGAGACGATGATTTTAGGTGCGCCCGTACCAATGACGAGATCTTTTACAGTTACGGTTTTCATTTTTTACCCTTTCTGCACGCGGTCAGCCTGTCAGGCACCGAACCCCATGACCTGTTTAACATATTCCAGAGGGAAATCTTTGCCAGTCCATAACGTGAACTGTTCAGCCCCTTGCCACAACAACATGCCGTATCCATCAATCGTTTTGCAACCCGCTTGTTGCGCCTGCTGCAATAACTTCGTCATATGCGGGTTATACACGCATTCAGTGACCAGAAGTCCCGGATGTAACAGACTGATATCATTAACCAATGATTCATTCTCAAGGGGTTTCATACCCACTTTGGTGCCATTGGTTAAAATGTCGGCGGAAGCCAGGGCTTCAGCAAAGGCTTGCTGATCGGCGAGATCGGTGACTGTCACGACGCAATCGGTGTTTTCGTTAACCCGCTGCGCGAAGGCGAGGGCTTTATCGAAGAACTCATCCCGACGGTTAAAGAGTTTAATTTCTTTTAAACCTTCAATTGCCCCCTGCGCGCCAATTGCCGTTGAGGCACCACCGGCCCCTAATAGCACCATCGTTTTGCCTTTGATATCAAAACCGCTCTCTTTAATGGCGCGAATATGACCCGTGCCGTCGGTGTTATAGCCACGCAGATAGCCATCATCATTAACGATGGTGTTGATTGCACCCACCAGTTTGGCCGCTGGCGTTAATTCATCAACATATTCACACGCCAGTTGTTTGTTCGGCATCGACACACCAGTTCCACGCATTTTGAGGGCTTTTAATCCTTCAATTGCTGCGGGAAAAGTATCGTTATCCACTTCAAAGGCCATATAGGTAAATGGCAATCCCGCTTTTTCTAAGGCTTTATTCTGCATTTCAGGCGATAAACTGTGGCGGATGGGATAGGCCATCAACCCAATCAATTCGTATTTTGCGGTAACATCCATAATTAACTCCTTTAACCTCTATGCTTAATTGTGTTTAACCGGGTGCTAAATTTATGCTCGCCAAACCGCACATCATTTTCAGGAATAATGAAAACGCGGTAATAGCGGATAAAAACAATAATTGCGGTAATCAGGGCCAGCAGCGCGAAAGTAAAATCGAGAACAATGATATATTGCAGGCCGATGTTCGACAGATAACCGGTAATCAGCGGAATAACAAAGTTAGCCAGTCCACCCATCATCATATATATACTGGTGACTTTGGCTTTGCTTTTGGGGAAAAACTCTGACATGACCGAAACGCCGAGCTGTAAAATGCCGCCAGCTGCTGAGAAACCGATAACAAAGGCTCCGGCATTACACACCAATGGAGAAGGGTACAGGTAGATAATGGCAGCTGTTATTGTTGCCAGTGCAGAGTTAAATACATTAGCCCAGATGGGCCGGACCATTTTTTTCAGCAGTGCGGCAAAAATAAAGACACAGACCAGCGAACCCATACTGTAATAAGAGATGGTTTTTAATGCCTCAGCTTCTGACATACCAGCAAAAGCCATCGCATATTTGGGCATCCACACCACAATCACATAAAAGGTCGAGAATGCGGCTACACCGAACAGTACTGATGAAACACCTTCCAGCCAGACTAACGGTTTGCTGTTCATTTGCGGTAATTCATTAGCTACGCTGGCGTCCACCAACTGGCTGGGGAATTTGCTTTTCAACAGCATCAGTGTGATCAGTACAAACAGAATACCCGGAATAATCAGCCCATAGCCGTACCAGATGTTATTGAGCAACATATAGCTCACCAGCATTGGGTAGAACATTTGCCCGAATGACACCATCGCTTTAACCAGTATGACCGCCGAACCAGAGGCTTTCGGAAAGCATTCCATGAGCGCGGGGTAGCCACCCGTATCCAGCGCTGAGTTAGCGATACCTACGCACACTGCCAGACAGTAGGCGAGAGTTAAATTCGGGCAAGCAGGGATACCAAAGAAGAATAGCAGATACATTATTACTGCCATTAATATCACCGCCCGACGACCAAACTTATCGGAGATCACACCGAAGAATAAAATACTGATCAATCGCCCCAAACCGATACCGGAAATTAAATAGGCAATGCCCGCGTTGTCAGTGGAAAACTTTTCTGCCAGAGATGTCATATTTTGGGCAAGCGTAATAACACTAATACCGTGCAGGAAATAGCTGAAGTAAATACAAAGAACAGCCAGGATAAATGGCGTGCTGAAAGCCTTATTTTGAGACATTTTCACAGCTCCTTGCTGAAAGATAATTTCGTTACCGTACGTATTGTTCTCCGACGGTTTACATAATTACTATACTGAAGATGATTTTCCCTGGGTACATGGCATAAAGTTTATGTTTCCAGGAATATTGCATGTCATAGTTTGTTTTTGATCGCGATTTTCCTTAGTTAGCGCAGAAAGAGTTATTTATCCATAAGATCTTACATGACCTGAAAAGAATATTGCATTACCCACCCGGAGCGATATTTTCCTTTAGCGTGTGATGCCGCGTTTCTTTGCGACTGCGTAAGCCAATAAACAGTGCCAGTATAAAGCCGATAGCCGCGATGGCGGTATCGAACCACATAATATCGGCAATACTTCTTTGCGAAAGATGAGCCGTAATCAACGGAATGGTAAATGTTGCAATGCTGCCCGCACTGTAATAGATCCCCGTTGCTTTTCCTTTAGCGTAGGGAAAACGTTCCGCCATTAATGTCAGGCCAATTTGTACAACACCGCCTGCGGAGGTAAAACCGATGACGAAAGCAAATATTATCACCACATAAAATGTGGGATGCAGGCAGACGGTGAGCAGGGCGATAAATGAGATAAAGGTGTACAGCATCAGTAATGTTGTTGGGCGAACGGTATTACGAATGAGTGGAGCAGTAATAAATACACACAGCAGCGAACCCACGGTGTAGATACTGAGTAATTTGATCGACATGGTGTATGACATGCCAGCGACAAATTGTCCGTATTGTGCCAGCCACTGGCTAACCAGATAAAACGTTGCCATTGAGATATAGCCATATAGGGAATAACTGGCTAAATCGATAATTGAACAGCGATGTTCCGTAGAGCTGGTGGTTTTCTTTATGACAGGTAAGTGACGACCCGGATGGGGTGGGAACGTACAACGGTATAAAAACAGAGCGTTAATAAACATAATGCCTGCGGCAATCATAAAGGACCAACCGAACCACAGTTCAGCCCACACTAACAGGCTGATAATTAGCGGTAATAAAAATTGTCCGCTGGAAACAAATGCTTTAATTAAAATATTGGCTGTACCCGGTGAGCGTGGAAAAGCTTCCATCAAACTGGGATAGGTGCCTGCATCGAGAAAACTGTTTGCCATTCCCGCCAGAAAGCCAAAAACATAAGCGATAATGATGTTATTGGTGTGCAGGATGCCAAAAAAGAAGGCCATATAGCAGCACATCCCGAGCATGATAAAAGGGCGGCGACCAAAGCGATCGGATAATAATCCTGCAAAAAGCAAGACACTTAATCGACCAATGCCCAGTGATGAGATAACTATCGAGACGCCCGCGGCATTAGTCTGCCAAAGCGTCTCCAGCGAGGCCATATTCAGGCTCATCAAAATGACGCCCATACCATGCACCAGGTAATTAAAATACAACCCAAGTGCGGTAGGGTAATAGGGATTTTTCATAGGTTCTACTTAGCAAAGGTGCTTTAAAAAGTGTAGCGATGTTGTGTCAGTATCCGTTCATTATTGTTGTAACAACGACAATTCCTTTCTGTGGAGAAATTAACAAAGCCGCTCCAGATCGTGTGCATATAATTCAGCGGCTACCGATTGATAGATCTTCCAGTCAATAAAATTGCCATCAGGGTAGACTTGTTGAAACGCGGTTAAGTCGGGGAAAAAACGCATGGTGTTGTTGCCGATGCGGTTATTTATTTTCTCTATGATGGCATGAAGATGTTTTTTTCGTTGCTGACGCATAGCCAACAGTTGCTCGACTACACAATCAGGAATGGCGCATTTGCCATTTTCCCACTGACGCCAGCTTTCACTGTTACCGGTCTGGGCAATCCAGGTAGCGCATTCATCAATAGTCATGGCAAAAATATGGCGAAGTGCCTGGAGTTCATAAGCGTTCATCGTGTAATGGCTGCATGAAATAAACAATAAAATATAAATAACATTATCAGCCTGCTGACGGCTTGAAGAGAGTCACAGTATCTTGTGCAACATTATTGGAAAGAGTGAGGGGCGAGATAGCAAAGCGGAAAAATGTTAAAAAAAAGCCCATCGTGGGAGATGGGCAAAGACTACACACAGCAATTCGTTGTTTCACTCAGGGGATTTCCATGCTTATAAATCAATATGTTGATTTATAACCGTGAGCTAATAGTAGGCATACGGACTTTTTGCGTCGATCAGATTCGTCTCATTAGTTTAAAAACTGTAAAGAATTTGCGACAGGTACTACCAGCTGAATGGCGGTAAGCAGGAAAATATGGGGAAGAGCAAGCAAATATCAATTAGCAGGGGTTAACAATCAGGCGGCAGAGCCGCCTGATGAGAAATTACTTATTCGATTTCTCGATTTCGCCAAGTTCTTCGAGAATTTCTTCCGGTTGGTCCGTCGGCGGTGGGACTTCTTCCACCCACGCGGCAAAAAGACGCCAGGAAACGGCTAACAGAACCGGACCAATAAACAGGCCGATCATCCCGAAAGCAATCAAACCACCAATAACACCAGAGAGGATCAGGATCAGCGGTAAATCGGCACCCATGCGAATTAACATTGGGCGGATGACGTTATCCAGCGTGCCAACCACACCGCTCCACACTAACAATACCGTTCCCCAGGTGGTATCACCGGTCCAGTAGAGCCAGATAATCGCCGGAATCAGTACCGGCAACGGTCCAAGCTGGACAAGGCAGGAGAGGATCATTAACACCGTGAGCAAAGTTGCATAAGGTACGCCGGATACGGCGAGGCCGATACCGCCAAGCACTGCCTGTACTAACGCCGTCACCACCACACCCAGCGCCACCGCGCGGATAGCCTGTGCCGCCAGTAGCACAGCAGCATCACCGCGAACGCCTGCCAGACGGGTTGCAAAATGGCGAATGCCTTGTGCCACCTGTTCACCGCGCCAGTACAGCAGGGCACTGAAGAGAAGCATCAGCGCACAATGCACCATAAAGCGCCCGATATGCGCCGCCTGCCCAACGAACCAGGTGGTGGTGGTGCCAATATAAGGACGGACTTTCGCCATGATCGCCGTCCCCCCCATATCCAGCAAGTTGTGCCAGCCTGCATACAGCTTCGCGCCAATCACCGGAATGGTATTAAGCCACGCCAGATCGGGTAACGTCATGTCACCGCTGGAAATGGCTTTAATTAGCGGGCCGCTGCCGTCGACGATACTGTTAACCAGCAAGGCAATAGGGATGATAAACACCATCACTAATAACAGCGTCATCACCAGAACGGCGAGAGAGCGGCGACCAAACATGAACTTTTGCAAACGTAACAATACCGGCCAGGTGGCGATAACCACCGTACCAGCCCATGCAAAGCCGAGAATAAAGGGTTGTACAATCCACAGACATGCCACAATCATGATGGCTAAAAAGAGCACCGAAAGCAGAATTTGTGCGACATCCCTGGGCTGACGAACATTTACCATAACTACTTTTCACCTTTTTTGTGCGTCAAATCGTCGACGCGACGTGAACACGCGAAACTCACCTGCATAATGATGAGCAATTTCAGCGGTTTTTAACAGGCCGATTCTGCCCTTAATTCTGATGGGCGTGTTAGAAAAAAATGTGGTACAACAACTCAGGCAACACGCAAACGATTTACTCGTCGTATTTCAAATTGCATGTGCTGCGGCTACGTTCGTTCACCCCAGTCACTTACTATTGTAAGCTCCTGGAGTTCACTCGCTTGCCGCCTTCCTGCAACACGAAATCCATAGAGTAAACAAACATCACCTTTCAGTGCGCTATTGCAGCAGCCTGAAAGAACAGTGTATCGACCTACATCACAGACCGCAGGAAAGGGTCAATATAATGATTCCACAGATTTCCCAGGCACCCGGCGTCGTTCAACTGGTGCTTAATTTTTTGCAAGAGCTGGAGCAACAAGGTTTTACCGGCGATACGGCGACAAGTTATGCCGATCGTTTGACAATGTCGACCGACAACAGTATTTACCAACTTCTCCCCGATGCGGTGGTATTTCCGCGTTCAACCGCAGATGTGGCGCTGATCGCCCGTCTTGCCGCGCAGGAACGCTATTCATCGCTGATCTTTACCCCCCGAGGCGGCGGCACCGGCACTAACGGTCAGGCGCTCAACCAGGGGATTATTGTTGATATGTCCCGCCATATGAACCGCATCATCGAAATTAACCCTGAAGAGGGCTGGGTGCGCGTTGAGGCAGGGGTGATAAAAGACCAACTCAATCAGTACCTGAAACCGTTCGGCTACTTTTTTGCGCCGGAGCTTTCGACCAGCAACCGGGCAACGCTCGGCGGGATGATCAATACCGATGCATCCGGTCAGGGATCGCTGGTCTATGGCAAAACGTCAGATCACGTACTTGGCGTACGCGCGGTGTTGTTGGGGGGCGATATTCTCGATACGCAACCTTTACCCGTCGAACTGGCGGAAACGCTGGGTAAATCCAATACCACAATCGGGCGAATTTATAACACGGTTTATCAACGTTGCCGTCAGCAACGCCAGTTAATCATCGACAACTTCCCCAAACTTAACCGCTTTCTTACCGGTTACGATCTGCGTCATGTCTTTAACGATGAGATGACCGAGTTCGATCTGACGCGCATTCTGACGGGTTCAGAAGGGACGCTGGCCTTTATTACCGAAGCGCGGCTGGATATTACGCGCTTGCCTAAAGTGCGGCGTCTGGTGAACGTCAAATATGACTCTTTTGACTCTGCGCTGCGTAACGCGCCGTTTATGGTTGAGGCGCGGGCGCTTTCGGTAGAGACGGTGGACTCAAAAGTGCTGAATCTGGCGCGGGAAGATATTGTCTGGCATTCCGTCAGCGAGTTGATTACCGATGTACCTGACAAAGAAATGCTCGGGCTGAACATTGTGGAATTTGCTGGTGATGATGAGGCGCTGATTGACGAGCGAGTTAATGCACTCTGTGTGCGGCTTGATGAGCTGATTGCCAGCCAACAGGCAGGTGTGATCGGCTGGCAGGTATGCAGTGAGCTGGCAGGTGTTGAACGTATCTATGCGATGCGCAAAAAAGCTGTCGGCCTGCTCGGTAATGCCAAAGGAGCAGCCAAGCCAATTCCGTTTGCTGAGGATACCTGCGTACCGCCGGAACATCTGGCCGATTATATTGCTGAATTTCGCGCGCTGCTCGACAGCCACGGCTTAAGCTACGGTATGTTCGGTCACGTCGATGCAGGTGTCTTGCACGTCCGTCCGGCGCTGGATATGTGCGATCCACAACAAGAGATTTTGATGAAGCAAATCTCTGATGATGTAGTGGCGTTGACTGCGAAATACGGTGGTTTGTTGTGGGGCGAGCACGGCAAAGGTTTTCGCGCCGAATACAGCCCGGCGTTTTTCGGTGAGGAACTTTTTGCAGAACTGCGTAAAGTGAAAGCGGCATTTGACCCGCATAACCGACTCAACCCCGGGAAGATTTGCCCGCCAGAAGGTCTCGATGCGCCGATGATGAAAGTGGACGCGGTGAAGCGTGGCACATATGACCGACAGATCCCCATCGCGGTACGCCAGCAGTGGCGCGGGGCAATGGAGTGTAACGGCAACGGTTTATGCTTCAACTTTGATGCCCGTAGTCCGATGTGTCCGTCGATGAAGATCACCCAGAACCGGATTCATTCACCGAAAGGGCGCGCAACGCTGGTGCGTGAATGGCTGCGTTTGTTGGCGGATCGCGGCGTTGACCCACTCAAACTGGAACAAGAACTGCCTGAATCCGGCGTCAGTTTACGGACGTTAATTGCCCGCACGCGCAATAGCTGGCATGCGAATAAAGGCGAATACGACTTCTCACACGAAGTCAAAGAGGCAATGTCGGGCTGTCTGGCCTGTAAAGCGTGTTCGACCCAGTGCCCCATCAAAATTGATGTGCCGGAGTTTCGCTCTCGTTTTCTGCAGCTCTATCACACCCGTTATTTACGCCCGCTTCGTGACCACCTCGTTGCTACGGTCGAGAGCTACGCACCGCTGATGGCACGCGCGCCGAAAACCTTTAACTTCTTCATTAACCAGCCGCTGGTGCGCAAACTCTCGGAAAAACATATCGGCATGGTTGATTTGCCACTGCTGTCAGTCCCCTCGCTACAACAACAAATGGTGGGGCATCGCTCGGCGAATATGACGCTGGAACAGCTTGAAGCTCTCAATGCAGAGCAGAAAGCGCGCACAGTGTTGGTGGTGCAGGACCCCTTTACCAGCTATTACGATGCGCAAGTGGTGGCGGATTTTGTCCGTCTGGTTGAAAAATTAGGTTTCCAGCCTGTGTTACTGCCATTTTCGCCAAATGGCAAAGCCCAGCATATCAAAGGCTTTCTTAATCGTTTTGCGAAGACGGCGAAAAAGACGGCGGATTTCCTCAACCGTATGGCGAAGCTGGGGATGCCAATGGTGGGCGTCGATCCGGCGCTGGTACTTTGTTATCGCGATGAATATAAACTGGCGCTGGGCGAGGAACGTGGCGAGTTTAACGTCTTACTGGCGAATGAATGGCTGGCAAGCGCACTTGACTCACAGCCAGTGGCTACAGTCAGCGGTGAATCATGGTATTTCTTTGGTCACTGTACCGAAGTTACCGCTTTGCCGGGCGCGCCAGCACAATGGGCCGCGATATTTGCCCGTTTTGGCGCGAAACTGGAAAATGTCAGCGTGGGTTGCTGTGGCATGGCAGGGACTTACGGACATGAAGCGAAAAACCATAAAAATTCGCTCGGGATCTATGAGTTATCCTGGCATCAGGCGATGCAGCGACTGCCGCGTAATCGCTGTCTGGCGACCGGATATTCCTGCCGTAGCCAGGTAAAACGGGTCGAAGGCACGGGGGTACGCCATCCTGTGCAGGCTTTACTGGAGATTATTAAATGATATGGAAACGAAAAATCACCCTGGAAGCACTGAATGCCATGGGTGAAGGAAACATGGTGGGGTTGCTGGATATTCGCTTTGAACATATTGGTGATGACACCCTTGAAGCGACAATGCCAGTAGACTCGCGGACAAAGCAGCCTTTCGGGTTGCTGCATGGAGGCGCGTCTGTGGTGCTGGCCGAAAGTATCGGTTCCGTTGCCGGTTATTTATGTACCGAAGGTGAGCAAAAGGTGGTTGGTCTGGAAATCAATGCTAACCACGTCCGCTCGGCACGAGAAGGGCGGGTGCGCGGCGTATGCAAACCGTTGCATCTCGGTTCGCGTCACCAGGTCTGGCAGATTGAAATCTTCGATGAGAAAGGGCGTTTGTGCTGTTCGTCACGATTAACGACCGCCATTTTGTGACGTTGTCACCAGAAAAGTGTGACGCATATTGCTTTTGGTCATTATCTGCACAGTAAACGGTGGTATACTGTGCAGGTCTTGTCTAAAAGCGAGGATGCTATGTCTACTCAACTTGATCCCACCCAGCTGGCCATTGAATTTTTACGCCGTGACCAGAGCAATCTTTCACCTGCCCAATATCTCAAACGTCTGAAACAACTAGAACTTGAATTTGCTGACCTGCTTACTCTCTCTTCTGCTGAATTAAAAGAAGAAATCTACTTTGCCTGGCGTCTGGGCGTGCATTGATCCTGACTTAATGCCGCAATTTCGCCAAATCGACCTGGATTAACCTCCGTCCAGGTTCGATAACCTTCTTAATACTGCTTATCTACCCGCCTGATATTGTTCAAAAATAATACTAATCGCAGTTTGTGTTAAAACGGCGGGTTAGCTTTATGAGATTATTCTTATCGCCCCTTCAAGAGCTAAGCCACTGAGAGTGCCGGAGATAAGCGCCGGATGGGGTAGAAACCCTTAAGTCTGTGTCGCACAGACTTAAGGGTTTTCTTATTTCTGAACGCTGCACTTTTTTACCTATCTCTTAAATAGTCATTTTCAATACAACTTTTTCTTTTTCATCACAGCCTTAATGCTCCTTAGATAATAATCATTATCTAACAATGAGATACCTAATTCTTAGCGTGCCTGTTAACCCACACATCAGGGTCTATGCTTATTAAAAGCAGGAAAAAAGCATGTTTTACGGTAAAGCCCCTGCGTTTGCTGGGTTGAAGTGATAATCATTATCACTAACATGCTGTTATACGCTGAAAGCGATGAAGTGAGGTAAATCGATGGACATGCATTCAGGAACCTTTAATCCACAGGATTTCGCCTGGCAGGGCTTAACGCTGACACCCGCAGCCGCTGTCCACATCCGCGAGCTGGTGGCAAAGCAGCCGGGTATGGTCGGCGTGCGCTTAGGCGTGAAGCAAACGGGCTGCGCGGGCTTTGGCTATGTGCTCGACAGTGTTAGCGAGCCGGACAAAGACGATCTGCTGTTTGAACACGACGGCGCGAAGCTGTTTGTCCCGCTGCAAGCGATGCCGTTTATTGATGGCACGGAAGTCGATTTCGTTCGTGAAGGACTTAATCAGATATTCAAATTTCACAACCCTAAAGCCCAGAATGAATGTGGCTGTGGCGAAAGCTTTGGGGTATAGGCGGTACTATGTCTCGTAATACTGAAGCAACTGACGATGTCAAAACCTGGACCGGCGGCCCGCTGAATTATAAAGAAGGATTCTTCACCCAGTTAGCCACCGATGAGCTGGCAAAGGGGATAAACGAAGAGGTGGTGCGCGCAATTTCGGCGAAGCGTAATGAGCCGGAGTGGATGCTGGAGTTTCGTCTCAACGCCTATCGCGCATGGCTGGAGATGGAAGAACCGCACTGGTTGAAAGCGCACTACGACAAGCTGAATTATCAGGATTACAGCTACTACTCAGCACCATCGTGCGGTAATTGTGACGACAACTGCGCGTCTGAACCCGGCGCGGTGCAGCAAACTGGCGCGAACGCCTTTTTAAGTAAAGAGGTGGAGGCGGCGTTTGAGCAGTTGGGCGTTCCCGTGCGGGAAGGCAAAGAGGTGGCGGTGGATGCCATTTTCGACTCTGTTTCGGTTGCCACCACTTATCGCGAAAAACTGGCGGAGCAGGGAATTATTTTCTGTTCCTTTGGCGAGGCGATCCACGATCACCCGGAACTGGTGCGTAAATATCTCGGCACCGTGGTGCCGGGGAATGACAACTTCTTTGCCGCACTTAATGCGGCGGTAGCCTCTGACGGTACGTTTATTTATGTGCCTAAAGGCGTGCGCTGCCCGATGGAACTTTCCACCTATTTTCGTATTAACGCGGAAAAAACCGGGCAGTTTGAGCGCACCATTCTGGTGGCCGACGAAGACAGCTACGTCAGCTACATTGAAGGCTGTTCCGCTCCGGTGCGTGACAGCTATCAGTTACACGCGGCGGTGGTGGAAGTCATCATCCATAAAAACGCCGAGGTGAAATATTCCACGGTACAAAACTGGTTCCCTGGTGATAACAACACCGGCGGTATTCTCAACTTCGTCACCAAGCGTGCTTTGTGCGAAGGCGAAAACAGCAAAATGTCATGGACGCAATCAGAAACCGGGTCAGCGATTACGTGGAAATATCCCAGCTGCATTTTGCGCGGCGATAACTCCATTGGTGAGTTTTACTCAGTGGCACTGACCAGCGGTCATCAGCAAGCGGATACCGGCACCAAGATGATCCACATCGGTAAAAACACCAAATCGACCATTATCTCGAAAGGGATCTCTGCCGGACATAGTCAGAACAGTTATCGCGGCTTAGTGAAAATCATGCCGACGGCAACCAATGCGCGCAATTTCACTCAGTGCGACTCAATGCTGATTGGCGCTAATTGTGGGGCGCATACCTTCCCGTATGTCGAATGTCGCAATAACAGCGCACAACTGGAGCACGAGGCAACGACATCACGTATTGGTGAAGATCAACTGTTTTACTGCCTGCAACGCGGGATCAGCGAAGAAGACGCCATCTCGATGATTGTTAACGGTTTCTGCAAAGACGTGTTCTCAGAACTGCCGCTGGAATTTGCCGTTGAAGCACAAAAACTCCTCGCCATCAGTCTTGAACACAGCGTCGGATAAGGAATAAACATGTTAAGTATTAAAGATTTACACGTCAGCGTGGAAGATAAAGCTATCCTGCGTGGATTAAGCCTCGACGTTCGTCCCGGCGAAGTTCACGCCATTATGGGGCCAAACGGTTCTGGCAAAAGTACCTTATCGGCAACGCTTGCCGGGCGAGAAGATTATGAGGTGACGGGCGGCACGGTTGAGTTCAAAGGCAAAGATTTGCTTGCGCTGTCGCCGGAAGATCGTGCAGGTGAAGGCATCTTTATGGCCTTCCAGTATCCGGTGGAAATTCCCGGCGTCAGTAACCAGTTTTTCCTGCAAACGGCACTTAATGCGGTGCGCAGCTATCGCGGCCAGGAAACGCTCGACCGCTTTGATTTTCAGGATTTGATGGAAGAGAAAATCGCTCTCCTGAAGATGCCGGAGGATTTATTAACCCGTTCGGTAAACGTTGGTTTTTCCGGCGGCGAGAAAAAGCGCAACGATATTTTGCAAATGGCGGTGCTGGAACCGGAGTTATGCATTCTTGATGAGTCGGACTCCGGGCTGGATATTGACGCATTAAAAGTGGTTGCCGATGGCGTGAACTCGCTGCGTGACGGCAAGCGTTCATTCATCATTGTTACGCACTACCAACGCATTCTCGACTACATCAAGCCTGATTACGTCCATGTGCTGTATCAGGGACGAATTGTGAAATCCGGTGATTTCACGTTGGTCAAACAACTGGAGGAGCAGGGTTATGGCTGGCTTACCGAACAGCAGTAACGCGCTGCAACAGTGGCATCATTTGTTTGAAGCCGAGGGTGCAAAACGCTCCCCGCAAGCACAGCAGCATTTACAACAATTGCTGCGTACCGGACTGCCGACACGTAAACATGAAAACTGGAAATATACGCCGCTGGAAGGGCTGACCAATAGCCGGTTTGTCAGCAATGCGGGAGAGATATCCCCACAGCAGCGTGATGCCTTAGCGTTAACGTTAGACGCCGTGCGGCTGGTGTTTGTCGATGGACGTTACGTGCCTGCGCTGAGCGATGCAACTGAAGGCAGCGGATATGAAGTGAGCATTAACGACGACCGTCAGGGGTTACCCGACGCTATTCAGGCGGAAGTGTTTCTGCATTTGACGGAAAGCCTGGCACAAAGCGTGACGCATATCGCCGTGAAGCGCGGTCAACGGCCGGCAAAGCCATTGCTGTTAATGCATATCACCCAGGGCGTGGCAGGTGAAGAGGTGAACACAGCTCATTACCGGCATCATCTGGATCTGGCGGAAGGTGCCGAAGCGACGGTGATTGAGCATTTCGTTAGCCTGAATGACGCTCGTCACTTCACCGGCGCACGGTTCACTATCAACGTCGCAGCGAACGCCCACTTGCAGCATATCAAGCTGGCGTTTGAAAACCCGGTCAGTCACCACTTTGCCCATAACGATTTGTTGCTGGCTGACGATGCCACCGCATTTAGCCACAGTTTCCTGCTGGGTGGCGCAGTGTTACGACACAACACCAGTACGCAACTCAATGGCGAAAACAGCACGCTGCGGATCAATAGCCTGGCGATGCCGGTGAAAAACGAGGTGTGTGATACCCGTACCTGGCTGGAACACAATAAAGGTTTTTGTAACAGTCGACAGTTGCATAAAACTATCGTCAGCGACAAAGGCCGCGCGGTATTTAACGGTTTGATCAACGTCGCGCAGCACGCCATCAAAACGGATGGTCAGATGACCAACAATAATCTGCTGATGGGCAAACTGGCGGAAGTGGATACGAAACCGCAGCTGGAAATCTATGCAGATGATGTGAAATGCAGCCACGGCGCGACGGTGGGGCGTATTGATGATGAACAGATGTTCTATCTGCGCTCGCGCGGGATCAATCAGCAGGATGCCCAGCAGATGATCATTTACGCCTTTGCTGCTGAACTGACGGAAGCACTGCGTGATGAGGGGCTTAAACAGCAGGTGCTGGCCCGAATCGGTCAACGGCTGCCAGGAGGTGCAAGATGACTTATTCCGTCGACAAAGTGCGGGCCGACTTTCCGGTGCTTTCGCGTGAGGTAAACGGTTTGCCGCTGGCTTATCTCGACAGCGCCGCCAGTGCGCAGAAACCGAGCCAGGTGATTGATGCCGAGGCTGAGTTTTATCGTCATGGCTACGCGGCGGTGCATCGCGGTATTCATACCTTAAGCGCCCAGGCGACCGAGAAAATGGAGAACGTGCGCAAGCGGGCATCGCTGTTTATTAATGCCCGTTCGGCGGAAGAGCTGGTGTTCGTCCGCGGCACGACGGAAGGGATCAATCTGGTCGCCAATAGCTGGGGTAACAGCAATGTGCGGGCGGGCGATAACATCATCATCAGTCAGATGGAGCACCACGCTAACATTGTCCCCTGGCAGATGCTTTGCGCACGGGTTGGCGCAGAGCTGCGTGTGATCCCTCTCAACCCCGACGGTACGCTGCAACTGGAGATGCTACCTAATCTGTTCGATGAGAAAACTCGCCTGCTGGCAATTACTCATGTCTCCAACGTGCTGGGAACGGAAAATCCGCTGGCGGAAATGATCACACTTGCGCATCAACATGGCGCAAAAGTGCTGGTGGATGGCGCTCAGGCGGTGATGCATCATCCGGTGGATGTTCAGGCGCTGGATTGCGATTTTTACGTGTTTTCCGGGCATAAACTGTATGGCCCTACCGGAATTGGCATTCTTTATGTCAAAGAAGCCTTGTTGCAGGAGATGCCGCCGTGGGAAGGGGGCGGTTCTATGATCGCCACCGTCAGCCTGAGTGAAGGGACTACCTGGACCAAAGCACCATGGCGGTTTGAAGCCGGCACACCCAATACCGGGGGCATCATTGGTCTTGGCGCGGCGCTGGAGTATGTGTCGGCGCTGGGGCTTAATAATATAGCCGAGTATGAACAGAATCTGATGCACTACGCGCTATCACAGCTGGAATCTGTACCGGATCTCACTCTCTATGGCCCGCAGAACAGGCTTGGCGTTATTGCTTTTAATCTCGGTAAACACCACGCCTATGATGTTGGCAGTTTTCTCGATAACTACGGCATTGCTGTGCGTACCGGACATCACTGCGCAATGCCATTGATGGCCTATTACAACGTCCCTGCTATGTGTCGGGCGTCGCTGGCCATGTATAACACCCATGAAGAAGTGGATCGTCTGGTGACCGGCCTGCAACGTATTCACCGTTTGCTGGGATAACAGGGAGGCACTATGGCTTTATTGCCGGATAAAGAAAAATTGCTGCGTAATTTTTTACGCTGCGCCAACTGGGAAGAGAAATATCTCTACATTATTGAGCTGGGCCAGCGTCTGCCAGAATTACGCGACGAAGACCGAAGCCCACAAAATAGCATTCAGGGCTGCCAGAGTCAGGTGTGGATTGTCATGCGCCAGAATGCGCAGGGAATTATTGAATTGCAGGGTGACAGCGATGCGGCGATTGTGAAAGGGCTTATTGCGGTCGTCTTTATTCTCTACGATCAGATGACGCCGCAGGATATTGTCAATTTCGATGTGCGTCCGTGGTTTGAAAAAATGGCGCTCACCCAACATCTCACCCCATCTCGTTCACAAGGTCTGGAAGCGATGATTCGCGCAATTCGCGCCAAAGCCGCTGCACTTAGCTAAACTAAAGGGACAGCTTTCATCCGGTTGGCTCACATTGCCGGATGGTCAATGTTTACACTGACCTGCACAGGAGTGTTTTGGTTTCAGGTGAACATAAGCACCATCCGACGTTTCAGCGTGAGTCTCCGGCAAATACAGGAGGTTTACAATGAAACGCGCGTCTTTGCTTACACTCACGCTTATCGGCGCTTTTAGCGCCATCCAGGCAGCCTGGGCGGTTGATTATCCGCTACCTCCAACCGGAAGCCGACTGGTTGGGCAAAATCAAACGTATACGGTGCAAGAAGGGGATAAAAACCTTCAGGCCATCGCCCGACGTTTTGATACTGCGGCAATGTTGATCCTTGAAGCTAATAACACTATCGCTCCGGTGCCAAAACCCGGTACGACGATAACTATTCCTTCGCAACTGTTATTACCTGATGCGCCGCGTCAGGGGATTATCGTTAACCTTGCAGAGCTGCGCCTTTATTATTATCCGCCGGGAGAAAATATCGTGCAGGTTTATCCGATTGGTATTGGTTTGCAGGGGCTGGAAACGCCGGTGATGGAAACGCGTGTGGGGCAGAAAATCCCTAACCCAACCTGGACGCCTACGGCGGGCATTCGTCAGCGTTCGCTGGAGCGTGGCATTAAATTACCGCCAGTCGTTCCTGCCGGGCCAAATAACCCACTAGGACGTTACGCACTGCGCCTCGCGCATGGTAATGGCGAATACCTCATTCATGGCACCAGTGCGCCGGACAGCGTCGGTTTGCGCGTCAGTTCGGGCTGTATTCGCATGAATGCGCCGGATATTAAAGCCTTATTCTCCAGCGTGCGGACGGGAACGCCGGTGAAAGTGATCAACGAACCGGTGAAATATTCCGTGGAACCGAACGGGATGCGTTATGTTGAAGTACATCGACCACTATCAGCAGAAGAACAGCAGAACGTTCAGACAATGCCATACACGCTGCCAGCAGGCTTTACGCAATTTAAAGACAATAAGGCTGTAGATCAGAAGTTAGTCGATAAAGCGTTGTATCGTCGGGCAGGGTATCCGGTTGCGGTGAGCAGTGGAGCAACTCCCGCAGCCAGCAATACGCCTTCAGTAGAGTCAGCGCAGAATGGTGAACCAGAGCAAGGGAATATGTTACGCGCGACGCAGTAGCGGTAAATGGCAGGCAAAAAAAATGGCGCACAATGTGCGCCATTTTTCACTTCACAGGTACTATTACTTGCGGTATTTAGTAGCCATGTTGTCCAGACGCTGGTTAGCACGAGCTGCGTCATCTTTAGCAGCCTGAACGTCGGAACGCATTGCGTTCACGTCGTTGCTCAGCTGGTCAACTTTAGCGTTCAGAGTCTGAACGTCAGAAGACAGCTGATCGATTTTAGCGTTGCTGGAGCAACCTGCCAGCAGAGTAGAACCCAGGATTACCGCGCCCAGTACCAGTTTAGTAGCTTTCATTATTAATACCCTCTAGATTGAGTTAATCTCCATGTAGCGTTACAAGTATTACACAAAGTTTTTTATGTTGAGAATATTTTTTTGATGGGAAGGCACTTATTTTTGATCGTTCGCTCAAAGAAGCATCGAACGCTGGGTTTTAGATAAAAAAATTGAGAGAAAACAGGATGCTTCCATCGGATTCATCTTAGATAAAGTGAGATTATATAGTGAAATCCGATTTGATTTTTTATTGCTTCTGGTTATCGATTAAATAAAAAAAGCGCCCATCAGGGCGCTTCGATATACAAATTAATTCACAAAAGCAATATTACAGGACGTGAACAGATGCGGTGTTAGTAGTGCCGCTCGGTACCAGTGCACCAGAAACCATAACTACAACGTCACCTTTGTGTGCCAGACCGCTCTGCAGAGCCAGTTCTTTACCCAGACGGTAGAAATCATCAGTAGAAGTGATCTCTTTAACCAGCTGCGGCACAACGCCTTTGCTCAGTACCAACTGATGAGCCGTTTTTTCGTTGGTGGTCAGTGCCAGGATGGTGGCATCCGGGAAGTATTTACGTACTGCTCGAGCAGATTTACCGCCCTGGGTGGCAACCACGATCAGCGGAGCATCCAGTTTTTCAGCAGTTTCAACGGCACCACGGCATACCGCTTCGGTAATGCGCAGTTTACGGTTGTCATTGTTGAACTCGAGACGGCTGTTCATCACGCGGTCGGTACGTTCGCAGATGGTCGCCATGATAGAAACCGCTTCCAGCGGGTATTTACCTTTTGCGGATTCACCAGACAGCATCACTGCGTCAGTACCGTCGAGGATGGCGTTTGCAACGTCACCGGCTTCTGCGCGAGTCGGGCGTGGGTTTTTGATCATGGAATCCAGCATCTGGGTCGCAGTGATAACGACTTTACGTGCACGGATACATTTTTCGATCATCATCTTCTGGGCGAAGATAACTTCTTCTACCGGGATTTCTACACCCAGGTCGCCACGCGCAACCATGATGCCGTCAGAGGCTTCGAGGATTTCGTCGAAGTTGTTGAGGCCTTCCTGGTTTTCGATTTTGGAGATGATGTGGATGTTTTCGCCGCCGTGCGCTTTCAGGTGCTCACGGATTTCGATAACGTCAGAACGCTTACGAATAAAGGAAGCAGCGACAAAGTCTACGCCTTGTTCGCAACCAAAGATCAGGTCCTGTTTGTCTTTTTCAGCCAGTGCTGGCAGGGCAATGGAAACGCCAGGCAGGTTCACACCTTTGTTTTCACCCAGGTCGCCGTTGTTCAGCACTTTACAGATAACTTTGTTACCTTCAATGGCAGTAACTTCCATACCGATCAGACCATCGTCAACCAGTACGGTGTTGCCAACAGACAGGTCAGTTGTGAAACCTTCATACGTTACCGCAACCATTTCGCTGTTGCCGATAACAGATTTATCAGTAGTGAAAGTAAAGGTCTGACCCGCTTTCAGAGAAACGTCGTTACCGCCTTCCAGTTTCATGGTGCGGATTTCCGGACCTTTGGTATCAAGCAGGATAGCGGCGGTTTTACCAGTTTTGCTCATCACGTTGCGCAGATTCTGAATGCGCTGACCGTGTTCTGCATAGTCACCATGAGAGAAGTTCAGACGCATAACGTTCATGCCAGCGTCCAGCATTTTAGCTAACATCTCTTCAGATTCGGTTTTCGGTCCGATGGTGCAAACAATTTTGGTCTTTTTCATGACAGTCTTAGTCTTTAAGTTGAGAAGGATGGGAGAAACTTGCTTTCTGGGCGCACTGCCGGAAAGCGAATCCGGTATTACGAAAGTGGTGGTGCCTCGCTCTAAGGATAGGTGACATCGAAAAAGCGTGCAGAGGAATGTGTGCTTGTGTCTCAGCCCAACGTGAGTGCCTGTTTTTGAGTCGTTGAGTTCTACAGTCCAAAGTGCTGAAACCATTCAAGAGTCAATTGGCGCGCATTATACGCTGAAATTAATCCAAAAGGAAAACAAAAACAGCGTTTCAAAAAATATACAACTTGTTAGACAATAAATTGTTATCAAAGATTTAACGTTCCAGGGAAAAGGTTACGCAAAAACTTCGCTGTTTGCGCAACGTCTGGTGCCGGGGTTGTCACTGTGAAGATAAGTGAAAGTTCATCCGGTGTATAAATACATCATCGCTCAATTGCTACAGTTAAAATAATTTATCGCGTTATTTGTCTGATTTTGTTTGATTTTTGTCTAATTGGTTAGATTGATATATGCTGATAGTTGGCATGATAAATAGGTATAAAGAATGGGAAATCGGACAAAAGAGGATGAACTGTACCGAGAAATGTGCAGAGTTGTCGGTAAAGTTGTGCTGGAAATGCGCGATCTGGGGCAGGAACCAAAGCATATTGTTATCGCAGGCGTATTACGTACAGCATTAGCCAATAAACGCATTCAGCGCAGTGAGCTGGAAAAGCAGGCGATGGAAACCGTCATTAACGCACTGGTAAAATGACCATTCAGGATGAGGCGATAAGCTTCATCCTGATATTCTTGCTTCAGTTGCGGTCGAGTTAATCATTCTAAATAACAACTGCTGAAATTATACGAATTTCGATATGTGTTTTAATTTATAACGATAATATTATTTTTGTTTTCTGCAATGACCGTCACAAATAATTGTCGCTTAAGTTAAATTTATTTCAAATGATAATAAATATCAGTTCACTTATAATTTCTTGCTTTGTGATTTTAATTGATAACGATCAATGTTAAGGGCTCAGAATAATCACATTATTTTTTCTCCTAACCATAAAGGATTAGTTTATCGGCGTTAAATCTTTTCTCATACACTATCAGGTTAGGGAAAATATCTGGTGTTGAGGACAGAGTCAGCAGCGTATTAGTTGAATGCTTAATATCAATCTGCTGAATTGTCAGCACTGTGTTTGCGAAGAGGATGCGAAATAAATGAACCCGGTTGATCGTCCACTATTAGATATTGGCTTAACGCGATTAGAATTCTTGCGTATATCAGGAAAAGGCCTTGCTGGTTTAACAATTGCCCCTGCGTTACTGTCACTTTTGGGTTGCAAACAGGAAGATATTGATAGCGGCACAGTAGGGTTGATAAATACACCCAAAGGAGTGCTGGTGACCCAACGTGCTCGATGCACGGGTTGCCACCGCTGTGAAATCTCTTGTACCAACTTCAACGATGGCTCAGTAGGGACATTCTTCTCCCGTATCAAAATCCATCGCAATTATTTCTTTGGCGATAACGGGGTTGGCTCTGGTGGTGGCCTGTATGGCGATCTCAACTATACCGCGGACACCTGCCGTCAATGCAAAGAACCGCAATGCATGAATGTCTGCCCGATTGGTGCGATTACCTGGCAACAGAAAGAAGGCTGTATTACCGTCGATCATAAACGTTGTATTGGCTGTAGCGCCTGTACGACGGCGTGCCCGTGGATGATGGCCACCGTAAATACCGAAAGTAAAAAATCCTCGAAATGTGTGTTATGCGGTGAATGCGCAAACGCCTGCCCAACAGGGGCGTTAAAAATAATCGAGTGGAAAGATATTACTGTGTGAATCTTGCAAAGGAAAAAATCATGGCTAACGGTTGGACAGGTAATATATTAAGAGTCAATCTCACGACAGGAAATATTACCCTCGAAGATTCCAGTAAGTTTAAAAGTTTTGTCGGTGGTATGGGCTTCGGCTACAAAATTATGTATGACGAAGTACCGCCAGGCACGAAACCTTTCGATGAAGCGAATAAATTAGTCTTTGCTACCGGCCCATTAACTGGATCTGGTGCCCCCTGTAGTTCTCGTGTAAATATCACCTCACTTTCTACTTTTACCAAAGGAAATTTAGTCGTCGATGCCCATATGGGTGGCTTTTTTGCAGCGCAAATGAAATTCGCTGGCTACGACGTCATTATTATCGAAGGGAAAGCGAAATCACCGGTATGGCTGAAGATTAAAGATGACAAAGTTAGCCTGGAAAAAGCCGATTTCTTATGGGGAAAAGGGACGCGCGCAACGACGGAAGAAATTTGTCGCTTGACCAGTCCGGAAACCTGTGTGGCGGCTATTGGTCAGGCTGGAGAAAACCTTGTTCCTCTCTCTGGCATGTTGAATAGCCGTAACCACAGCGGTGGTGCGGGAACTGGCGCAATAATGGGTTCGAAAAACCTTAAAGCGATTGCGATTGAGGGGACGAAAGGGGTCAACATTGCCGATCGTCAGGAGATGAAGCGTCTCAACGATTACATGATGACTGAACTTATCGGTGCGAATAACAACCATGTCGTGCCAAGTACGCCGCAATCGTGGGCAGAGTATTCAGATCCCAAGTCACGTTGGACAGCACGTAAAGGGCTGTTTTGGGGCGCGGCTGAAGGTGGTCCGATTGAAACGGGTGAGATTCCGCCAGGCAATCAGAACACGGTCGGCTTTCGTACCTATAAATCCGTTTTTGACTTAGGTCCGGCGGCAGAGAAATACACAGTAAAAATGAGCGGCTGCCACTCTTGCCCGATCCGTTGTATGACCCAAATGAATATTCCTCGGGTGAAAGAGTTTGGCGTGCCTGGCACCGGTGGTAACACTTGTGTAGCAAACTTTGTCCATACCACTATCTTCCCAAACGGGCCGAAAGATTTTGAAGATAAAGACGATGGTCGTGTGATTGGTAACCTGGTTGGTCTGAATCTGTTCGATGACTACGGCCTATGGTGTAACTATGGTCAGCTTCATCGCGACTTTACCTATTGTTACAGCAAAGGGGTGTTCAAGCGTGTTCTGCCTGCTGAAGAGTATGCGGAAATTCGCTGGGATCAACTGGAAGCGGGTGACGTTAACTTCATTAAAGATTTTTACTACCGTCTGGCGCATCGTGTGGGTGAGCTGAGTCACCTGGCTGATGGTTCATATGCCATCGCAGAACGCTGGAATTTGGGTGAAGAGTACTGGGGCTACGCGAAAAATAAACTCTGGTCGCCGTTTGGCTATCCGGTTCACCATGCCAATGAAGCGTCAGCGCAGGTCGGTTCCATTGTTAACTGTATGTTCAACCGTGACTGCATGACGCATACCCATATCAACTTTATTGGTTCCGGCTTGCCATTGAAACTGCAACGTGAAGTGGCGAAAGAACTTTTTGGTTCTGAAGATGCTTACGACGAAACCAAAAACTACACGCCAATCAATGACGCAAAAATTAAATATGCTAAGTGGTCGCTGCTGAGGGTCTGTTTGCATAACGCCGTCACCCTGTGCAACTGGGTCTGGCCAATGACCGTTTCGCCGCTGAAAAGCCGTAATTATCGGGGCGATCTGGCGCTTGAAGCCAAATTCTTCAAAGCGATCACTGGCGAAGATATGACTCAGGAAAAATTAGATTTAGCTGCAGAGCGTATCTTTACGTTGCATCGCGCCTACACGGTAAAACTGATGCAAACCAAAGATATGCGTAATGAACACGATCTTATCTGTTCCTGGGTATTCGACAAGGATCCGCAGATCCCGGTCTTTACTGAAGGTACTGACAAAATGGATCGTGACGATATGCATGCTTCGCTCACGATGTTCTACAAAGAAATGGGCTGGGACCCACAGCTTGGTTGTCCGACCCGCGAAACATTGCAGCGTCTGGGGCTGGAAGATATTGCCGCCGATCTGGCAGCACACAATCTACTGCCTGCGTAAGGAATGGGTGAGATGAACCATCAGGATGAATTGCCGTTAGCGGAAGTCAGCGAAATTGACGAGGCGAAGCGGCAATGGTTGCAGGGGATGCGTCACCCCGTTGATACGGTAACCGAACCAGAACCTGCTGAAATCCTGGCAGGGTTCATTCGCCAGCATTCTGCGGCTGGGCAGCTGGTGGCGCGCGCCGTGTTTCTCTCGCCGCCCTATTCGGTTGCAGAAGAGGAACTGTCAGTTTTGCTGGAAAACATTAAGCAGAACGGAGACTACGCGGATATCGCGTGTATGACGGGAAGCCAGGATGATTACTATTACTCAACGCAGGCCATGAGTGAAAACTACGCGGCGATGTCTTTGCAAGTTGTGGAGCAGGACATTTGTCGCGCTATTGCACACGCCGTTCGTTTTGAGTGCCAGACGTATCCTCGTCCTTACAAAGTCGCCATGCTGATGCAAGCGCCATATTACTTCCAGGAAGCGCAGATTGAAGCCGCGATCGCCGCGATGGATGTTGCACCTGAATATGCCGATATACGGCAGGTGGAGTCATCGACGGCGGTGTTGTACTTGTTTAGCGAGCGATTTATGACCTATGGCAAGGCGTATGGCTTATGCGAATGGTTCGAGGTAGAGCAGTTTCAGAACCCCTGAAATTTCAGGGAGATGTCATGGATAGGGTGGACAGTTGCAGCCACTGCATTAGGGGATAATCAGATGTCCTTCACTCGACGCAAATTTGTTCTGGGGATGGGAACAGTAATCTTTTTTACTGGTTCTGCGTCTTCTCTGTTAGCGAACACGAGGCAAGAAAAGAAAGTTCGGTATGCCATGATTCATGACGAGTCACGGTGCAATGGCTGTAATATTTGCGCCCGCGCATGCCGTAAAACCAATCACGTCCCCGCTCAGGGAAGCCGTTTATCGATAGCACACATTCCAGTCACCGATAACGACAACGAAACGCAGTATCACTTTTTTCGCCAGTCATGTCAGCACTGCGAAGATGCTCCGTGCATCGACGTTTGTCCGACAGCGGCATCGTGGCGTGATGAGCAGGGGATCGTACGGGTAGAAAAATCGCAGTGCATCGGCTGCAGTTATTGCATTGGCGCTTGTCCTTACCAGGTTCGCTACCTTAACCCTGTCACTAAAGTGGCAGATAAATGTGATTTCTGCGCTGAGTCCCGACTGGCAAAAGGCTTTCCGCCCATTTGCGTCAGCGCCTGCCCGGAACACGCCTTGATCTTTGGTCGCGAAGATAGCCCAGAAATTCAGGCGTGGTTGCAGGAAAATAAATACTATCAATATCAGCTACCTGGTGCCGGGAAACCGCACCTGTATCGCCGGTTCGGTCAACATTTGATTAAAAAGGAAAATGTATGAACCCGTCGCAACATGCTGAACAGTTTCAGAGCCAGTTGGCGAACTATGTGCCACAGTTCACTCCCCAATTTTGGCCGGTGTGGTTGATCATTGCCGGACTATTGCTGGTAGGGATGTGGTTGGTGCTGGGGCTGCATGCCTTGCTTCGTGCTCGTGGCGTGAAGAAATCAGCCACCGACCATGGTGAGAAGGTTTATCTTTACAGCAAAGCGGTCAGATTATGGCACTGGTCGAATGCGTTACTCTTTGTATTGTTGCTGGCAAGTGGGCTGATAAATCACTTTGCGCTGGTGGGCGCAACTGCGGTTAAAAGTCTGGTTGCGGTGCATGAAGTTTGCGGATTTTTGTTACTGGCATGCTGGCTCGGCTTTGTTCTGATCAATGCCGTTGGGGGTAATGGTCACCACTATCGCATTCGTCGTCAGGGGTGGCTGGAGCGAGCGGCAAAACAAACGCGATTCTATTTGTTTGGCATTATGCAGGGGGAAGAACATCCTTTCCCGGCAACAACCCAGTCTAAATTTAATCCCTTACAGCAGGTCGCCTATGTTGGTGTCATGTATGGATTGCTGCCGTTGTTACTATTGACGGGGCTGCTGTGTCTCTATCCGCAAGCCGTGGGAGATATGTTTCCTGGCGTAAGATACTGGTTATTGCAGGCGCATTTTGCTCTGGCATTTATAAGCCTCTTTTTTATCTTCGGTCATCTTTATCTTTGCACCACGGGGCGTACGCCACACGAAACCTTTAAAAGCATGGTCGATGGCTATCACCGGCACTAACGAATGATCATTACACGAGCAGACCTGCGAGAATGGCGTATCGGAGCGGTGATGTATCGCTGGTTTCTGCGCCATTTCCCACGCGGCGGTAGTTATGCCGATATTCATCATGCACTGATTGAGGAAGGATATACGGACTGGGCGGAGAGTCTGGTTGAGTATGCGTGGAAAAAATGGCTGGCGGATGAAAACTTCGCGCATCAGGAAGTTTCTTCTATGCAAAAACTGGCCACACATCCCGGAGAGAGACCATTTTGCAGTCAGTTTGCCCGCAGCGACGATCATGCTCGCATCGGCTGTTGTGAGGATAACGCCAGAATCGCAACCGCTGGGTATGCTGCACAAATTGCCAGTATGGGTTATAGCGTGCGGATTGGAAGTGTCGGCTTTAACAGTCACATTGGCAGCTCCGGTGAACGCGCACGGGTTGCTGTAACCGGTAATTCTTCGCGGATAAGCAGCGCTGGAGATAGCAGTCGGATTGCGAATACCGGAATGCGAGTACGCGTTTGTACATTGGGTGAACGGTGTCATGTCGCCAGTAATGGTGACCTGGTGCAAATCGCCAGCTTTGGCGCAAACGCCAGAATTGCCAACAGCGGCGACAATGTACACATCATTGCCAGCGGTGAAAATTCAACGGTAGTGAGCACGGGCGTGGTCGACTCAATTATTCTCGGGCCAGGAGGAAGCGCCGCACTGGCATATCATGACGGTGAAAGAGTTCGCTTCGCCGTCGCCATTGAAGGTGAAAACAATATTCGAGCCGGAGTCCGCTATCGTCTTAATGAACAGCATCAGTTTGTTGAGTGCTGATAGCTTTACATTTGATCAAACGAAAGACGCCTACGTGCACGGGAGGCAGGTTTTACGACAGCCCGAGCCATCGCCTCACCAATTTCTGCACATGCCGTAAGTCCCTGTACGAATGGCTGGTCGTGCATCAACCAGGGCAACGCGCCGAACGCTACGCGCCCACGAATATCTTCGGGTTGCTGTAACGTATAATCTTCGCCAACATCAGGGATTTCATCCCCTGTTTTCTGTAATTGTTCGCGTAGTCCAGGGAAAGGAATATCTTTCACTTTAAGCGGACGCTGCCCACGGGCATCAATAAAAACGTCAAACGAGTAGCTGTTGTCTTCCGTTTTCAGGACGGTGCGCGACTCATTAATTTCCATTTCGTAGTCTTCACCGAGGGCGAGTATATGAATGATTCCCGCTTCACGTAAGGCCAGCAGCCGACGAATAGACTCTGAAGGGATTGCGGCATAATTATCTATGAAAACTCGGGCAAGGCCTTTACTGAACCGTTTTTGGTCGTGTTCATTCAGATGTGGAACAATTTCCTGTACTGCTTCATGCAGGCGCAGAATGACATAACGCCAGGGAACAGTATGTTTTTCTCGTTTATTGCGTTCGACTTCCTGGAGATTTTTTTCTGCCCAGTCAAATGGGTCGCGTTGTTTGCGCTCGGCAAACCAGGCTTGAGCAAAGGAATCGACATTCAGGCTCTCTAAGGCTATGCATTGGCTCCAGCCTGGATCAGCAAACTTGATTTCCTCTACTATCAATCTAAATACCCGATCCAAAAGGCCATATTCGCCTTTTTGAATCTCAGCATTTAATGCCTGATCAGTGACGATGTGTAAGGGCTCGTAGGGAATAGGGCAATAGAAATCGGCTTCGGGTAAAATACCCGTGCGCGACATTAACGTAATATTTAGCTTTTCACTTGCGTTATCGCGGTGAAAAACGACGTGTTGTTTATCATCTTCAATGAACGAACCATGCTGAATAGCCACTGCCATTGCCGCATCCAGTCCGCTCAAGGATGTTCCCATAATACCCACGTTACACGCATCGACCTTTGCTTCCATCAGGCCTGACCACGGGCTGGGAAAATACGTTCTGGTTGCTTCTTCTTCATCAGGCCAGACGTGACCCGTGGCAATCACCGCTAAATCAAACGTCTCGCTGGGTAAATCCTGATTTGTAGCGATCATGACGCCAGCATTTGTAATTTGCAGATCGGTAACCTGGCATGATTCATAAACAGCCACTGCAAATTTTTGCTGTCGTGCCTGGTCTACTAATCGTAAAAATTGATCGCGGAAATATTCGCCCAGCAGAATTCGCGGTAAAAACTGACGATCGTGCAAAGTTTCTTTTTTAACGCCATAACGTTGGAGATGGCTGGCTTCTTGCTTTTGTAGCCATTCGAGATACGTACAATAAATCGGCGGTATTTCAATACTGGCAATATTTGCCAGCATCAGTTTTGAGTTTTCCTCATCACTGTATGGCATCCCGACACCGGCTTCATCAGCCTGCTCGAAGATAGAAATAGAAAGTGGCGTTTGTTGCTGTAGAAGCGAGAATAAGGTGTAGATCCCCGTAGGCCCGGCACCCACAATAGCAATTTTTTTCATTGTTACTTACCTGTACGCATTCTTTCGAATTTAGTGTTATCAGATAAGTTTGGTTGAGATTTTTAGAATTTGAGAAATTTCAGACAGGGATGAAAAGGGCGCTAACCGCCCTTGATTAAATTCTGTCAGGCGAGTTTTGCCTGATTGATTTGACTCAGTGGCTCATTGACATCGAAAACTTTGGCGACAACTTCCTCAACGCCGAGATTTTTCAGTCGGGCAGTATGTTTTTCCAGATAGGCAAGGGCGCTTTTTTCATCAGTAAAAAGGTAGATCCCACCGGCTTCGTGGTTCTTTTCACTTTCTGTCCATACCTTCCACAGAAAACCAGGTTCCTGATTAATCGACTCAGCAAGAGGTTTAAGCTGCTCAGCCATTGCGTCGCCAAATGGGCCATTGAAAGAAAAATGAAGTTGTAACAAAGTTGCCATAGCGATTCTCCTTCTGATAACGCATACGAAGACAGTGTAAATCTTTTAACGTATTGGATACAGAGAAGAAACAGAGGGAAAAAAGAGAAGACCAGATTAAGAAAATCTGGTGCGTCCGAGTGGACTCGAACCACCGACCCCCACCATGTCAAGGTGGTGCTCTAACCAACTGAGCTACGGACGCAGGATGGTGCGTTCAATTGGACTCGAACCAACGACCCCCACCATGTCAAGGTGGTGCTCTAACCAACTGAGCTATGAACGCAACGTTGTAGGTGACAACGGGGACGAATATTAGCGGCAGAGTGGGAAGGTGGCAAGAGGCAAAACGTAATTTTCTGCGCTATTTCGACCGTTTGCAGAGCTTTTAAGCAAATTGGCTATATTTTGTTGATTTGCAAGGGCAATTTTTATTCAGGATCGCATTTACATCTGATACAACCCAATAATCCGTGTATCAGAGTTTAAACAGAGTTGTTTGCCACCATCTCAAATCTGTCGTGGATAAATCCTTCGTAGCCTTTACACTTAGGTAGCAATAAAGGCACACAGATGCAGCAAAGGAATAAATCATGGGATCTGATGCGAAAAACTTGATGAGCGACGGGAACGTGCAAATTGTTAAGACCGGCGAGGTCATTGGCGCGACGCAACTTACTGAAGGCGAGTTAATTGTTGAGGCTGGCGGAAGAGCCGAAAATACCGTGGTCACGGGGGCTGGCTGGTTGAAAGTGGCAACCGGTGGGATCGCCAAATGCACACAGTACAGCAACAATGGCACGCTATCGGTCAGCGACGGTGCCATTGCCACTGATATTGTTCAGTCCGAGGGAGGCGCAATTAGTCTCTCTACGCTCGCTACGGTTAATGGCCGCCATCCCGAAGGTGAATTCAGCGTTGATAAAGGTTATGCCTGCGGTTTGTTGCTGGAAAATGGCGGTAACCTGCGTGTACTGGAAGGTCATCGCGCGGAAAAAATTATTCTCGATCAAGAGGGTGGCTTGTTGGTCAATGGGACAACCTCAGCGGTCGTGGTAGATGAAGGTGGTGAATTGTTGGTGTATCCAGGTGGGGAAGCCAGCAATTGTGAGATTAATCAGGGCGGCGTTTTTATGCTGGCGGGGAAAGCCAATGATACGTTGCTTGCTGGTGGCACCATGAATAATCTCGGTGGTGAAGACTCTGAAACTATTGTTGAGAATGGAGCCATCTATCGTCTGGGGACGGATGGTCTTCAGCTCTACAGTTCCGGTAAGACGCAAAACCTGTCCGTTAATGTGGGTGGTCGGGCTGAAGTGCATGCCGGTACGCTGGAAAATGCGGTAATACAAGGTGGGACAGTGATCCTGTTGTCACCCACCAGCGCGGACGAAAATTTTGTCGTAGAGGAAGATCGCGCACCGGTTGAACTGACCGGTAGTGTTGCATTACTGGACGGCGCTTCAATGATTATTGGCTATGGCGCAGATCTGCAACAATCAACGATTACTGTACAGCAGGGCGGTGTATTGATTCTCGACGGCAGTACGGTAAAAGGTGACAGTGTCACTTTCAGTGTTGGTAACATCAATCTCAATGGCGGAAAACTGTGGCTGATCACTGGTGCGGCAACGCATGTGCAACTGAAAGTGAAACGCCTGCGCGGAGAGGGTGCGATTTGCCTGCAAACCAGTGCGAAAGAAATTTCACCTGACTTCATCAATGTGAAAGGGGAAGTTACTGGTGATATACACGTTGAGATAACAGATGCCAGTCGGCAAACTCTGTGTAACGCACTGAAACTACAGCCAGACGAAGACGGGATTGGCGCAACGCTCCAGCCTGCGTAAAAACACAGGCGCAACCCGTGAAGGTTGCGCCTTGTCTTTATTAGCGGGATGCTCGTTGCAGAATGATAACTGACGGCAGACGTTGCAGGAACCGCATACGCAGCATCATCATAATGGCTGCCGACGTCAGGCCAATAATAAAGCCTATCCAGAAGCCTGCTGGCCCCATAGGTTCAACGACCAGATCGGTCAGTGCCAGAATATAGCCGCTTGGCAAGCCCAGCACCCAGTAAGCCGTAAAGGTGATATAGAAAATGGAACGCGTATCTTTATAACCACGCAAAATCCCACTGCCAATCACCTGGATAGAATCAGAAATCTGATATACCGCCGCCAGCAACATCAAATGCGCAGCCAGCGTTACAACCTCGGGATTGTCGTTGTACAACAGGGCGATTTGCTCCCGCAGTGAAACCGTGAAAATGGCCGTCAGGGTTGCCATACAGACACCCACCATAAGCCCGGTCCGCGCAGCGGTTTGCGCATCCAGCGTTGAGCCCTGACCCAGACGATAACCTACGCGGATAGTTACCGCTGCCGCCAGCGACATGGGAAGCACAAACATTAGTGAACTAAAGTTCAGGGCAATCTGATGTCCTGCGACATCAACAATACCGAGCGGAGACACTAACAGAGCCACGACGGCAAACAGCGTTACTTCAAAGAACAGTGCCAGCGCAATTGGCAAACCGAGTTGAATCAGTCGTTTCATAACCGCAGGATCGGGCTTCGCGGTGCCTTTTTCGTTACGAATATCGCGCATCGAGCGGGCGCGTTTAATGTAAGAAACCATGGCAAGGAACATGACCCAATACACCGCCGCAGTAGCCACGCCACAACCAACGCCACCGAGCTCAGGCATACCGAAATGACCATAAATAAAGATATAGTTCACCGGAATGTTCACCAGCAGGCCGATAAAGCCCATCACCATACCCGGCTTGGTTTTTGCCAGACCTTCACACTGGTTACGGGCAACCTGGAAGAAAAGATAGCCCGGCGCGCCCCATAGCAACGCACGCAGATAACCCACGGCTTTGTCCGCCAGAGCCGGATCGATGTTTTCCATGGAGCGGATAATGTAGCCTGCATTCCACAGCACCAGCATAATGAGAACGGAAACAAAACCTGCCAGCCAGAAACCTTGTCGCACCTGATGCGCAATGCGCTCACGTCGACCGGAGCCATTTAATTGCGCGATAACCGGCGTTAATGCCAGCAGCAGTCCGTGACCAAAGAGGATCGCCGGAAGCCAGATAGAAGTACCGATAGCGACCGCCGCCATGTCGGTGGCACTATAGCCGCCCGCCATTACGGTATCGACAAAACCCATCGCAGTTTGGGCGATTTGCGCGAGAATCACCGGGATTGCTAATGCTAATAACAGACGCGCTTCACTGATATACTTCTGCACGTGAACACCTTTTATTTGTAGTTATATGAGAGACTAAAAAGCCGCCTGAATGGGCAGCAAAAAGAAGAAGCAGGGGAAATTCAGTCTATTGTAGCGAGGATTTATTAATTCTCCAGTGAAAAAATAGCCATTCTTACCCCTTCACTGGTAAGGGCGTTTTCCACCTGCTATTGTGCTGAACAGAATGTCTTAACTGATTTCAGGAGTTGTAAGTATGTTTACGGGGATTGTACAGGGCACCGCAAAACTGGTGTCGATTGACGAGAAACCAAATTTTCGCACGCATGTGGTGGAGTTACCCGACCACATGCTGGACGGTCTGGAAACCGGTGCTTCCGTGGCGCATAACGGTTGCTGCCTGACCGTGACGGAAATTAACGGCAACCATGTCAGTTTTGACCTGATGAAAGAAACGTTACGCATTACTAATCTTGGCGATTTAAAAGTGGGGGATTGGGTAAACGTTGAGCGTGCGGCGAAATTCAGCGATGAAATTGGCGGACACTTAATGTCAGGTCATATTATGACCACCGCTGAAGTAGCGAAAATATTAACCTCGGAAAATAATCGTCAGATCTGGTTTAAAGTCCAGGATAGTCAGTTGATGAAATATATCCTGTACAAAGGATTTATTGGCATCGACGGTATTAGCCTGACCGTCGGCGAAGTCACGCCAACGCGTTTTTGCGTCCATTTAATTCCGGAAACACTGGAACGCACGACTCTTGGGAAGAAAAAACTTGGCGCACGCGTCAACATTGAAATCGATCCACAAACTCAGGCAGTGGTTGATACGGTAGAACGTGTGCTGGCGGCACGAGAAAATGCCATGAATCAACCAGGTACAGAAGCCTGATCTGAAATCGCCCCCGGAGCGGGGGCGATAGAATAGCCTCTAGCGAGCGACTCGAAGGCCGTTTTCGACTCCGCGAGAGAACACCACCTGCCAGAGCTGAATATCACGGGCGCGGAAAGCACCTGCACAGGCATTCAGATAATAGGTAAACATCCGTTTAAAGCGTTCACTGTAGTTATCCGCAATTTCTGGCCATGCGGCGAGGAAACGTTCATACCACGCCATCAACGTAGTATCGTAATCAGCACCGAAGTTATGCCAGTCTTCCATCACAAAGTGGGGTTCGCTGGACTGAGCAATCTGGCGTACAGAGGGCAGGCAACCGTTCGGAAAAATATATTTATTAATCCAGGGATCAACATTCAGATCGGTTTTTTTCGAACCGATGGTATGGAGCAGGAATATACCTTCCGGTTTCAAATTACGATCCACCACCGCAAAATAGGTATCGTAATTTTTCGGTCCGACGTGTTCGAACATCCCCACAGAAACAATACGGTCAAACTGGTCGTTCAGGTCACGATAATCTTGCAGCAAAATGGTGACATCCAGGCCTTCACAGCGTTCCTGAGCCATTTTTTGCTGTTCGGCAGAAATGGTTACGCCGACCACGCTTACGTCATAATTAGACGCCATGTAGTGCGCCAGTCCGCCCCAGCCACAGCCAATATCCAGTACGCGCATCCCTGGTTTTAACTGCAATTTTTCACAAATCATTTTGAGCTTCGCCTGCTGGGCAGATTCCAGATTATCGGCATCTTTCCAGTAAGCACAGGAATATTGCATGAAGGGATCAAGCATGCGGCTGAACAAGTCATTACCCAAATCGTAATGCTCTTTGCCGACTATCCAGGCACGTTTTTTACTCTGCAGATTGAAGAGACGAGCGCCGGCAATACGCAGCGTGTCTTTGAAATGATGGGGGAGTTGGTTCTCGAGACCTGCGCGTAAGACTTTGCTAAAAAACATATCCAGTCGGTCACATTCCCACCAGCCATCCATATAACTTTCGCCTAACCCCAACGATCCTTCCTGCAGAACGCGTTTAAAAAAATCGGGGTTTTTGACACGAATATCCGCCGGGGCAGAACCGTTAATGGCTATACCGGCACGGCTAAGTAATTCGTTGGCGATACGGTACCAGTTGTCATCCGGTACACTGACTTCTTCTATACACGATGAACTCATAGTTTCTCCATCACTGGTCGGTGATCAGAACCTTAAAACAGCGTAGACGCTTTTTGGGCTTTGTGAGAAATCTCGCAGAAAAAACCGCGAGTCTATAATCCGACGTAGAACAGAGGGAAAGGAGGAACCCTTGCCGAAATGACCATCCATAGTGAGTCGGGAACGATCCTGTCCCCGTAATAACATAATATTTATCGTAGTTTTAACAACTCGAAATTAGTATAGGCCGCTAATTTCAATCATACAACAAAATTTTGTTAGCAGCCTAAGTATAAGTATATCGATATAGATCAGTGTGATTCGCTATGAGCGACTTCGGCATTGCCATGATTCTGGCAGCCAACTTCTTCACAACGTTGCATCATGTAACCCAGAGCGACCAGCACTACTGTTGATAACATCACGCTGGTGGTGGTGAGCAATGGCGTGCTGATACTGATAAGCCAGGAAACTACCAGACTTGCGAGGAAGCACAGACCCAGTTGCAGAGTGTTCTGCAACGCTGCGGCGCGACCGGTTGCATGTGGGAAGGGACGCAGCGCCTGGGCGACAACAATCGGGTAGATCGCACCGTTGGCAATCGCCATCACACAGAATGGGATCAGGATTTCGACCAGCGACACATGGCTAATGAAGCCCGCAGCCCAGGTCGCAATGACGCTGACAGCAAACAGTACCAGCAACCACGGTAATAACTGCTTGCCTTGCCATTTCTGCAGCGCGGCGCGACAGCCATAACCACCAATCAGAAACGCGATAGTTTGCGGGACATAACTTAAACCAATAACTGCCGGGCTGTAGCCCATTTCACTAAGGATGAACGGTGAGCCGGTCAGCCATGCAAAAAAACTGGCTGAACAGGCCGCATATATCAGCACGTTGCCGCGATAGGTTTTAGAACGTAGCAGGTCGGTAAAGGTCAGACCATCCTGACTATTGTTACGGGCCTTCGTCGTGGGTTTGAGCCAGAAAATAGGCAGAATCAGCACCACGGTAATGGCAAACAGGGTGGCGAAAATCGCCTGCCAGGAAAAATGGACCAGCAGCCAGCTTCCTAACAGAGGAGCCAGTGCCGGAGATAGACCCACCAGCGGCATGATGGTCGCAAAAATACGGTTAACTTTCTGTGAAGGATAATAATCCGTCACTAACGCTTGCCAGATAACCGCCGCGGCGCAGACACCCACAGCCTGTACAAAACGCAATACCAGCAGCGTAGCGGCGTTTTCTACCCACAGCATCCCCAGACTACCTAACGCAAAAATTGTCAGGCCGATTAATAATACCGGTTTACGACCATAACGGTCGGAGAGCGGCCCCCACAGAAGCTGGGCTGCGGCAAAACCGGCAAGGAACAGACTAAGGCTGGCACTGACAGCAGACGCAGGCGTTTGCAGGTCGGCCTGTATGGCGGCGAAAGCAGGCAGATACATATCGGTTGCCAGAAAACCGAGTACGCTCAAACCCGCCAGCCAGACTAAAAATCTTTTCCCAGGTTGCATGTATATTCTCTAAATCTCTCAATTAAACACCGCCGCAAAGTGTAGGGAGTGAAATTAGTGTTGTGAAACGGTAATATTTGATGACTGGTTTCAAAAATTTTGCAGGCAGACTATGTGGTCAGAATATTCACTCGAAGTTGTTGATGCGGTAGCGCGTAATGGTAGTTTTAGCGCTGCAGCCCAGGAGTTGCATCGCGTTCCTTCTGCGGTCAGCTATACCGTGCGTCAGCTGGAAGAGTGGCTGGCGGTGCCGCTGTTTGAACGACGTCACCGTGATGTGGAACTGACCGCTGCCGGGGCGTGGTTTCTCAAAGAAGGGCGCTCTGTTGTCAAAAAAATGCAGATCACCCGGCAGCAATGTCAGCAGATAGCGAACGGCTGGCGCGGTCAGTTAGCTATCGCAGTGGATAATATTGTCAGGCCAGAACGTACACGGCAGATGATCGTTGATTTTTATCGCCATTTTGATGATGTCGAACTTCTTGTCTTTCAGGAAGTGTTCAACGGTGTCTGGGATGCGCTTTCCGACGGGCGCGTGGAACTTGCGATTGGCGCAACACGCGCGATTCCGGTAGGTGGTCGTTATGCCTTCCGGGATATGGGGATGCTAAGCTGGAGTTGCGTTGTTGCCAGTCACCACCCGCTGGCGTTGATGGATGGCCCGTTCAGCGATGATACGTTGCGCAACTGGCCGTCGTTGGTGCGCGAAGACACCTCGCGAACGCTACCTAAACGTATTACCTGGTTGCTGGATAACCAAAAAAGAGTTGTCGTGCCTGACTGGGAATCATCGGCAACCTGTATCTCTGCAGGATTATGCATAGGGATGGTGCCAACACATTTCGCCAAACCGTGGCTTAATGAGGGTAAGTGGGTAGCACTAGAACTGGAAAACCCTTTCCCGGATTCGGCATGTTGTCTGACATGGCAGCAAAATGATATGTCGCCTGCGTTAACCTGGTTGCTTGAGTATCTCGGCGATAGTGAGACGCTGAATAAGGAGTGGCTGCGGGAGCCGGAAGAGACTCCCGCAACGGGTGATTAACGACGATAGTCGCGGAACGGGCCGTCAGCCACGGAGCGGCGTTCAATCAACCGCGGATGCACTTCAATGGACTGCGGTTCTTCACGTTTGTTGACGATACGATCCAACAGCATGTTGAACGCTGTTTCACCCAGCGAATCTTTTGGCTGATGGATCGTGGTCAGCGCCGGCGTAAAATAGCGGGCGTTGCGCACGTTATCATAACCGATCAGCGAAACATCCTGCGGCACGCGCAGACCCATTTCATCAGCAGCACAAAGTGCGCCCATTGCCATGATATCGCCACCACAGAAGACGGCAGTAGGGCGATGCGACTGCGACAGGATTTGCTGCATGGCGCGATAACCGGATTCAGGTTCAAAGTCACCCTGCACAATCCAGCTTTCCGGCACTTTGATCATCGCTTCTTCCATCGCCTTCATAAAACCGGCAAGGCGGCCTGCGCCAGTGTTACGTTCCAGCGGGCCGGGGATAACGCCGATTTCGCGGTGACCGCGTTCTATCAGATAACGCCCGGCCATGTAGCCGCCTTCGAACGCGTTATCAATGACCGCATCGGTGAAGTCAGCTTTTGCTTCACCCCAGTCCATCACCACCATTGGGATATGGCGATACTCTTCCAGCATCGCCAGCAATGGCTCTGGGTACTCAGAACACATCACCAGCAGACCATCGACGCGTTTTTGCGCCATCATCGACAGATAAGCCCGCTGTTTCTCAAGATTGTTCCACGCATTGCCCAGAATCAGGGTGTAACCTTTCTGGAAGCAATTTTTTTCAACCGCTTCAATGATCTCGGCAAAATAGGCCGCTTCGCTGCTGGTCGCCAGCAAACCGATAGACTTAGTGTGGTTAACCTTCAGGCTACGCGCCACCGCGCTAGGGGAGTAGTGTAATTCTTTAATCGCTGCCCACACGGCGTTGCGCGTTTCTTCAGCGACGAAACGTGTTTTGTTGATCACGTGTGACACAGTTGTAGTGGAAACGTTTGCTCGTTTCGCTACATCTTTTATTGTTGCCATTCCATTTCACTCCAGACCCTAACTTCAGCTCCTGCAAAATCGCAAGGTAAACGTTTGCCTTTACACACCTTACGCACAACAAAAGTGTTGCGGTACGCCGGAAAAACGACACGGAGCGTCAGGAAGGGGTCAATGGCCAGTACGCAAATAGTGTAAGCGTGGAATTTTGGCCGATCTTGACGAAAAGGGGAAGTGGTAAAAACACTTATCATTATAAATGACGGGAGATTTTTTCATCACAGTGTGTAAAAATGCGTAATATCACTTTTTGTGTGGTAATAAAAAAGGAGAAAACTTGATGAGCACCGACCTTAAATTTTCACTGGTAACAACGATTATCGTCCTCGGTTTGATCGTGGCCGTGGGTTTGACTGCCGCGCTGCACTGATTTCCTCTCGAGGGAGCGCGTTCTCCCTCGCATCTCCTTCCTGTTTGTTAGCAAAATGGCAAAAGTGTTTTCTCTTTTTGTTATTTTCATTTTTTTGTGATTGCTGTCATGCTTTCGCCACTTTAATGAATATCGCGTAATGACGCGAAGAGGTGGAGATAAGGCATGAAAATTAACTATCCGTTGCTGGCGCTGGCGATTGGCGCGTTTGGTATCGGGACAACGGAGTTCTCGCCAATGGGCTTGTTGCCCGTCATTGCGCGCGGTGTGGATGTCTCGATTCCCGCTGCCGGAATGTTAATCAGTGCCTATGCAGTTGGCGTAATGGTGGGCGCGCCGCTGATGACGCTTCTACTTTCTCATCGTGCCCGCCGCAGTGCGTTGATTTTCCTGATGGCGATTTTCACTCTCGGCAACGTACTTTCCGCCATCGCGCCGGATTATATGACCCTGATGCTTTCTCGCATTTTGACCAGCCTGAATCACGGAGCATTTTTTGGTTTGGGTTCAGTCGTGGCCGCAAGCGTGGTGCCAAAACATAAACAGGCCAGCGCAGTTGCCACTATGTTTATGGGGTTAACCCTGGCAAATATCGGTGGCGTGCCGGCGGCGACCTGGTTGGGTGAAACCATCGGCTGGCGGATGTCATTTCTGGCAACGGCGGGGCTGGGAGTGATTTCAATGGTAAGTCTGTTCTTCTCATTACCTAAAGGTGGTGCAGGGGCACGACCTGAAGTGAAAAAAGAGCTGGCGGTATTAATGCGTCCGCAGGTGCTGTCTGCATTGCTGACGACGGTACTGGGAGCTGGTGCAATGTTTACCCTCTACACCTATATCTCTCCGGTACTGCAAAGTATTACCCACGCAACACCGGTGTTCGTCACAGCAATGCTGGTGCTGATTGGTGTCGGATTCTCTATCGGTAACTATCTCGGCGGCAAACTGGCAGATCGTTCAGTTAACGGCACGTTGAAAGGCTTTTTGTTGCTGCTGATGGTGATTATGCTGGCAATCCCGTTCCTGGCCCGCAATGAGTTCGGCGCAGCTATTAGCATGGTGGTGTGGGGCGCTGCAACCTTTGCGGTCGTACCGCCGTTACAGATGCGCGTAATGCGTGTCGCCAGTGAAGCGCCAGGTCTGTCTTCATCAGTCAATATTGGTGCCTTTAATCTTGGAAATGCGCTGGGAGCAGCTGCTGGTGGTGCGGTAATTTCCGCTGGGCTGGGATACAGCTTTGTGCCGGTGATGGGGGCGATTGTCGCGGGACTGGCATTATTGCTGGTGTTTATGTCAGCCAGAAAACAACCTGAAACAGTTTGCGTTGCCAACAGCTAATTAAACAAAAACGCAGAAGGATAACCTTCTGCGTTACAGTTGCTGGCAACGTGCGATTTATCTTGCCGGATGCGGTGTTAACAACTCATCCGTGTTGGCATGGTAAGCGAAGCGCATCAGGCAATGCTGCATTTGCCATCAGTTATTATGCAGCGAGATTTTTCGCTACGAATTCCCAGTTCACCAGCGCCCAGAAGTGCTCCAGATAGCCAGGACGTGCATTGCGATAGTCGATGTAATAAGCGTGTTCCCAGACATCAACGGTCAGCAGCGGAGTTGCATCGGTGGTCAGTGGAGTACCCGCGTTAGAGGTTGAAACGATAGCCAGCTTGCCATCGCTGTTTTTCACCAGCCAGGTCCAGCCAGAACCAAAGTTTTTGATCGCTGCATCAGTAAACTGAGCTTTGAAATCGGCAAAGCTGCCAAAAGATGCGGCGATAGCTTCAGCGACTTTTCCAGTCGGTTCGCCACCCGCGTTCGGTGCCAGGCAGTTCCAGTAGAAAGTATGGTTCCAGACCTGAGCTGCGTTGTTGAATACGCCACCTTCAGAGCTGCGAATAATCTCTTCCAGTGATTTACCTTCAAACGCGGTACCTTTAATCAGGTTGTTCAGGTTAGTCACATAAGTCTGATGATGCTTGCCGTAGTGATACTCGATGGTTTCCGCAGAAATGTGCGGTGCCAGAGCATCTTTAGCATATGGTAGTGCAGGTAATTCGAATGACATTGCTACTCTCCTTTATTATTAATTTGCATACGTACAATAGCCTTATTGTGCGTATGGATAGGGTAGCAAATTAAAAGGTGAGACAAAAGATGAACTTACCCTGTTGCCGTAACAACAGGGTAAAGTTTTAGCGAAGTGTTTTTGGGGTCATTACCCGGCGAGCGCCAACATAGTGGCGCTGCCAGTAGTCTTCACTGAGAGAAGTGATTTGAATTTCCTGACCCGTACGCGGTGACTGAATAAATTTGCCGTTGCCGACATATACGCCGACATGATCGGCTGTACCGCGTCCCTGAGTACGGAAAAAGACCAGGTCGCCGTTTTTCAGTTCACTACGTTCGATTGGCGCTGCATCTCGCAGGTGATACATTTCATTCGCCGTACGCGGAATACGAATTTTCACCAAATCTTTATAAGCGTAATAAACCAGGCCGCTGCAATCAAAACCGGTACGCGGTGAGCTGCCGCCCCAACGATATGGCTTACCAATTTGCTGCATCAGTTTATTCATTGCCACTTTCGTGGCTTTTTGCACCTTCGCTTTGTGCGCGTCGGCAAGGGTTCCTGACGCGGCATTTTTGACTTTCACACAATGCGATTTATAGCCCTTACGTTTGGTACACTTTTCGGTAAAGTTGGCTGAGGCCGTTTTATTGACGGCGTGTTTGCTGCGAGTTTTGGCGTTTTTAGAAGCGGTAATGGAAGATTTTTTAACGGAAGAAGCGGTTTTGCTTTTGATCGTACTTTTACTGGCGGCTTTTTTCGCTGTTTTCTGGCTGGCTTTCTGGGTCTTTTTGGTGGTTGCCGTGCTTTTCTTTTTATCTGCTTTTTTGGTGATATGAGTAGTAGCAGAACTCTCCCTGGCTTGCTTTGAAGCATGGGCCATAGGCGTTAAAGGCAGGGTGGTAAAAAGTAAAGCACAGAGCGTGATCGAAATACGGTTTATCCGCGCCACTGAGCGTCCCTCTGTTAAGGCAGGTCTATCATGCCTGCGTCTGATTTACAAAACTTGATGATTCTAATGCATAGAAGAAGAGAAAGTTAATAGCTTTTATTGTTAAAAAATACGTTTCGTCGGCGAGCGCAAAAAAATGCAGCAGTGAAAGCTAAAAATGGTTATAAACACGCCAGTTTGCCGTGCATAAGGGAAGAAACGAATATTTGAAATGCAACAAATAGAACAAAGGGATAAAATAGCAAAAGCGTGATGAAAATGTTATTTTCCGATGCCGCACTGACCCGCTACAATGTCAGATTACTGCCGTAAAGAAGTTTGAGGAAGCAAGACAATGAGCACCACTATCGAAAAAATCCAACGCCAGATTGCTGAAAACCCGATCCTGCTGTACATGAAAGGTTCACCGAAACTGCCGAGCTGCGGTTTCTCTGCCCAGGCAGTCCAGGCGCTTGCCGCATGTGGCGAACGTTTTGCCTATGTTGATATTCTGCAGAATCCGGACATTCGTGCGGAACTGCCGAAATATGCTAACTGGCCGACTTTCCCGCAACTGTGGGTAGACGGCGAGCTGGTCGGCGGTTGTGATATCGTGATCGAAATGTATCAGCGTGGCGAACTGCAGCAGTTGATCAAAGAAACTGCCGCTAAATACAAGTCTGAAGAGCCGGACGCGGAATAATCCGTCCTGCAATACTGACGGATGCGAACGGGCATCCGTCAGTTCTTTATCTATTCCCAATCCAGCCCTTGTGGCGAACTTGAAAATCCCGCCTCACGCAGCAGCGTAAACATCGGCGTTTGTCGGACTGGTAGATCATTCACTTCTGTCAGCGTAAAGCGCAGCCGTGGTTCGCGACGCAGTGCGGTAGTCAGCGCGTGGAAAATCTCTGGGGCGAGTAATTCCTCTTTTTCCTGCCAGACCAGCATTTTTTTGCCACCTTGCGCCAGATAGAGTAACAATTTGCCGCCAGAAACGACCACCAGCGCACCCGCCCGACGCGTTGGTATCAGCGTTGCCGGATGTGCAGGCCAGGGCAGAAGATTTCCCCATGCATTAGCCGGATCGTTGGCAGAGAGCGCCACTGGTGTATAGTGGCGCGTTTGCGTGGCTTGTGTCGCCAGGTCACGCAATCGGTCAATAGTCAGACGTTCAGCGAATTGCGCGCCACCCAGACCTTCTACAAAACGACCTCGCATAATTCGCCCGGAGTCTTCCATACTTCGACAAAGCGTTTGCATCGATGGAAAACCGCCAGGGATATTTTCGGCTATCACCGCCTGACGACTGATGATGCCGTAGCGGTCGAGCATATTTTCCGCCAGCGCCAGCATCCTTTCGGTATCGTTTAGTGGCTCCACCTGCAATAACGACCAGCGTCCGGCCAGCTTTGGTGTGTTGTAAGATACCCGCGGCGAGACGGGTTGCGCATAGACAGGACGCCCACGACGAGCCCGGTGACTGCGGCGAGTCGAGGTGCGTGCGTTGGAACTGCTACGGGTGAGGGCGCGTAACGGTGCCCAAATGTCGCTGGTAATGACGCCTTGCCAGACCAGCGCCCATAACGCCTCTTGCAGAGCCGAGGGATCAACCGATTCGCCGATTTTATCGCGTATCCGTTGGCTGATTTGTTGTGCAAACCAGGCTCCTCCGTCAGCCAGAACAGCGATTATCGCTTGCTGCAGCGCCGAACGATTCGCCTGATCTGCTTCGGCGGGAGTGAACGATTCTGCGGCATATTCCTGTAGATGCAGTGCCACCAGACCGTCATCTTCACCCAGCTTTTTTTGCCCCGACCAGATAACCGCACCGGTTGCCAGTAATTCATCGAGCATTTCTGGCGAATAGTCGCGTACGCGGGCAGGCAGGATCTGGCTTTCCCAGAGTGAGGCGGGTAAACCGACTCCTGCAAGCTGTTCGATCACCCGCATCACGCCATCCACGCCCTCATAAACGCCTGGCGATGTTGAGGCAAAGAGTGCCGGGCTACCATCGGTGGCGGGTAATACGCCCTGACGTTCCAGCAGCAATCGCGCATAGGTCGTGGCCGCAACGGGACGTGTCGCTTCTCTGGCGGCTTGCAGCGAGCGCAAACGCAGACGACGAAATACTTCATCGCTCACCCAGATGTCTTGTTGCAGATTCATCACCAGACCCTGTTCGCGCAGTTGCTGAAGTTGCTCTTCGACAATGGCAATACCGAGACTAAACTCATGAGCCAGTTGTTCAGCCGTGACCAGAGCATGAGCCCGGAGATAGCGCAGAAAGAGGTCGCGAAGCGGGTAACTGACTCGGTGCAAATAAATCTCTGGCAGTGACTCTGGTAGTCGTACGCCGAGGGCATCGCGCAGCCTGGCGGCATCATCCATACAGGCAAGACGCTCCTGCCCGCTAATCATCGTCGGGAAGATTCGTTTTACTCCAAGAAGATTTTCCAGATACGACGCAATCTCTTCACTGCTGCCTGTATGCCGTTGCGCCAGGTCTTCAACGGTCATTGGCCCCAGTTCGCGCAGCAGGTCGAACAATCCTTCTTCACCTTTCGCTCTTCTGCCAGGAGCCAGTCGTTGCAACTCTTCTTCCACCTGGCGAATGACCTGCGGGTCGAGTAATTCCCCCGGTTCGACCTGTCCGAGTAGATTGCGCAGTAACTCGCTGTCCAGCGACAGTACGGATGCCCGGCGCTCTGCCAGCGGGGCGTCGCTCTGGTACATAAATTCCGCGACATAGCCGAACAATAAACTGGCGGCGAAAGGCGAGGGCGTAGTGGTCGTTACATCGGATATTTGAATTTCGCCACCGTTCAGGCGACGCATCAAACGTTCCAGCGCGGGAAGATCATAAACATCTTGCAGACATTCGCGTAGGGTTTCGAGAATGACCGGAAAATCCGGATATCCCTGAGCGATTTCCAGCAACTGACTGGCGCGCAGTCGTTGTTGCCAGAGCGGGGTGCGATGGCCCGGCGTGCGGCCCGGCATTAATAATGCCCGCGCGGCGCATTCGCGAAAACGGGCGGCGAAAAGTGCCGAGCTGCCTACCGCCTCGCGGACAATTTGCAGCAACTTTTCTGGTTCAAACAAAAAAATCGCGGCATCAGGCAATTTACCATCGGTGTCAGGAATGCGCGCAACAATGCCGTCATCACTGGCAACCACAGACGCGTCAGCGCCCCATAGTGCATGTATTCGCCCGGCAATCGCCAGCGCCCAGGGTTCATGCACCCGTCTTCCATAGGGAGAGTGCAAAATAATACGCCAGTCACCAATTTCATCACGGCACCGTTCGAGGACAAGATGACGACTACCTGGAACGATACCCGTCGCGTTGCGCTGCTCGTCAATCAACCCCTGAATATTGGCGATCGTATTTTCTTCTGCCAACCACGGGGGAATAGTCCCGGAAAAGAACGCGCCATCCGCCAGTAAATGGAGAAAATCGCCGATCATCTCGCCTAATTCTGCCGGACGTCCGTTACCTTCACCACGCCAGAAGGGAAGGCGGGCAGAACGACCTGGAGCAGGAGTCACAATCACCTGATCGCGGGTGATTTGCTGGATCCGCCATGAGGTTGCGCCGAGAGTGATAATGTCGTTCACCCGTGACTCATATACCATCTCCTCATCCAGTTCACCCACCCGCCGCGAACCGGCCTGTTCTTCACCTTCGGGTAATAACACGCTATACATGCCACGATCCGGAATCGTGCCACCACTGGTAACCGCCAACAATTGAGCGCCAGGTCGGGCGGTCAATATCCCGGTCTCCCTGTTCCAGACCAGTTTTGGTCGAAAAGCAGAAAAATCGCCAGAGGGATAGCGCCCGGAAAGCATATCCAGCGTGGCGTCAAAAACACGTCCTGGCAGATCTTTCCACGGTGCGGCACGGCGTACGCGGGAGTACCATTCGTCTGCCTGTAATGCATCCATCGCCGCGGCGGCAACGGTTTGCTGCGCAAGGACGTCGAGTGGATTATGCGGTGGTGTCAGGTTTTCCAGCCTGCCTGCGAACATACACTCAACAATGACTGCGGAATCGACTAAGTCACGCCGGGTTCGGGGGAAAAAAAGCCCTTTGGAGATACCACCTACCTGGTGTCCGGCACGTCCAATGCGTTGTAACCCACTGGCAACAGAAAGCGGCGTTGCCACCTGAATCACCAGATCCACCGCGCCCATATCAATCCCCAGTTCGAGACTGGAGGTTGCGACCACGCAGCGTAATTCACCCGATTTCAGCGCCTGTTCGGTGATTGCTCGTTGTTCTTTAGAGACGGAGCCGTGGTGTGAGCGGGCAATAAAAATGTCGCTACTTTGTACACGGTTAGAGGTTGCGCCGGAGGTCGACTCGAAATGGGCCGCATCAACGGCGATAGACGGGGAACGCTGTAAGCGAGCGGCGTAAAGCTCATTCAATCGTGCCGTCAGTTTTTCCGCCAGCCCGCGCGAATTAGTAAAGATAATGGTCGAGCGATGGCGCAACACTTCATCAAGGATACCCGTTTCAATATATGGCCAGATGGAGCCTTCCCGGCCGGCATGGCTGTCTTCGCCGGTGCCGCTGGCGACTGATGAGACATCATCCATATTGGCGACCGGTACGACAATCCGTATCTGCGGATGGCGCATTGCGGGCGGGTTGACTACCGTAACCGGGCGATCGCCACCAAGAAATGCTGCCACATCGCTCGCTGAGCGCACAGTGGCAGAAAGGCCAATTCGCTGTGCTGAGGTGTGGAGCAGCGCATCGAGCCGCTCCAGACTTAACGCCAGATGCGCACCACGTTTACTGCCTGCTACCGCGTGGACTTCATCAATAATTACCGTTTCGACGCCGCGTAGCGTTTCGCGCGCGCGGGAGGTCAGCATCAGATAGAGTGATTCGGGTGTGGTGATCAGAATATCCGGCGGATTACGGGTGAGTTTGCTGCGTTCCTGTGCAGGCGTATCGCCAGTACGGATCCCCACGCGAAGATTGACTTCCGTTTCGCCGCGCCGCCGCCGTTCATCGGCAATACCCTGTAACGGGATCTGCAAGTTGCGCTGAACGTCGGTGCCCAGAGCTTTGATCGGTGAAATATAGAGAATGCGTGAGGTTTTACGCTTATGCGCCTCGCGGGTATCTTCGCCGCCTTCGCGGAAGAGCTGATCGAGGGCGTAGAGAAATGCTGCCAGCGTTTTCCCGGAGCCAGTCGGTGCAATCACCAGCGCATGTTCGCCTCGCGCCGCCACATGCCAGGTTTGCGACTGGACAGCGGTCGGCTGTTTAAAGGCGCGAAGAAACCAGTCGCGGGTCGCCGGTGAAAACACGTCCGGCAGGGGCGATGAAGGGTTTAGATTATCTGCCATTAACGCTATTCCCCGTGAATATCATGCATGATGCGTGGAATAGCCTCACTATAGATGCCTGAATCATTGCATGTCATCAGGCATCGACTCGATTACACCTCTTCGGCGGCAGGTAGCGGCCAGCCTCCCAGACGTTTCCAGCGGTTGACGATTTCACAAAACAGCACAGCAGTGCGTTCGGTGTCGTACAGCGCGGAGTGCGCCTGGGTGCTGTCGAAGTCCATGCCAGCGGTCTGGCAAGCCTTTGACAATACGGTTTGTCCGAGTGCCAGCCCGGCCAGTGCAGCAGTGTCAAAAGTGGCGAAAGGGTGGAACGGGTTACGTTTCAGTGAGGCTCGTTCTGCGGCGGCCATCATAAAGCTGTGATCGAAATTGGCGTTGTGCGCCACCATAATGGCGCGGTTACAACCGCTCGCTTTAATACCTTTACGCACAACTTTAAAAATTTCGTGCAGCGCCTCGTATTCGCTGACCGCGCCGCGATCGGGATCGTTCGGGTCAATACCGTTGAAGGCGAGGGCCTCTGGCTGCAAATTTGCGCCGACAAATGGTTCGACGTGGAAATGTAATGTGGTGTCCGGCATCAGCCAGCCTTGTTCATCCATTTTCAGGGTGATGGCGGCAATCTCAAGCAGCGCATCGGTTTTGGCATTAAATCCGGCTGTTTCAACATCGATCACAACAGGATAAAAACCACGAAAACGGTCGCACAGACCGGTAAGTTGAGCGTTATCGGACATCTGATTCTCTTAATACGGATAAATTGCAGCGCGCATTATGACAAATATTACTTGTCGATGCAGTAAAGATGCGGGCGCGATGAGTTCACGCCCGGCAGGAGATTAGTTGCCCAGACCGCGACCGGCGTCTTTCTCTTCGATTAACTCAATTTTGTAACCGTCCGGATCTTCCACAAACGCGATAACCGTAGTACCGCCTTTTACCGGACCCGCTTCACGGGTCACGTTACCCCCGTTTTGACGGATTTTTTCGCACGCTTCAGCGGCGTTATCAACGCTAAGCGCGATGTGACCATAAGCAGTGCCGAGTTCGTATTTATCCACGCCCCAGTTGTAGGTCAGTTCAATCACCGCTTCTTCGGTTTCCGGGCCGTAGCCAACAAACGCCAGTGAGTATTTGTATTCCGGGTTTTCGCTGGTACGCAGCAGTTTCATGCCCAGTACTTTGGTATAAAAATCGATGGAGCGTTGCAGATCGCCAACGCGCAGCATGGTATGAAGAAGACGCATCTTTATATCCTCAAAATGGCTAACAGATTCAAAATGTTGTTTTAGTATAGCGGCGGCTTTGCGCCGCTCGCAATGTTGGATTACAGCGTCGGGTAATCCGTGTAGCCTTCCGCGCCGCCACCGTAAAAACTTTCGGCACGCTGTGGGTTAAGCTCAGCTTTGCGCTGCAAGCGGGCGACCAGATCCGGGTTTGCAATCCAGTCACGACCAAATGCCACCGCATCAATTAACCCTTTGCCGATCAGCGTTTCGGCTTTTTCTACCGTGTATGCACCTGCGCCGATAATCGGACCGTGGAAACGGGCGCGTACTTTTTCGCGGAACGCATCAGTATACGGTTCACCCCCCGCCCAATCTGGTTCTGACATATGCAGATAAGCAATGCCGCGTTTACCCAGTTGTTCAATCAGATACAGTGCATCGGCTTCTTCATTCGGGCCGTTATCTGTGTTCTGGAAAGTACCGATTGGCGAAACGCGAATGCCAATGCGATCGGCACCCCATTCTTCAATCCCTGCATCGACCACTTCCAGCACCAGACGTGCGCGATTTTCCACGCTGCCGCCGTACTGATCGGTACGATGGTTTGAAGAAGGGGAAAGGAACTGATGTAGCAAATAACCGTGAGCAGAGTGGAGCTCTACCAGATCAAAACCGGCTTCACGCGCGTTAGCAATGGCCCGACGGAAATCATTGACGATACCCGGAATCTCTTCCAGTTCAAGCGCACGCGGCATGGATGTTTCAACACGGATCGCCTGACCATTTTCATCGCGCAGAGAAGTGCGAGTTCCCGCGCTAAGTGCTGAAGGCGCTACCGGTACCTGACCGCCAGGTTGCAGGCTGGCGTGAGAAATGCGTCCGGTGTGCCACAGCTGTACGGCCATATGACCATTTTCAGCATGAACGCCAGCGGTAATTTTTTTCCATGCGGCAATTTGTTCCGGACTATGGATGCCAGGCGCACCTGCATATCCTTTTGCCTGGGCAGAAATTTGCGTGGCTTCGCTAATAATCAAACCGGCACTGGCACGTTGGCGATAGTATTCCGCCATCAACGGGGTAGGGATGTCACCCGGTTCAATACTGCGCAGACGCGTCAGCGGTGCCATAAAAATACGGTTTGCCGCAGTTATTGCGCCCACTTTCAGTGGGGAATACAGTTTTTCAGATGACATAAAGGCTCCCGGTCGTCTGGTGATAAAAAATGCCTGCTAAACGGCAGGCGTCGCAATAATGGTTTTTACATGTGCCAGCGCGTTTTCCAGTGGCTCGGAATTGCGCGAAATTTTGGCCTGCAGATTCGCGCCAAGCCACAGTGCGTAAAGCACTTGTGCCTGTTGCAGCGGTTCGCCACAAAAGGTTAAACAATGGTTCTCACGGCCATTTTCCAGCGCCTGAGAGAGCAGAACGATCACGCCGCGAGCACCTTTATCCATCGCGCTGCGCATATCTTCTGACAGATCGCACACTTCGGCAGAGAGTTTTACTGTCAGGCAACCACTGATGGTTCCATGTTGGCAAAACTGGTTCAGTGTTTGCTGGTAATAAGCCAGTATGCGGTCGCGGTAGTTACCTTCGCCGGATTGCAGCAACTCAGTCAGTCGCTGGTGATATGTGGCGTAATGGCGCTCAAGCATGGCAACGCCAAACGCTTCTTTAGAGCGAAAGTAGTGATAGAAGGACCCTTTCGGCACTTCAGCGGTTTTTAGTAATTCGCTTAGCCCCATCCCGGTGAATCCACGTTGCAGGCAAAGTTGCTCGCCCGTCGCCAGGAGATGTTCGCGAGTATCATGTTCGGTATGTTTGTTCATGCGTTGGAGTGTAGTAGACCAGTCGGTCCAGTGCAAGCAAAGTTGCTACTTTGGGCATTAACAGCTTCAATAATGGTAATAATCTTATTTGAGGAGGGCGAAGTGGCGGAGCAATTAGAGTTCTTTCCCGTCCAGAGCCCGTGCCGGGGAATTTGCCAGTCTGACGAACGCGGGTTTTGTCGCGGCTGTTTTCGTAGTCGGGATGAGCGTTTTAACTGGAATAAAATGAGCGATGGCGAAAAACAAGAGGTGCTGCGCCTTTGTCGGCAGCGATTAATGCGCAAATTACGCGCAAATAAGCCAGCGTCATCAGACGAACCGGAGCAACCATCACTCTTTTGAGCCTAATCTTGCGTATACTCCTCTCATATCTGATAAGAGGAAGCGATTATGGTTCAGCGTATTACTATTGCGCCGCAAGGCCCGGAGTTTTCCCGTTTTGTGATGGGCTACTGGCGATTGATGGACTGGAATATGTCCGCCCGCCAGCTGGTCAGTTTTATTGAAGAGCATCTGGATCTCGGCGTGACCACCGTGGACCATGCTGATATTTATGGTGGCTATCAGTGCGAAGCGGCGTTTGGCGAGGCGCTGAAACTGGCTCCTCACCTGCGTGAACGGATGGAAATCGTCAGTAAATGCGGTATCGCGACGACCGCGCGTGAAGAAAACGTCATTGGTCATTACATCACTGACCGCGATCACATCATTAAGAGCGCCGAACAGTCGCTAATTAATCTCGCGACCGATCATCTGGATCTGCTGTTAATCCACCGACCAGACCCGTTAATGGATGCCGATGAAGTGGCGGACGCGTTTAAACATCTGCATCAGAGCGGCAAAGTGCGCCATTTTGGTGTATCCAACTTCACGCCCGCGCAATTTGCCCTGTTGCAATCACGCCTGCCGTTTACCCTTGCCACTAATCAGGTGGAAATATCCCCGGTGCATCAGCCGTTACTGCTGGATGGCACGCTCGACCAACTGCAACAACTGCGTGTTCGTCCGATGGCGTGGTCCTGCCTTGGTGGTGGTCGTCTGTTTAATGATGATTATTTCCAGCCTCTGCGTGATGAACTGGCTGTGGTGGCGGAGGAGTTAAACGCGGGCTCGATTGAACAGGTGGTTTACGCCTGGGTATTACGTTTACCGTCGCAGCCGCTGCCAATTATCGGCTCAGGTAAAATTGAGCGCGTACGGGCAGCTGTCGAAGCTGAAACACTGAAAATGACCCGTCAACAATGGTTCCGTATCCGTAAAGCGGCATTGGGTTACGACGTACCGTAAGCACTTTTAGGAATAGCCGCCGTTCAAAAATGTGTCACTGGTTTACACTTATTCAGGAATGCACAATGAACGGAGGTCCTATGAAACGTTTTAGTCTGGCCATTCTGGCGCTGGTTGTTGCGACCGGCGCACAAGCTGCCAGTGAAAAAGTCGAGATGAACCTCGTCACGTCGCAAGGGGTTGGGCAGTCAATTGGTAGCGTTACCATTACTGAAACCGATAAAGGTCTGGAGTTTTCGCCCGATCTGAAAGCATTACCTCCCGGTGAACATGGCTTCCATATTCATGCCAAAGGAAGCTGCCAGCCAGCCACCAAAGATGGCAAAGCCAGCGCCGCGGAATCCGCAGGCGGGCATCTTGATCCACAAAATACCGGTAAACATGAAGGGCCAGAAGGTGCCGGGCATTTAGGCGATCTGCCTGCACTGGTCGTCAATAATGACGGCAAAGCCACCGATGCCGTCATCGCGCCTCGTCTGAAATCACTGGATGAAATCAAAGACAAGGCGTTGATGGTCCACGTTGGCGGCGATAATATGTCCGATCAACCTAAACCGCTGGGTGGTGGCGGTGGACGCTATGCCTGTGGTGTGATTAAGTAATTAAGAGGCCAGCGTACCTTGCGGCGGTGCTTGCTCAAGTTGCGAAAGCGAGCAGTACAGCCGCCAGACAATTGCCGCCAGCTCACGGGCGGCAGGTTGATGATGACGGGCAAGGCTGTCGCAAATTCGCTGTAATTCTTCAAGTGTGGCCGCCAGAGATTTTTGCTGAACGCCACGCTCACTCATCACTCCCCGCAACAGTGAAATACAGTTATCTCGTACTCGCGATAACGGATCGGAACGCGATTCCCAGTCGCGCAATTGCCAGACAACATGAGAACAGTTCAGCAGCACTACACCCCAGCGTAATAACCAACGGCGAGCCAGCGCATCCTGGCTGTTACTCAACTGACTGACGTGATGATAAGTAAGCGATTCAAATTCGCTTTCACTCAGTGTTGGATGGCGGCTTAGCTGATCGACAAAATCCCGGCGCAGTGCGCGAATATGACGACGGCTTTTACGAGCGTCAGACCCAGGTCGCAGAATGGCGAACGCTAGCCACGCCAACGCGACGCCAACAATTTTTGCCAGATTATCGTTAAGAAAATCAGCAAAATCATACACCGGAGGATTAGTGACAGCGATAAACGAACCCATAAAAACAATCAGTTGCCCCCACAGTGCGGCAAATTTGGGCATCTGCAATTTAAGAAGCTGCATCGTCGCCAGTAGTGGGAAGAGAAACAGTAAAAATTGCCACAGATCGCTAATCTGCACCATCAGGCCAAATTTGACCACAAAGCTGAATAGCGAAAGTAACACCAGCGTGCGCATTAGCAGTGACAAGGACTTAAACGGTGCCGCGACGGCGGAGTAGAGTACGCAGCTAATTGCGGCCAGCGTTAATGCATTGGCACCGGCATCCCATTGCGAAGCAATACTCCATGCGCCAATCATCATCAACGTACAAAATGTACGCAGTCCGCTCCACATAGCTTCGGCGTTATCGGTATGACGAGCCAGGCCGGATGTCCGTGGGAGTCTGGTATGATCATCCACACCGCTTTGCAGATGATGTAATTCCTGACTACTTTGCAGATAAAGGCGGCAAAAATAACGTAGTCGCTGCCAGAAGGCGACGTGCCGATAGTCGGCGACGTTGGTCGGGCGTAGCGGGGCGATAATACGTGCGACGGTGTAAACATCTGTTTGCGAACTGGCGAGCGCCGTCAGCAGCTGTTCGAGAATTTCTCGTGTGGCACCTGGCGGTGAGGGCCAGTTGAGCAACATACGTCGCAGGCTGGAGATGACACTGGTCATACGTAATTGCTGGTGGAGCAGCGCATTAAGGCGTGCGTTTTGCTGGCGAAAACGATAGTGGCTCCAGAAAGCCTGGATACGGAGCAAATTCATGGTCAGTATCTGCCCAATCACCCCTTCATGTGCTGCACGAATGGCATCGGTTGTTTCAGGCTGCCAGAGTAAACTGGCATGTTCCAGCAATCGGGCGTGCATGTTTTTCAATGCGGTTAAAAGGGCTGTAGCATCGGAATTGCTCGGCAGGATCATCATCATCATGCCGCCGCACAAAATACCGACAATCACCTCGCAAACGCGCGCCTGAGCGATATCCCACAGCTGGCTGGCCTCAGTAATATTAACCATCGGAAAGGCGATGATGGCAGCCGTGTAGCCCGCCAGTTGAAATGCATACGCGACATTATTCGTGAAGTGCGCACAGGCCCAGGTACAAAAGCCAAGCCACGCCGCCATGCTCAAAAGAAAAAACCACGGCTCATTAAGTGTATGTCCGGCAAGAAGCAGTGCCGCAATGGCTCCGAGCAAACTGCCAGCGATGCGTCCGAGGCTTTTGCTGATGACACCGCCAACGGTGGGAAAGCTAACCACGGCAGCCGAGGTCATCGCCCAATAGGGTTCATCCAGATTTAAATAATAGGCAACCGTCAGCGCCAGACACATGGCAATAGTATTGCGTAACGCATAACGCCATTGCGCCAGCGTGGCCCTGAACCAGGGCAAATTGCGCAAGGACCATGACGATGTGTTCATTATTGACCTACGGCAATGCTACAGGTGGTGCCCGACACCAGCGTGACATCGCCTGGAACTTTATCCAGCGCAAAGCGGACGGGAACGCGTTGGGCGAGACGAACCCAGGGGACGTTAGGTTTCACATCCGGAATAAGGCTTGAGTCACTTTCAACGCTCTGATCATAAATCGCCCGACCGATACTGGAAACGTGACCCTGTAACGTTTTGTTATCACTATAGAGGGTAATTTGTGCTGGTGCACCTTCGCGGATATGGCGCAACTTGGTTTCTTCAAAATAACCAATGACGTAAAACGAGTGGCTGTCGACAAGGGCAAACAGCGGTTTCCCGGTGTCAGCGTAATCGCCGATGCGGGTAGTGAGGTTAGTCACCCATCCACTCACCGGGGCGCGAATTTCCGTTTGCGCCAGTTGCCATTGTGCCTGTTTCAGCGTCGCCTGTGCGGCATCAACACTGGCCTGCATCGCTTTAACATTGAGGTTAGCGGTATCGAGTTCTTCGGCAGAAATAAAATTTTGTGAGAGATGACGACGACGATTCGCTTCGTTATTGGCTTTTGCGAGGTCAGATTGCGCTTTCGCCAGCTGAGCCTGTGCGTTCAGCTCGGCGATCTGAAAGGGCGTTTTATCGATCGTGAGCAGAAGATCCCCCGCGTTAACCAGTTGGTTGTCTTTTATATTCAACTCAACAATACGTCCCGACACCTGAGGGGTGATAGAAACCTGTTCTGCGCGTATTTTCCCGTCGCGTGTCCACGGAGATTGCATGTAATAATTCCACAGCCACCATCCGGCAAGAACCGCAACTACCGCTACAATGATTGTTGAGAAATACTTAATTGTTTTAATTGACATAGTTACCACGCAATCAGTATTGCCAGGGCAAGGCAAACGCAAATCGCAAACAGCGATAAATCCATTAACAAGGGATGCCAGATGTCACCGGCGTAGATCCAGCCACGAAGCAGGCGGTGTACGACAAGCCAGATGACGAATCCAAACGCGAAGGCTTTGAAAAACGGAGGAAAGTAGACGGACGCACCGAACACCAGATCTTGTAAGGGCAATCCTGTTGCATTGAGCATAAACTTCACAAAGTAGATTCCTTTACGACCGAATATATTGCGTTAGATTAATAAATATTCTTTAAGTGCGAAAAATTTACGCGCAATTTCTGAAAAATATGTCTGACGGTAACCAAATGCAGCAATACATTTGTTTTAGCAATACAATTGCTGCACACTATTCTAAAAGCCGCATAATATCTTAGCAAGCTAATTATAAGGAGATGAAATTGGAATCGCCACTAGGTTCTGATCTGGCACGGTTGGTGCGCATATGGCGTGCTCTGATAGACCATCGCCTGAAACCGCTGGAGTTAACACAAACCCATTGGGTTACGTTACACAATATCCATCAGTTACCTCCAGACCAGTCGCAAATTCAACTGGCAAAAGCGATTGGCATCGAGCAGCCATCACTGGTCCGTACTCTGGACCAACTGGAAGAAAAAGGGTTAATTTCGCGTCAAACTTGTGCCAGCGATCGTCGGGCTAAACGTATTAAACTGACGGAAAAGGCAGAGCCACTGATCAGCGAAATGGAAGCTGTTATTAACAAAACCCGCGCGGAAATTTTACATGGCATCTCCGCAGAGGAACTGGAACAACTGATTAAGCTCATCGCAAAACTTGAGCATAATATCATTGAGTTACAGGCCAAAGGGTGAAATGAAGGGGGCGTGTGGTCAGTAACCTGACCACACGCAAACTTATTTAGCGCGGGGAAACGGTCACCTGACTGCCATTGCTGGCCAGTACGACACGTTGGCCCGGAGAGAAACGAGTGTTGCCTTGTTTCTGTACCACCATGATGGTATTACCATCGTCTTTACGAATTTCCAGCTCGACACCCTGCGTTTTGTTCATTGCACTCTGTACGCCCTGACCGGCTACGCCACCTGCAACAGCGCCTGCTGCAGTAGCCAGAGAACGCCCGGTTCCGCCGCCAACAGTATTTCCCAGGAAACCACCAAGAACAGCACCGCCAATTGCGCCGATAACGTTGGAATCATCACCGCCCTGAATCTGTACCGGACGTACGTTAACGATGGTGCCATAGCTGACATTCTGTACTTGTTTCGCTTCAGAAGCGGTATAAACATCCCCTGACAGGGTGTCGTTATTAACACAACCGACAAGAGACAGACCTACCATTGAAACAACCAATACGCGTTTAATCATTGAAAAATCTCCTGTTCACCATGAAACGCCACGCAAGCATCCCTCATGGTCAAAGTATATGGCATATGTGAATCCATGGTTACATATTCTACCAAATATGAGCAAATCATAATGAAAGTAGGATCAACCAATTATAAACAAAACATTCATGATGATTATTGATTTGAAGATAATGTTTTACTACCAACGGTAAAAATCGGTCATTCCGCATGGTATTCACGAAAAGTTTATGTTTGAGTGGTGCGCAAACGTCAGATTGAAAAAGGATGAACTATGAAATCGGGCCGCTTTATTGGCGTTATGTCAGGCACCAGCCTTGATGGTGTTGATGTTGTGTTGGCGACAATTGATGAACACCGGGTCGCACAGCTGGCAAGTTTGAGCTGGCCGATCCCGGTGTCTCTGAAACAGGCTGTACTGGATATTTGCCAGGGCCAGCAGCTTACACTTTCGCAGTTTGGACAGCTTGATACTCAACTCGGGCGACTTTTTGCTGATGCGGTCAATGCCTTGCTTAAGGAACAAAACCTGCAGGCGAGAGATATCGTTGCGATCGGCTGTCACGGTCAAACCGTCTGGCATGAACCGACGGGCGTGGCACCACACACTTTACAGATTGGCGATAACAATCAAATTGTGGCGCGCACCGGAATTACGGTTGTCGGTGATTTTCGCCGTCGCGATATTGCCTTGGGAGGACAAGGCGCACCGCTGGTACCTGCGTTCCATCATGCGCTGCTGGCTCACCCAACCGAGCGACGAATGGTGCTCAATATTGGCGGCATCGCCAATCTGTCACTGCTCATTCCTGGGCAGCCGGTAGGGGGCTACGATACCGGCCCTGGTAACATGCTGATGGATGCCTGGATCTGGCGTCAGGCCGGTAAACCTTACGATAAAGATTCCGAGTGGGCACGGGCGGGTAAAGTCATTCTCCCACTGCTGCAAAATATGCTCAGCGACCCATATTTCTCGCAACCTGCACCGAAAAGTACCGGACGCGAATACTTTAACTACGGCTGGCTGGAGCGCCATTTGCGCCATTTTCCGGGGGTTGATCCCCGAGATGTACAGGCGACACTGGCAGAACTCACCGCCGTGACCATTTCTGAACAAGTTTTGTTGAGCGGTGGCTGCGAACGATTGATGGTATGTGGTGGAGGAAGTCGTAATCCGCTACTCATGGCGCGTCTGGCGGCATTACTGCCAGGCACAGAAGTCACCACCACCGATGCCGTTGGCATTAGTGGCGATGACATGGAAGCATTGGCTTTCGCCTGGCTTGCCTGGCGGACGCTGGCGGGATTACCAGGAAATCTGCCTTCCGTCACTGGCGCAAGCCAGGAGACGGTACTGGGGGCTATTTTCCCCGCTAACCTGTGATATCAGAGTTAACTGAATTTTTCTTACCGCGTCTGCCGTTACACTTGGAACGTTAGGGAGGGCGTATTGCCCTCCAGACCAGGAAAGTCTTCGGGATATGTCTATGAAAAAACTGTTACTGATCTGTTTGCCGGTCCTTCTCACCGGCTGTAGCGCGTTCAATCAACTGGTTGAACGCATGCAAACCGATACGCTGGAATACCAGTGTGATGAAAAACCGTTGACGGTCAAACTGAATAATCCGCGCCAGGAAGTCAGTTTTGTTTATGATAATCAACTATTGCATCTCAAACAGGGCATTTCTGCGTCTGGTGCACGTTACACCGACGGGATCTATGTTTTCTGGTCGAAAGGCGAGGAAGCGACTGTCTATAAACGCGACCGCATCGTCTTGAATAACTGTCAGTTACAAAATCCACAGCGTTGAGATTTTTCCAGGGGCGGCGCACAATAGCGTCACCCACTGACAATCCGTAAAGAAAACCATGTCTGATAACGACGAATTGCAGCAAATCGCGCATCTGCGCCGTGAATACACCAAAGGCGGGTTACGCCGCCGCGATCTTCCTGCCGAGCCATTAACCCTTTTTGAACGCTGGCTCTCTCAGGCTTGTGACGCCAAACTGGCGGACCCTACCGCGATGGTGGTCGCTACCGTGGATGAACATGGTCAGCCTTATCAGCGCATCGTTTTACTCAAACATTACGACGAAAAAGGCATGGTGTTTTACACCAACCTCGGCAGCCGTAAAGCACATCAAATCGAAAATAATCCGCGCGTTAGCCTGCTGTTCCCGTGGCATACCCTTGAGCGCCAGGTGATGGTGATCGGTAAAGCGGAACGACTTTCGACTCTCGAAGTGATGAAATATTTTCATAGTCGCCCCCGTGATAGCCAGATTGGTGCATGGGTTTCGAAGCAGTCCAGTCGCATTTCTGCCCGCGGTATCCTTGAAAGTAAATTCCTGGAGCTGAAGCAGAAGTTTCAACAGGGCGAAGTGCCATTGCCGAGTTTTTGGGGCGGTTTTCGCGTCAGCCTTGAACAGATTGAGTTCTGGCAGGGCGGTGAGCATCGCCTGCATGACCGCTTTTTGTACCAGCGTGAAAATGATGCGTGGAAGATTGATCGTCTTGCCCCCTGAAAAGATGAAAAAATCTTGCTTTAATCGCTGGTACTCCTGATTCTGGCACTTTATTCTATGTCTCTTTCGCATCTGGCGAAAAGTCGTGTACCGGCAAAGGTGCAGTCGTTATATACATGGAGATTTTGATGGCAAGCAGTAACTTGATTAAACAATTGCAAGAGCGGGGGCTGGTAGCCCAGGTGACTGACGAGGAAGCGTTAGCAGAGCGACTGGCGCAAGGCCCAATCGCGCTCTATTGCGGCTTCGATCCTACCGCTGACAGCTTGCATTTGGGGCATCTTGTTCCATTGTTATGCCTGAAACGCTTCCAGCAGGCGGGCCACAAGCCGGTTGCGCTGGTAGGCGGCGCGACGGGTCTGATTGGCGACCCGAGCTTCAAAGCTGCTGAGCGTAAGCTGAACACCGAAGAAACTGTTCAGGAATGGGTGGACAAAATCCGCAAGCAGGTTGCCCCGTTCCTCGATTTCGACTGTGGAGAAAACTCTGCTATCGCGGCGAACAACTATGACTGGTTCGGCAATATGAATGTGCTGACCTTCCTGCGCGATATTGGCAAACACTTCTCCGTTAACCAGATGATCAACAAAGAAGCGGTTAAGCAGCGTCTCAACCGTGAAGATCAGGGGATTTCGTTCACTGAGTTTTCCTACAACCTGTTGCAGGGTTATGACTTCGCCTGTCTGAACAAACAGTACGGTGTTGTGCTGCAAATTGGTGGTTCTGACCAGTGGGGTAATATCACTTCTGGTATCGACCTGACCCGTCGTCTGCATCAGAATCAGGTGTTTGGCCTGACCGTTCCGCTGATCACCAAAGCAGACGGCACCAAATTTGGTAAAACTGAAGGCGGCGCAGTCTGGTTGGATCCGAAGAAAACCAGCCCGTACAAATTCTACCAGTTCTGGATCAACACTGCGGATGCCGACGTTTACCGCTTCCTGAAGTTCTTCACCTTTATGAGCATTGAAGAGATCAACGCCCTGGAAGAAGAAGATAAAAACAGCGGTAAAGCACCGCGCGCCCAGTATGTACTGGCGGAGCAGGTGACACGTCTGGTTCACGGTGAAGAAGGTTTACAGGCGGCAAAACGTATTACCGAATGCCTGTTCAGCGGTTCCTTGAGTGCGCTGAGTGAAGCGGACTTCGAACAGCTGGCGCAGGACGGCGTACCGATGGTTGAGATGGAAAAGGGCGCAGACCTGATGCAGGCGCTGGTCGATTCTGAACTGCAACCTTCCCGTGGTCAGGCGCGTAAAACTATCGCCTCCAATGCCATCACCATTAACGGTGAAAAACAGTCCGATCCTGAATACTTCTTTAAAGAAGAAGATCGTCTGTTTGGTCGTTTTACCTTATTGCGTCGCGGCAAAAAGAATTACTGTCTGATTTGCTGGAAATAATGCATTAAGTGGAAAGGGGGAGTGAGAAATCACTCCCCCTGGTTTTTATACAGGGAACATGATGAAAAATATTCTCGCTATCCAGTCTCACGTTGTTTATGGTCATGCGGGTAACAGTGCGGCAGAGTTTCCGATGCGCCGCCTGGGCGCGAACGTCTGGCCGCTGAACACCGTTCAATTTTCTAATCACACCCAATACGGCAAATGGACCGGCTGCGTGATGCCGCCCAGCCATTTAACCGAAATAGTGCAAGGCATTGCCGCCATTGATAAATTACACACCTGTGATGCCGTATTAAGTGGCTATCTGGGATCGGCGGAGCAGGGTGAACATATCCTCGGTATCGTCCGTCAGGTGAAAGCCGCGAATCCGCAGGCGAAATATTTTTGCGATCCGGTAATGGGTCATCCGGAAAAAGGCTGTATCGTTGCACCGGGTGTCGCAGAGTTTCATGTGCGTCACGGTTTGCCTGCCAGCGATATCATTGCGCCGAATCTGGTTGAGCTGGAGATACTCTGTGAGCATCCGGTAAATAACGTCGAAGAAGCGGTTCTGGCAGCGCGTGAACTCATTGCGCAAGGGCCACAAATTGTGTTGGTTAAACACCTGGCGCGGGCTGGCTACAGCCGTGACCGTTTTGAAATGCTGCTGGTTACCGCCGATGAAGCCTGGCATATCAGCCGTCCGCTGGTGGATTTTGGTATGCGCCAGCCGGTAGGTGTTGGTGATGTGACGAGCGGTTTACTGCTGGTGAAACTGCTTCAGGGGGCAACGCTGCAGGAGGCCCTGGAACATGTGACCGCTGCAGTATACGAAATCATGGTGACCACCAAAGCAATGCAGGAATATGAGTTGCAAGTGGTTGCTGCTCAGGATCGTATTGCCAAACCAGAACATTATTTCAGCGCAACAAAGCTCTGAAATATCTCATTTCGGCCCACAACGACCTGTGGGCCGATGGCTATTACTTTAAGCCTTCCGCTGACAGCGCGTCTTGTACTTCCGGACGTTCAGCCATACGTTGCATAAATGCCGCAATGTGCTCTAACCCTTCCAGATTCAGTTTCACCGCGTATGCCCAGCGCAGAACCGTAAACAGATAGGCATCAGCAATTGTAAATCGTTGCCCGCAGATCCAGTGCTCATCCTTCAGTGCCTCGTTCACATATTGCAGCTTCTTCTCCAGCTGCGCGCGAACTGTTGGTTTGTACTCTTCCGGTGTATCAGGGCGAAACAGAGGTGTGAAGCCTTTATGCAGCTCGGTGGCGATGTAATTCAGCCATTCGATGGTTTTATAGCGGGAAATACTGTTTACCGGTGCCAGCAACTGGCGGTCGGGGACGCTGTCGGCAAGATACTGCATAATCGCTACGCCTTCCGTCAGCAAAGTACCATCGTCCAGCAGCAATGCAGGCACCTGTCCCTTAGGGTTAACGGCAAAGTAATCGTCACCGTTTTCGAGACGTTTTTTCATTAAATCCACACTGACGAGCGTAAAATCCTTTCCGCTCTCACGCAGGGTGATATGGGAAGCGAGAGAGCAGGCGCCCGGTTTGTAGAACAATTTCATCGGTAACTCCTTTTGTCTGTGGTTTAAAGTATGGTAGTGCGTTGCTGAACAAAAAAAAAGCCGCTAACGAAAAGTTAGCGGCTTGTAAAAGAGTTTCCCTGAATTTTACGCTACAGCAGCTTTCGCCGCTTTGTCTGCAGCGTCATCCTGCGTCATGCGGTGCAGTTTCGGCGCAGTCAGCAGCATCAGTACTGCAATAACGGCAGTAGCGACACCAATCTGCAAGAATACGCGACCATAGACTTCCAGTGACATCAGTGGATCGGTAACGTTATCCGGCACAGCCATCATACCCGCAACATAACCACCAATCAGGTTTGCACCGGCAGTGGTCAGGAACCAGCTACCCATAATGAAGCCCATCAGACGCTGCGGAACGAGTTGTGCAACCATTGCCAGACCCAGACCAGAGATCATAAGTTCCCCGATACTCTGCAGGCCATAGCTTGCGACCAGCCAGCTTACAGACACGATACCTGCGTCAGACGCGAATTTTGCACCCAGCGGCAGAATCAGGAACGCACCAGAACACATCACCATACCGATTGCAAACTTAGTTGGCATCGGCAGGGTATCGCCCATCTTGTTATAGATAGCGGCCAGAATCGGGCTACCAATGATGATCCAGAACGGGTTCAGTGCCTGATACTGCTCAGGTTCTACGGCCAGACCCAGAATGGAGTGCTCAACGTTACGAATCGCAAAGAAGTTCAGTGACGTTGGCATCTGGCTGTACAGCACGAAGAAGATAATGGCTTCGAGCATCAGGATGAAGGCAACGATCATTTTACGACGCGCAGCACCTTTCATCGCGAAGGCTTCTTTACCGAAGATAACCACGATACCAAAGGCAACAACGCCCAGCGCCATACGCGCAACTTCCTGATTGTGCAGCAGCCAGGTGGCGATAGCGATCAGTGCCACAACACCAATAATGGTCAGCAGCAGGTTACGGTAGTTGATAGGCTCGAAGTCTGGTTTTGAACCGTACTGTTTAACCCAGCGTTGGCAGAAGGCGAAGTTAACGATAGTGATCAGCAGGCCTACAACGCTCAACGCAAACGCAACACTCCAGCCGTATTTCGCGGCCAGCCACGGGGTGGCGATCATAGAGAAGAAAGAGCCGATGTTGACGGACATGTAGTACATGGTGAATGCACCGTCCAGACGCGGGTCGTTTTTCTCATAGCATGTAGAAAGCAGAGAAGACGGGTTAGCTTTAAACAGGCCGTTACCGACCGCAATAGCCGCCATACCCATATAAACGATACCGGCGTCGTGACCAGACCAGGCCACCAGAGCATAACCAATCGCCAGCACAATAGCGCCAAGCATAATTACGCGTTTAGTACCCAGTACCTTGTCACCTAACCAGCCGCCGATAGCGACCAGACCATAAACCAGGGCACTAAAGGAAGAGAAAAGGGTGATTGAATCCGCTTCAGACATACCCAGTTGTTTAACCAGGTAAACAGCCATAATTCCTTGTAGGCCGTAATAACCAAAACGTTCCCATAACTCAATCGAGAAGATGAGATAGAACGCCTTCGGTTGTTTGAAAGCGTTCAAACTGACGCTTTCAGTTGGTTTTTGGTTTGCAGTGGACACTTTTACCTCTTTTTTTACATCCCATATTAACGGGGGTGCTTTCTCGCGTTATGCCTAAAAAACATACGCGCAATTGTTATAGTGGGAGGGGAAACGGCAGGTAATGTTCACTATCTTGCACTTTCAGACAAGTCCTTTGTAATAATCTGTTACATATAACTGAGGCGGGGAATTCAACCATTCCGGGAAATGTTATCCAGCGTTAAATTTTTCAAAAAACGTAACGGCAGATTTTTTCACTACCCTGAGAGGGGGATGATGGCTTAACGGCGATATGTTCTGCTATTTAGCGTTTTTCCTAGTGAGATAGTCCAGTTTCTGAAAAATAGCCAGTGTAATGTTTTGTAGGTCAATATTTGTTGCGTGTGTAAATTTAAATGATTTTAACCTAGTTCTTGCAATGTTTTTACATTGCCACAGCATCGTGATCTTGATCACGAATGAATAGAAAATTTCGCTATTAAAAAAACAATTAACCTGCATTTTTGGTTATCCGCAAACGGATTACCTGATGATAACGCTAAGCAATGGCATCATTGACGTTAAAAAGATGTTTTAAAAGAGGATAAAGAAAGGTTATCAATGGGGTAATCGGTGTTACCCCTTTTCTTCAGATGTCAACTTTCTCTTTGTATTCACAAAGATCTTCAATAATACAAGAGCCACAGCGAGGCTTGCGGGCAATACAGGTATAACGCCCGTGCAGGATCAACCAATGGTGGCAGTCGACTTTAAACTCTGCCGGAACCACTTTCAGTAGCTTTTCTTCTACCTGTTCGACGTTTTTCCCCGGCGCAAATTGAGTACGATTACAAACGCGGAAAATGTGCGTGTCGACAGCAATAGTCGGCCAGCCGAATGCAGTGTTTAATACGACGTTGGCTGTTTTACGACCTACGCCGGGCAGGGCTTCAAGCGCAGCACGATCTTCCGGAACCTCGCCATTATGTTGTTCCAGTAAGATACGGCAGGTTTTGATGATATTTTCTGCTTTGCTGTTATAAAGCCCAATCGTTTTGATATAGGATTTCACCCCTTCAACGCCCAGTTCAAGCATCGCTGCAGGCGTATTCGCCACCGGGTAGAGTTTCGCCGTCGCCTTATTAACACTGACATCGGTCGCCTGAGCGGAAAGCAGTACGGCAATCAGCAATTCAAAAGGCGAACTGAAATTAAGCTCGGTGGTGGGATGAGGATTGTTCTCACGCAGGCGAGTGAGGATCTCCAGGCGTTTTGCTTTGTTCATCAGACATTCCCTGTTTCACCGTTTGGCAATGCACGTTCGGCAGCTGCTTCAGTACGGCGCTTTTTCATTCTTTCATCAATCAGGTATTTCCCTGCCAGCATCAGTCCCAGGCCAATAAATGCACCTGGTGGCAGCATCGCCAGCAGGAAAGGGGAGTCGGTGTGGAAAATCTCCACGCGTAATACTTTTGCCCAGCTACCTAACAGCGCATCTGCACCGTCAAACAACGTGCCATTGCCGATTATTTCGCGCAGTGAACCCAGCACGAACATGGCGCAGGTTGCGCCCATACCAATTGAAAAGCCGTCCAGTGCCGAAAGCGCCGGACCTTTTTTGGCGGCGAAGGCTTCAGCGCGGCCCACAACGATACAGTTAGTGACAATCAGCGGAATAAAAATCCCTAATGATTGATACAGGCCAAAGGCGTAGGCGTTGATCAGCATCTGTACAGCGCTGACCACCGAGGCGATGATCATCACGTAAATGGGAATGCGGATCTCGGCTGGCGTCCAGTGACGCAGCGTCGAAATGGTCAAGTTGGTCAGCGTCAGTACCAGCGTAGTCGCAAGTCCTAAACCCAGAGCGTTAGTGGCAGTGGACGTGACCGCCAATAGCGGACAGAGGCCGAGCAGCTGGACCAGCGCAGAGTTGTTTTTCCACAACCCCTGAACAATAACGTCTTTAATTTCGCTCACGCTTTATTCTCCACAGGCAGGAAGTTGAGAAAGTTGTGACGGTAACGTCTGAGCGTACAATCCGGCGCGTTTTACCGCATTAACCACCGCGCGGGGAGTAATCGTCGCGCCGGTGAACTGGTCGAAATCACCACCATCTTTCTTCACCGCCCAGTGCGCATCATCCGCACCACTGATTTTTTTACCCGCAAAATGGGTGATCCAGTCAGAAAGGCGCAGTTCGATTTTATCGCCAAGCCCTGGCGTTTCGTGGTGCTCTGTCACGCGCGTGCCAAGTACCGTGCCGTTAAAATCGGCTCCCACCAGCAGCTGAATCGCACCGGAATAGCCATCTGGCGCGGTTGTTTCCAGAACGGCGGCTACCGGTTTGTCATCCTGTTTGGCGATGTAAACCCGATGCTCACCTTTACCTAACTCTGGCGCAGTGACCAGATAGCAACTCTGTGCCAGCGCATTGTTATAGCGTTCGGCTGGCAGCACCTGATCAAATAACGCCTTTTGTTGCAGACTGGCCTGTTCAGCAATCGTCGTTTTGGTCATCTGGTTGATGGCCGCAGTTAACCCTGTTGAACCCGCTGCAAATAGCGCCAACGTAATGCCGTGTTTTCGGATAGTTTTCAGCATGGTTTACCCTTTGCGATGGCCGTAGACGCGCGGACGCGTGTAGTAATCGATCAGAGGAACCGTGATGTTCGCCAGCAGGACGGCAAAAGCCACGCCGTCAGGATAGCCGCCGAAACTGCGGATCAACCAGACTAATAAGCCCGCCAGCGCGCCGAAAATAAGACGACCACGATTGGTCGTAGAAGCGGTAACCGGGTCAGTCAAAATAAAGAATGCGCCGAGCATGGTCGCTCCAGACAGCAGATGAATTTGCGGTGCTGCCAGTGTTTCTGGTGAGAACAACCAGCCCAACGTTGCGCATAACGCCAGCGTTACTAAGAAGCTGAGGGGAATATGCCAGCGAATCGCTTTCTGCCACAGCAACCATACGCCGCCAGCCAGCCAGGCGAGATTTACCCATTGCCAACCAACGCCCGCCAGCATACCGCTGTAGATCGGATATTGCATAATCTGTTCAACCGAATGACCGGCACGGACAGAGGTTTTAAATGTATCCAGCGGTGTCGCCTGACTAATGCCATCAATACCTAAGCGTAGCGTGTTCATATCACCACCACTGGCGGTATGTCCGCTGAAAATAACCTGTATGGCGTCGATAAAACCAGGGATGTTGACCGCAATTTCATGCGGCGGTAACCAGCTGGTCATCTGCACCGGGAAGGAGATCAGTAAGACCACATAACCAATCATTGCCGGATTAAACGGGTTTTGCCCCAGACCGCCATACAACTGTTTAGCGATGATCACCGCAAACACCGTACCCAGTACGACCATCCACCATGGCGCGAGGGGGGGAATACTTACCGCCAGCAATAAGCCTGTCAGCAATGCTGAGTTATCTTTCAACGTTGCGGCTACCGACTGCTTGCGTAGTTTGAGTACGAGAGCTTCGGCTAACAGAGCACTGACCGACGCCAGCAGGATCTGAACGAGAGTACCCCAACCAAAAAAACACAGTTGCGCTGCGATTCCTGGCACGGCTGCGAGCAACACCAACAGCATAATGCGCGATGTCTGGCGCTGGTTATGGGTATAAGGGGAGCTAGCTATTCTGAATACCATTTAGTCCTCGTTTACAACCTTTTGCTGGGCGGCTTTTTTGGCCTGAACGCGGGCAATAGCCGCGGCAACTGCCGCTTTGCGCGGATCAACCTGTTCTTCTGGTACCGCATTAGCCTGTTGCTGTTCCAGCTTGCGCGCTTTGGCGCGGGCAATAGCCGCTTCGACGGCCGCTTTGCGCGGATCAACCTGTTCTTCTGGTTCTGCGTTAGCCTGTTGCTGTTCCAGCTTGCGCGCTTTGGCACGGGCAATAGCCGCTTCGACGGCAGCTTTGCGCGGATCGACCTGTTGTACTGGCTCGGCATTAGCCTGTTGCTGTGCCAGCTTGCGTGCTTTGGCACGGGCAATCGCGGCTTCGACGGCGGCTTTGCGCGGGTCAACCTTTTCTTCTGGCTCCGCATTAGCCTGTTGCTGCTCAAGCTTGCGCGCTTTGGCGCGGGCGATAGCGGCTTCGACGGCGGCTTTGCGCGGATCGACCTGTTGTTCTGGTTCCGCATTAGCCTGTTGCTGTTCCAGCTTGCGCGCTTTGGCGCGGGCGATAGCGGCTTCAACGGCAGTTTTACGTGGATCAGCAACGGTTGCTGCGTCGTTAGTTTGCTGCAGTTCTGCCTGTTTCGCTCTGGCTTGCGCTTTACGGGCTTCCCGTGCTGCAATAATTGCACTGTTATCCGGGCGTTCGCCCGCTTTAATCACAATAGGCTGTGTAGCCTGGGCCTGTTTCTCTTTCACCCGCGCCAGAGCGGCAGCAATCGCATCTTTATCTTTGGCTGCAGGTTGAACGGCTGCGCTCTTATGTCGTTCAAGGCGAGCCGCTTTTTCGCGCTCAAGGCGAGCCTGGCGCGCTTCGAAACGCGCTTTGGCTTCTGCGGCGCGCTTTTCTTCCTGACGAATAGCCGCAATTTCAGCTTTTTCCTGACGGAAATATTGCACCAGGGGAATATTGCTCGGGCAAACCCACGCGCAAGCCCCACATTCAATGCAGTCGGCAATGTTATGCGTGGTGGCTTTATCGTGTTGCTGACCTTTGCTGAACCAGTACAACTGTTGCGGCAAAAGATCCGCAGGGCAGGCGTCAGCACAGGCACTACAACGGATGCAATTTTGTTCTTCCTGTGGTTCGCCAAGCTCATTGGCAGAGGGAGCCAACAGACAGTTGGTAATCTTTACGACCGGGACATCCAGCCATGGCAAGGTAAAGCCCATTAACGGGCCGCCCATAATCACCATTTGATCGGCAGAGGGGCAGAATCCGGCGTCATTCAATAAATGACGCACGGGCGTCCCCAGCCGTGCCCAGACGTTGCCCGGGCGAGCGATTGCTTCGCCAGTCAGGGTTACGACACGCTCGGTAATCGGCTCGCCATCAATAACGGCACGTTTCACTGCATAAGCAGTGCCGACGTTTTGCATTAATACGCCGATATCGGATGAACGCCCGCCATGTGGAACCTGCTTCCCGGTCAGAATGTAGGTTAATTGTTTAGCACCGCCAGAAGGATATTTGGTTGGAATCACCCGCAGAGAAATATCGTGAGAGTCCGCCAGCACCGCGCGCAGCATGGAAATCGCCTGCGGTTTGTTATCTTCAATGCCGATAAGAATTTCGCGTGGCTGCAGAATATGCGCAAGAATGCGAATACCCTCTACGACCTGAGCCGCGCAATCCTGCATCAAACGGTCATCGGCGGTAATGTACGGCTCGCACTCAGCAGCGTTGATAATCAACGTTTCAATCTTATCTCCGCCACCCTGCAATTTAACGCCTGTCGGGAATCCCGCACCGCCCAGCCCGGCAACACCAAACTGATGAATGCGCTCGATTAACTCTTCGCGACTGCGAGAGCGATAATCGTCCCAGCCGTCGCGCGGGATCCAGCAGTCTTCGCCATCGGCATCAATAATCACGCTTAATTCAGCTAAAGCTGAAGGATGAGCCGTAGAGTGGGGCGCAATAGCCGTAACGGTACCCGAGGTGGGCGCGTGAACCGGCAGCATTTTGCCGCGTCCACGGGTAAGCGGCTGGCCGCGCAGTACTTTATCGCCGACGCTAACGCACAACTCACCTTCAGCACCAATATGTTGTTTCAGTGGTATGACAAAACGCTGCGCCAGTGGTACCTGGCGCAGGGGCGTACCGTTGGACTGGGTTTTCATCTCCGGTGGATGGATGCCGCCGTTGAAATCCCAGATTTTATTTTTTCGGAATGCAGAGAATAACTTAAGCATGGTGTTCCACGGGAATGATACGCACGGGAATGGTGTTCAGATCCCATTTCCAGGAGTCAGGTGTTTCTGCGACCGGTTGCAACGAGATGCAGTGCGTCGGGCACGGGTCAACACATAAATTGCAGCCCGTACAGAGATCACTCATTACCGTATGCATGGCGCGGGTAGCGCCAACGATGGCGTCTACCGGACACGCCTGAATACATTTAGTGCAGCCAATACAGTTATTTTCATCAATAACCGCCACCATCCGCGCTGGCGTTAGCTCTTTCGCTTCGCCATCCAGCGGCTGCGGCTCGACATTAAGCAACTCGGCAATTTTTAGCATCACAGCTTCGCCACCTGGGGCGCAACGGTTGATTTTTTCACCGTTACAGCTGATGGCTTCCGCGTAGGGGCGACAGCCGGGATAACCGCACTGACCACACTGGCTCTGCGGTAAGATTTCGTCAATTTTCTCAACGACCGGATCGTCTTCCACCGCAAAACGGCGGGAGGCATAACCCAGAATGGCGCCAAACGCCAGGCCCAGCAGGCTCACGGCGGCAACGGCAATCCAGATAGCATTCATTACAACTTCACCAAACCACTAAAGCCCATAAAGGCCAGAGACATAAGACCTGCGGTAATTAACGCAATGGCGTTACCGCGAAAAGGTGCCGGGACATCAGCCACAGCAAGGCGTTCGCGGATGGCGGCGAAGAGCACCATCACTAGCGAGAAACCGACTGCGGCGGAAAAACCGTACAGCGCTGACTGCAAGAAATTGTGCCCGAGATTGATATTCAGCAACGCCACGCCGAGCACTGCACAATTGGTGGTGATAAGCGGCAAAAAAATCCCCAGCAGACGGTAAAGCACCGGGCTGGTTTTGCGCACCACCATCTCGGTGAACTGCACAACCACAGCAATCACCAGAATAAACGCCAGGGTGCGCAGGTAAATCAGATTAAGCGGGATCAAAATCCACGTATCGATAAGCCAGGCGCAAATAGACGCCAGCGTCATCACAAACGTTGTAGCCAGCCCCATGCCCATCGCGGTTTCCAGCTTTTTGGAAACCCCCATAAACGGACAGAGACCGAGAAACTTGACCAGTACAAAGTTATTGACCAGTACAGTTCCGACAAACAGTAACAGGTAGTCAGTCATTTTTCGGCCTGAAATAAAAAAGCCGCCTATTATCCGTTAATCCAGAGCAGGCGACAACAGGTTAACTGTAAGGTTATTACGGATTCACAAACGTCGCTTTCACCCGCGACGAGCGTTTAAAATAGGGGACGATCAATGCGGTTGCCAACAAAGTAAACAGTAACTGGCGAACGGCTATGCCATCTTCCACGGGTGAAAAAGCGAACGCTTTTACTGCCAGCAATACGGAAATAAGCAGCCAGATAATATAGTGTTTAGGAACACAACGCCGACGTTTAAAGAAAGCGATGGTCAACCACAGTGTGTAATACCACATGGCGATAGCGGTAATAAAAGAAACGCCCCATAAGATTTGTGTCGTCAGTGCTTGTCCGCCGAGCGTTTGAAATGTTTGCGGAGAAGATAACGCAGCGGTATACAGCAACAACGCCAGCGTCGTACTTAACAGAGCGACTAAAAGCCAGGCCAATGGGCCAAGCAACCAGCCTCCAATACGTTGTGGCGTTGTGGTGGTCATAGGTTCTCCAGAATAGCGACGCAAACAGGCAAATCTAATTTTAGGGGCGTTATTATAAGGCTTTTATAACCGATCGCTACTTTCTTTATTGGACATAGTGCCAGACGGACTTCGGTACCTGGCCGAGGTCAAACAAACGCCCGCCAGAAACCAGCTCTGCGCGGCGGTGATCGGCAGCACGATACATATTGATCAGTTCCTGATCATCCGTCAGAGTGTAATTAAGATGGTCGTAGAGTTTTTCCAGACTTTCGAGTGAACTGATTTTGCGAAATTTTAATAAGTAGTCCTGAACAGTCATAAAAGGTCCATAAAATAATTAATACCAAAGGAGTAGGTATTATTAGTGATGATAAAATTTCACCAAAAGTGAACGCGTGTGTTATTACAATAATAAGAATGCGCTGATGGCAAATATTCAGAGATGAAAAACTGCTCTGAAAAGAGTAACGCGCTTTACTATCCCTGACAATCACCAACAACATCGAACAAGATAATAAATTCCTGGTTTAATATCCGACAAGTGAAAACATGCACCCGGACGGGCAGCATGTCGCTCTACAAGCGCAGAGCTTACTTGTGTTGTACCGTAGTACTCTGTTCAGGTGGCTGATAGTTGTCAATGTGACTCGCCACGCCAAGAAGAATGACTGAAACGACAAGAACGATCCAACCTGTTAATTCAATAAGACGATTCATTACAGCCCACATCTCTGTTGATTGATCCATTAACTTCAGGGGGTAAATGTTACTTAGCAATAATAGCTCCAGCAAGATTTTTACTGAGGTTTTTGCGATATTTAGCTTTTGTCGTTGGAAAAATCGCTATTTTTTTGACTTAAGTTAAACAACATCCCTTATTGCTGGCAGGTTATTAAACTGTTGAGCGAGGGTAAAGGATAGTGTCAAATAGCCATCATACTTCAATGAGAGGCAATGACATGAGCGACAACATCCGTGTTGGGTTGATTGGGTATGGTTATGCGAGCAAAACCTTCCATGCGCCCCTGATTGCGGGCACGCCCGGGCTGGAGCTGGCGGTAATCTCCAGCAGCGATGAAACAAAAGTAAAAGCTGACTGGCCAACGGTTACGGTTGTCTCTGAGCCGAAGCATCTGTTTAACGATCCCAACATAGACCTGATTGTCATTCCTACACCCAACGATACCCATTTTCCGTTAGCCAAAGCGGCGCTTGAGGCGGGTAAACATGTGGTCGTTGATAAACCCTTTACCGTGACACTGTCACAAGCGCGAGAGCTGGAAGCGCTGGCAAAAAGCCTGGGGCGTGTGCTGTCTGTATTCCATAACCGTCGCTGGGATAGCGATTTCCTGACGCTAAAAGGTTTGCTCGCGGAAGGCGTACTGGGTGAAGTTGCTTACTTTGAGTCTCATTTTGACCGCTTCCGTCCGCAGGTGCGCGATCGTTGGCGTGAACAGGGCGGTCCTGGCAGCGGTATCTGGTACGATTTAGCACCGCATCTTCTTGATCAGGCCATTACGCTATTTGGTTTACCGGTCAGCATGACGGTTGATTTGGCACAGTTACGGCCCGGAGCGCAGTCGACCGATTATTTCCACGCCATCTTGTCCTATCCGCAGCGGCGAGTCATTTTACACGGTACAATGCTGGCAGCTGCTGAGTCAGCACGTTATATCGTGCATGGATCCCGAGGCAGTTATGTGAAATATGGCCTCGATCCACAGGAAGAACGTCTGAAAAATGGCGAGCGTCTGCCGCAGGAAGACTGGGGCTACGATATGCGTGATGGCGTACTTACCCGCGTGGAAGGTGAGGAACGTGTCGAAGAAACGCTGTTGACGGTGCCGGGGAATTATCCGGCTTACTATGCGGCTATTCGTGATGCGTTAAATGGCGATGGTGAAAATCCGGTTCCGGCAAGTCAGGCAATCCAGGTAATGGAGTTGATTGAGCTGGGCATCGAATCCGCCAAACATCGCGCGACGCTGTGCCTTGCGTGAAAAGAGGATGGTGCAATTAGCACCATCCTTTTTTGTTACTTCGCAGCGACTTTTTCTCGCAGTGCGCGTTTTTCCTCTGCGCTGAGGAAAGCCATTTCCAGACCATTAATCTGCGCCTGGCGGATTTGCTCGCGGGATAACCCAGCAGCCGGCGCGGCAACGGTATATTCGTGAATGATATCCACTCCCTGTACGCCGGGATCGTCAGTGTTAATGCTGGCACGAATGCCATGCTCAAGGAACATTTTCAGCGGATGTGCCGCCAGCTCTGCCACGGTGCTGGTCTGAATATTGGAGGTCAGACAGGATTCAATACCAATTTGTTGCTCGGCGAGAAAATCCATCAGCGCCCGATCTTCAATGGCTTTTACGCCATGTCCAATACGTTCCGCCCCCAGTTCACGAATCGCCTGCCAGATGCTTTCCGGCCCGGCAGCTTCGCCTGCATGGACGGTAATATGCCAGCCCGCATCACGCGCGCGGTTGAAGTGAGAAAGAAACAGACTTCCCGGGAAACCAAGTTCATCACCGGCTAAATCAAGTGCGGTAATCTGGTCACGGTGGGCTAAAAAGGCCTCCAGCTCTTGCTGACAGGCTGCTTCACCGAAGGTCCGGCTCATAATGCCGATAAGCTTCGCCTGCACACCAAAGGTGCGGCAACCTTCACGTACGCCATCGATCACCGCTTCGACAACACCCGCTACAGGCAGCTGATGTGCCATTGCCATGTAGCCCGGTGAAAAACGCAGCTCGACATAGTGCAGGCCGTTACGGGCTGCATCTTCAATGTTTTCAAATGCCACGCGGCGGCAAGCATCAAGAGAGGCGAGAACTTTAACGCCCCAGTCAAGTTTAGTCAGAAAGCTCACCAGATCGGGTTCGTTGGCAATGACCTGAACGTGGGGAATCAGTGTTTCCAGGGATTGTGCAGGAATCGAGATATTATACTGGCGGCCAAGTTCAAGAATGGTCTGGGGACGAATGTTGCCATCAAGGTGGCGATGGATATCAGTTAATGGCAGGGTGGTATCAATCATGGTCGCACTCTTTTTCTGGATATAAAAGTGCGCACCATTATAAAAACAAAGCAGGGTAAAAATCCACGATTGCGCAACGATTTTTTACGTTGCGCAATTGGGGTTAACGAACAGCGCGGATGGCGTTAATTAATCCAGCAACACCTTTTTCCAGTTTCGAACGCGGGCACCCGGCATTGAGTCGGACAAAACCACGACCTTCTTCACCGTAGGTATATCCCGGCATGATCGCGACCTTTTCTTGCTCGATAAGCGCTTTTTGCAACGCGTTGTCGTCAATGTTCAATGGACGTAGATCAAGCCAGGCCAGATAAGTGGATTGCGGGATCTGCCAGTTGAGTTCAGGAAACGCAGCGTTCATTTTATCTGCGATATACGTCAGGTTATCTTTCAGATAGACGCGTAAGGCATCCAGCCACGGCGCGCCTTGCTGATAGGCGGCGATATGAGCAGTTAACGCCAGTACCGAAGGAGAAGAAAGCCCATCACGTCCTTTCAGTGCCGATAAATAGGCATCGCGGCTACTGCTATTTTCTATAATCCCGTAAGCACCGGTCAGGGCGGGAATATTGAAACTTTTTGATCCCGACGTTAGCAACGCCCAGTCTCCGCGCGCCACATTACACCAGGGAATATGCGGCTGCTCGCCCCAAACCATATCCATATGGATTTCATCGGAAATAACCCGCACACCATGACGCTCGCACAGGTCAGCCATGATCTCCAGCTCATCGCACGTCCACACTTTCCCGGTAGGATTCTGTGGGCTACACAGGAGCATAATTTTACATTCTGGTTTCGCCAGCACGGCTTCCAGCTTGCCCATATCGCAAAACCAGCCGTCAGCCTGCTTCTCTAAAGCAACGGGCATTACTGTGCGCTGGTTACCTTCAATGGCCTTGTAAAATGCGTCATAGGCGGGTGTGTGGATCACCACGCCTTCACCTGTTTCAGACCACTGACGAATCAGTTCTGAAACCATATAGATAACAGAAGGGCCATACACCACCGACTGAGGATCGATGGCGGTGTAATGCTGGGTGGAAAACCAGTGGGCAATAGCCGCGAGAAACTCATCGTTTTTCCAGCGGCTGTAGCCAAACACGCCGTGCATCAGACGCTGATTCAGCGCCTCGATAATGCAGGGGGCAGTGGCAAAATCCATGTCTGAAATCGTGAACGGTAACAGGTCAGCAGTGCCGAAACGGTCGGCGACATAATCCCACTGCGTACACCATGTGCCATGACGATCCACGACCTTTGAAAAATCGAACATATCTTATCCTTATGCCTGGACAGTATGCATCAGACCGGCCATTTCATCTTTTACTGACTGAACTTGTGGCCCGATAACAACCTGCAGGTTATGTTGATTAAGTTGTACTACGCCAATTGCCCGATTGTCCTTCAGTGCCTGCACATTAACAAGCGACATATCTTTCACAGACAAACGCAGACGGGTAATGCAGTTATCGAGGCTGACAATATTGTCGGCACCGCCTAAGGCTTCGAGGATTGCTGGAACGTTGTAACCTGATTTACCCGGCGCACCGGCAACGGCTTTTTCGATTGAACTGGCAACTTCACTATCGCGCCCCGGGGTTTTCAGATTGAAGCGGGTGATAGCGAAACGGAAGATGACGTAGTAAACGACAAACCATATTGCCGCCACTACTGGCACCATGTACCACTTGGTTGACAGACCATGCAAAATACCGAACACCACAAAGTCGATGATATTGCCGTCGGTATTACCGATGGTGACGCCGAGCACAGACATGACGGTGAAGCCGAGGCCGGTTAACAGCGCGTGGATGACATACAGAACTGGCGCTACGAACAGGAACAGGAATTCCAGCGGTTCGGTCGTGCCGCCAACGACACAGGCGATCAGGCCAGAAATCAGCAGACCTTTAATTTTATGGCGATTTTCCGGGCGCGCACAGTGATACATAGCTAACGCTGCACCTGGCAGACCGCCGAGAAACGCAGGCATTTTACCTTGCGAAAGGAAACGCGTGGCGCTTTCAGAAAAACCGTGAGTGGTCGGGCAATTCAATTGCGCCTGGAAGATGGTCAGTGCACCGCTGACGGTTTGACCGCAGACTTCTTGCGTGCCGCCTGCGTCGGTAAAGCGAATTAATGCCACCAGAATGTGATGTAGACCAAACGGCAACAGCAGACGTTCACCGGTACCAAACAGCATCGGTCCGAAATCACCCGCGCTGTTGATCATATGGCCTAAGCCGCTAATACCCATGGCGAAAATTGGCCAGACTAATGGAATCACCAGGCCGACAAGACCCATCACCAGCGAGGAGATGATTGGTACGAAGCGCGTGCCGCCGAAGAATGCCAGCGCATCTGGCAGGCGGATATTATGGAATCGCTCATGCAGCATCCAGACGATAATACCGGCGATCACCGCACCGAGGATCCCGGTGTCGATCGACTGGATCCCAAGAATGCTCTGGATGTTATTGGCTTTCAGAACCGCGGCGTCCGTGGTTGGCAGAATGCCTTTATTGGTCAACCAGAAGTTTACCGCGAGGTTCATTACCGCATAACCGACGAAGCCAGCGAATGCCGCTACGCCTTTGTTTTCGCGTGCCAGACCCAGCGGGATGGCGATACAGAACATGACTGGCAGGAAACTAAAAGCAAACGAGCCAATCTTACTCATCCAGGTAAAGATAGCCTGCAACACGGGGTTGCCCAGGACCGGGATCAGGGTGATGACATCATGGCTGCTAAGAGAACTACCAATGCCGAGCATAATGCCGCAGAACGACAATAATGCCACGGGTAACATAAAGGTTTTGCCTAACTGCTGGAAGAACTCCCACAGCGTGACTTTCGGTGCTGTTTTCGCCGTCATAAAACGACTCCTCGTAGAGAACAATCTGGATTCAGTAAATTGCGCAAGAAGATAAAACGTTTTATCAAATTTTAGTGAGGCATAAATCACATTACACAACGATAATAGCGGGTATAAGATAAATAAAAGGTAAAACGTTTTATCTGTCACATAATCAGGGAGTAGGTCATCTGCATGGCTACCGCCAAAAAAATAACCATTCATGATGTTGCGCTGGCTGCGGGCGTGTCGGTAAGTACCGTTTCGCTGGTGCTAAGTGGCAAAGGGCGAATCTCTACCGCCACAGGAGAACGCGTTAACGCCGCCATTGAAGAGCTGGGATTTGTGCGCAATCGTCAGGCGTCGGCGCTGCGCGGCGGGCAAAGCGGCGTCATTGGTTTGATCGTCCGTGATTTATCTGCGCCGTTTTACGCCGAATTAACGGCCGGATTGACGGAAGCTCTGGAAGCGCAGGGACGGATGGTTTTTTTGCTTCACGGCGGTAAAGACGGCGAGCAGCTGGCACAGCGGTTTTCACTGTTACTGAATCAGGGGGTCGATGGTGTTGTCATTGCCGGGGCTGCAGGAAGCAGCGATGACCTGCGACGGATGGCAGAAGAAAAAGCTATCCCGGTGATTTTCGCTTCCCGTGCCAGTTATCTTGATGATGTTGATACGGTTCGCCCGGACAACATGCAGGCAGCACAGTTGTTAACGGAGCATCTCATTCGCAATGGGCATCAGCGTATCGCCTGGCTGGGAGGGCAAAGTTCCTCATTAACCCGGGCAGAGCGGGTGGGGGGCTATTGTGCAACTCTACTAAAATTTGGCCTGCCGTTTCACAGCGATTGGGTGCTGGAGTGCACTTCCAGCCAGAAGCAAGCCGCGGAAGCTATCACGGCGCTTTTACGTCATAACCCGACCATCAGCGCCGTGGTTTGCTATAACGAAACTATTGCGATGGGGGCATGGTTTGGTTTGCTGAAAGCAGGGCGGCAAAGCGGGGAAAGCGGAGTCGATCGTTACTTTGAACAACAGGTTTCGTTGGCGGCATTTGCCGATGCAACGCCAACCACACTTGATGATATACCTGTTACCTGGGCCAGCACGCCAGCGCGGGAACTTGGTACCACACTTGCGGATCGCATGATGCAAAAAATCACCCATGAAGAGACGCATTCACGCAATCTTATTATTCCCGCCCGGCTCATTGCGGCTAAATAATCCTCTCTTTATCTGCTATACCTGGTAGTGTCCTTTCCTCAAGGTTAATGATAAAAAATGTGGCACACAGGCGGTGCCTTTTATTTTTACTGAAGTTCACAGGAGGTTTATGTGTTTAATTCTGACAACCTGAGACTCGACGGAAAATGCGCCATCATCACAGGTGCGGGTGCAGGTATTGGTAAAGAAATTGCCATTACATTCGCGACAGCTGGCGCATCTGTGGTGGTCAGTGATATTAATGCCGATGCAGCTAATCATGTTGTAGACGAAATTCAACAACTGGGTGGTCAGGCATTTGCCTGGCGTTGTGATATTACTTCCGAACAGGAACTCTCTGCACTGGCAGACTTTGCCGTCAGTAAGCTGGGTAAAGTTGATATTCTGGTTAACAACGCCGGTGGCGGTGGTCCTAAACCATTTGATATGCCAATGGCAGATTTTCGCCGTGCTTATGAACTGAATGTGTTTTCTTTTTTCCATCTGTCACAACTTGTTGCGCCAGAAATGAAAAAAAATGGCGGTGGCGTTATTCTGACTATCACTTCTATGGCGGCAGAAAATAAAAATATAAACATGACTTCCTATGCATCATCTAAAGCTGCGGCCAGTCATCTGGTCAGAAATATGGCATTTGACCTGGGTGAAAAAAATATTCGGGTAAATGGCATTGCGCCGGGGGCAATATTAACCGATGCCCTGAAATCCGTTATTACACCAGAAATTGAACAAAAAATGTTACAACACACGCCGATCAGACGTCTGGGCCAACCGCAAGATATTGCTAACGCGGCGCTGTTCCTTTGCTCGCCTGCAGCCAGCTGGGTAAGCGGACAAATTCTCACGGTCTCCGGTGGTGGGGTACAGGAGCTCAATTAATACACTAACGGACCGGTAAACAGCCGTATGTGTTGTTTACCGGGATAAACTCATCAACGTCTCAGCTAAATAACTGGCAGCCAAATTACGGCTATTGGTTAACCAATTTCCGAGTGAAAAGTATACGAATAGAGTGTGCCTTCGCACTATTCAACAGCAATGATAGGCGCTCACCTGACAACGCGGTAAACTAGTTATTCACGCTAACTATAATGGTTTTATGATGGATAACATGCAGACTGAAGCACAACCGACACGGACCCGGATCCTCAATGCTGCCAGAGAGATTTTTTCAGAAAATGGATTTCACAGTGCCTCGATGAAAGCCATCTGTAAATCTTGCGCCATTAGTCCCGGGACGCTCTATCACCATTTCATCTCCAAAGAAGCCCTGATTCAGGCGATTATCTTACAGGACCAGGAGAGGGCACTGGCCCGTTTCCGGGAACCGATTGAAGGGATTCATTTCGTTGACTATATGGTCGAGTCTATTGTCTCTCTCACCCATGAAGCCTTTGGGCAACGGGCGCTGGTGGTCGAAATTATGGCGGAAGGGATGCGCAACCCACAGGTCGCCGCCATGCTTAAAAATAAGCATATGACGATCACGGAATTTGTTGCCCAGCGGATGCGTGATGCCCAGCAAAAAGGCGAGATAAGCCCAGATATCAACACGGCAATGACTTCACGTTTACTGCTGGATCTGACCTACGGTGTACTGGCCGATATCGAAGCGGAAGATCTGGCGCGTGAAGCGTCGTTTGCTCAGGGATTACGCGCGATGATTGGCGGTATATTAACCGCATCCTGATCCTCTCTCTCTTTCCGCGGGCTGGTGACAACTGAGCCCGCGTTTCATATCGTAATTTCTCTGTGCAAAAATCATCCTCCCCGGGATCGGAGAATCCCACCTAAATATTCATCGTAACAATATATCATGAGGGTTTATCGTTCCCAATATGTTCGAACGAACGTTCGATTGCTTATTTTGTGGCTTATGTCAACGCTGTTTTAAAGATTAATGCGATCAATATCACGCTGTGGGTATTGCAGTTTTTGGTTTTTTGATCGCGGTGTCAGTTCTTTTTATTTCCATTTCTCTTCCGTGGGTTTCTCACAGATAACTGTGTGCAACACAGAATTGGTTAACTAATCAGATTAAAGGTTGACCAGTATTTTTATCTTAATGAGGAGTCCCTTATGTTACGTCCTGTAGAAACCCCAACCCGTGAAATCAAAAAACTCGACGGCCTGTGGGCATTCAGTCTGGATCGCGAAAACTGTGGAATTGATCAGCGTTGGTGGGAAAGCGCGTTACAAGAAAGCCGGGCAATTGCTGTGCCGGGCAGTTTTAACGATCAGTTCGCCGATGCAGATATTCGTAATTATGTGGGCAACGTCTGGTATCAGCGCGAAGTCTTTATACCGAAAGGTTGGGCGGGCCAGCGTATTGTACTGCGTTTCGATGCGGTCACTCATTACGGCAAAGTGTGGGTAAATAATCAGGAAGTGATGGAGCATCAGGGCGGCTATACGCCATTTGAAGCCGATGTCACGCCGTATGTTATTGCCGGGAAAAGTGTACGTATCACCGTTTGTGTGAACAACGAACTGAACTGGCAGACTATCCCGCCGGGAATGGTGATTACCGACGAAAACGGCAAGAAAAAGCAGTCTTACTTTCATGATTTCTTTAACTACGCCGGGATCCATCGCAGCGTAATGCTCTACACCACGCCGAATACCTGGGTGGACGATATCACCGTGGTGACGCATGTCGCGCAAGACTGTAACCACGCGTCTGTTGACTGGCAGGTGGTAGCAAATGGTGATGTCAGCGTTGAACTGCGTGATGCGGATCAACAGGTGGTTGCAACTGGACAAGGCACTAGCGGGACTTTGCAAGTGGTGAATCCGCACCTCTGGCAACCAGGTGAAGGTTATCTCTATGAACTGTGCGTCACAGCCAAAAGCCAGACAGAGTGTGATATCTACCCGCTGCGCGTCGGTATCCGGTCAGTGGCAGTGAAGGGCGAACAGTTCCTGATCAACCACAAACCGTTCTACTTTACTGGCTTTGGTCGTCATGAAGATGCGGATTTGCGCGGCAAAGGATTCGATAACGTGCTGATGGTGCACGATCACGCATTAATGGACTGGATTGGGGCCAACTCCTACCGTACCTCGCATTACCCTTACGCTGAAGAGATGCTCGACTGGGCAGATGAACATGGCATCGTGGTGATTGATGAAACTGCTGCTGTCGGCTTTAACCTCTCTTTAGGCATTGGTTTCGAAGCGGGCAACAAGCCGAAAGAACTGTACAGCGAAGAGGCAGTCAACGGAGAAACCCAGCAGGCGCACTTACAGGCGATTAAAGAGCTGATTGCGCGTGACAAAAACCACCCAAGCGTGGTGATGTGGAGTATTGCCAACGAACCGGATACCCGTCCGCAAGGTGCACGGGAATATTTCGCGCCACTGGCGGAAGCAACGCGTAAACTCGACCCGACGCGTCCGATCACCTGCGTCAATGTAATGTTCTGCGACGCTCACACCGATACCATCAGCGATCTCTTTGATGTGCTGTGCCTGAACCGTTATTACGGTTGGTATGTCCAAAGCGGCGATTTGGAAACGGCAGAGAAGGTACTGGAAAAAGAATTGCTGGCCTGGCAGGAGAAACTGCATCAGCCGATTATCATCACCGAATACGGCGTGGATACGTTAGCCGGGCTGCACTCAATGTACACCGACATGTGGAGTGAAGAGTATCAGTGTGCATGGCTGGATATGTATCACCGCGTCTTTGATCGCGTCAGCGCCGTCGTCGGTGAACAGGTATGGAATTTCGCCGATTTTGCGACCTCGCAAGGCATATTGCGCGTTGGCGGTAACAAGAAAGGGATCTTCACCCGCGACCGCAAACCGAAGTCGGCGGCTTTTCTGCTGCAAAAACGCTGGACTGGCATGAACTTCGGTGAAAAACCGCAGCAGGGAGGCAAACAATGAATCAACAACTCTCCTGGCGCACCATCGTCGGCTACAGCCTCGGTGACGTCGCCAATAACTTCGCCTTCGCAATGGGGGCGCTCTTCCTGTTGAGTTACTACACCGACGTCGCTGGCGTCGGTGCCGCTGCGGCGGGCACCATGCTGTTACTGGTGCGGGTATTCGATGCCTTCGCCGATGTCTTTGCCGGACGAGTGGTGGACAGTGTGAATACCCGTTGGGGAAAATTCCGCCCGTTTTTACTCTTCGGTACTGCGCCGTTAATGATCTTCAGCGTGCTGGTATTCTGGGTACCGACCGACTGGAGCCATAGCAGCAAAGTTGTGTATGCATATTTGACCTACATGGGACTCGGGCTTTGCTACAGCCTGGTGAATATTCCTTATGGTTCACTTGCTACCGCGATGACCCAACAACCACAATCCCGCGCCCGTCTGGGCGCGGCTCGCGGGATTGCCGCGTCATTGACCTTTGTCTGCCTGGCATTTCTGATAGGACCGAGCATTAAGAACTCCAGCCCGGAAGAGATGGTGTCGGTATACCATTTCTGGACGATTGTGCTGGCGATTGCCGGAATGGTGCTTTACTTCATCTGCTTCAAATCGACGCGTGAGAATGTGGTACGTATCGTGGCGCAGCCGTCATTGAAGATCAGTCTGCAAACCCTGAAACGGAATCGCCCGCTGTTTATGTTGTGCATCGGTGCGCTGTGTGTGCTGATTTCGACCTTCGCGGTCAGCGCCTCGTCGTTGTTCTACGTGCGCTATGTGTTAAATGACACCGGGCTGTTCACTGTGCTGGTACTGGTGCAAAACCTGGTCGGTACTGTGGCATCGGCACCGCTGGTGCCGGGGATGGTCGCGAGGATCGGTAAAAAGAATACCTTCCTGATTGGCGCTTTGCTGGGAACCTGCGGTTATCTGCTGTTCTTCTGGGTTTCCGTCTGGTCACTGCCAGTGGCGTTGGTTGCGTTGGCCATCGCTTCAATTGGTCAGGGCGTTACAATGACCGTGATGTGGGCACTGGAAGCTGATACTGTAGAATACGGTGAATACCTGACCGGCGTGCGAATAGAAGGGCTCACCTATTCACTATTCTCATTTACCCGTAAATGCGGTCAGGCAATCGGAGGTTCAATTCCTGCCTTTATTTTGGGATTAAGCGGATATATTGCCAATCAGGTGCAAACGCCGGAAGTTATTATGGGCATCCGCACATCAATTGCCTTAGTACCTTGCGGATTTATGCTGCTGGCATTCGTCATTATCTGGTTTTATCCGCTCACGGATAAAAAATTCAAAGAAATCGTTGTTGAAATTGATAATCGTAAAAAAGTGCAGCAGCAATTAATCAGCGATATCACTAATTAATATTCAATAAAAATAATCAGAACATCAAAGGTGCAACTATGAGAAAAATAGTGGCCATGGCCGTTATTTGCCTGACGGCTGCCTCTGGCCTTACCTCTGCTTATGCGGCGCAACTGGCTGACGATGAAGCGGGACTACGCATCAGACTGAAAAACGAATTGCGCAGGGCTGATAAGCCCAGTGCTGGCGCGGGAAGAGATATTTACGCATGGGTACAGGGAGGATTGCTCGATTTCAATAGTGGTTACTATTCCAATATTATTGGCGTTGAAGGCGGGGCGTATTATGTTTATAAATTAGGTGCTCGTGCTGATATGAGTACCCGGTGGTATCTTGATGGTGATAAAAGTTTTGGCTTTGCCCTGGGGGCAGTAAAAATAAAACCCAGTGAAAATAGCTTGCTTAAATTAGGTCGCTTCGGGACGGATTATAGTAATGGTAGCTTACCTTATCGTATTCCGTTAATGGCTGGCAGTTCGCAACGTACATTACCGACAGTTTCTGAAGGAGCATTAGGTTACTGGGCTTTAACGCCAAATATTGATCTGTGGGGAATGTGGCGTTCACGAGTATTTTTATGGACCGATTCAACAACCGGTATTCGTGATGAAGGGGTGTATAACAGTCAGACGGGAAAATACGATAAACATCGCGCACGTTCTTTTTTAGCCGCCAGTTGGCATGATGATACCAGTCGCTATTCTCTGGGGGCATCGGTACAGAAAGATGTTTCCAATCAGATACAAAGTATTCTCGAGAAAAGCATACCGCTTGACCCGAATTATACGTTGAAAGGGGAGTTGCTCGGCTTTTACGCGCAACTTGAAGGTTTAAGTCGTAATACCAGCCAGCCCAATGAAACGGCGTTGGTTAGTGGACAATTGACCTGGAATGCGCCGTGGGGAAGCGTATTTGGCAGTGGTGGTTATTTGCGCCATGCAATGAATGGTGCCGTGGTGGACACCGACATTGGCTATCCCTTTTCATTAAGTCTTGATCGTAACCGTGAAGGAATGCAGTCCTGGCAATTGGGCGTTAACTATCGTTTAACTCCGCAATTTACGCTGACATTTGCACCGATTGTGACCCGCGGCTATGAATCCAGTAAACGAGATGTGCGGATTGAAGGCGCGGGTATCTTAGGGGGTATGAACTATCGGGTCAGCGAAGGGCCGTTACAAGGGATGAATTTCTTTCTTGCTGCCGATAAAGGGCGGGAAAAGCGCGATGGCAGTGCGCTGGGCGATCGCCTGAATTACTGGGATGTGAAAATGAGTATTCAGTATGACTTTATGCTGAAGTAAGAAAAAACGCCGGAGAGAAAAATTTCCGGCGTTTTGGCTGTGAATTACTGCTGCGGAATAGCGGGTACAGCCGGAACGTTTAATGTCGGCATCGCAAACATACCCACGAAATCTTCCAGTGGCATTTTCTGCCCGTTTAACGTTATCTGACCGTTAGCATATTGCAGGCTGGTGGTGATGGTATTGTCCTGCAAGGTGGTCAGACGGAACATCTGCCCCATTGCTGATGCACCTTCAACTTGCTGTTTCGCCAGTTTTTTCGCTTGATCTTCCTGATAACCTTCCAGCTTCGCTACCTGAGTCATCAACTCAGTTGCCATATCCACCGGAATGGTTAGTTTCGCATCCAGAAATTTAACCGAGCGGTCCACTTCCTGCGCCAGCGTTTGCGGCGCTTCTTTGGTCGTTGCCGGATCTTTCAGGAACAGCGACAGATTCAGCGCACTTTCACCCTGACTGTTTTTCCAGCTTAGCGGCGCGATAGTAATCACCGGATCGCCTTTCAGCATCAGCGGCAGAGCGCTAAAGAAGGCTTCCGTCACTTTTTCCTGATAAAGTTCGGGATTGTTGGCAATTTCTGGCTGTGCCAGCAGCGCCTGAGTTTGCGCGTTATATTGCTGGCTAAACTGATGCCAGGCTTCGCCATCAATTTGGCCGACTTTTAAAGTCAGCTTGCCGCTGCCCAGATCCTGATTCTGTACCTTCAGGCTGTTTAGCGAGTAATCCAGTTGGCTATTGATCGTTTTACCGTCATTGACCAGATCCGATTTACCGCTGATCTCCATGCCTTCCAGCAGTGCCAGTTCTTTGCCTTCCACTGAAATGGTCATTTTTTCCAGTGACAGTTTTTGGTTTCCTACGCGCTCACCAAAACTTGCCAGCGTGCTGGAACCGTCGGTTTTCAGATTATTAAAGGTCAACTGCACTTTCTGGTTGTATTCGTTAACTGCGTCTATCCGACTACTTTGCGCCTCTCCGGAAAGGGAGATAGCTTTGCCGTCTCTGTCCGCATTTAACTGGAACTCGCCGCCGCTAAAGGCGACTTTTTCATCCTTTTGCTCGTAATTCAGCGGATTGAGCGAAATATCGGAACTGGAATCTCCGCTGTAACCAATGCGGGAGTTAATCTCAAAAGGCGTTTCACCTTTTGCCATATCAAACAGTGGCTTGCTAACTTCGTTATTAACCAGCGTGGTTTGAATTGATGCCATCGACGGGAGCAGGTTCAGTTTTTTTAGCTGGGCAAGGGGGAAGGGACCATGATCAACCGATTCGTTGAAGATGACGCTCTGACCGCTTTTAATCCACGGATTTTCTTTCCCGGCAATGGGTTTCACCAACAGTTGCAGCTGACTGCTGAATACGCCGCGATGATAGTTTTGATAACTCACTTCCAGGTTGGATTCAGGAGCGGTCAGTTTGAGTTGCGCGTTCGCCTGCGCGACCATGTCTTCGAGATGGGTTTCAATCTTCTTGCCTGTATACCATGCGCCGCCTGTCCAGACTACGCCTAGCGCAACAATGACGCCTACCGCTACCAGCGATTTATTCATAATGATTATCCATAAAATGAAATCAGGCGGACTGGCCGCCTGAAGGTGTTATAAGCCTTTAATAAGCTTAGCAAGAGATGTTAATTTTTTCAGTAAGCTCTTACAGCTTGTTGTAAACACGCGCTAAACGACCGTGGCCTTTGACAGTCACCGGTGATTCGTTGGCGGCAATAAACGCTGATTCACCCGGTTTAAGCTGTAACTGCTGAGAACCTTTACACAGCGTTGCATCGCCTTCGACGCAGAACAAAATGGCGGCACTCTGCTGGCTAATGGTGGTTTCTTTATCACTAAGGTCATGCAGCGAGAAGGCAAAATCATCCACAGGAATCGGGAAGTCCAGTTCTGCACCTTGTTTCACCGGCTGGGTCAACAACTGGTTAGCCGGTTTGGCTTCGAACTTCACATTGGCAACCAGTTCCGGAATATCAATATATTTAGGCGTCAGACCCGCACGCAGCACGTTATCGGAGTTCGCCATCACTTCCAGCGCCACGCCTTGCAGGTAAGCGTGCGGCGTTTCAGCGAACAGGAACATCGCTTCGCCAGGATTCAATTTCACCACATTCAGCAACAGCGGGGAGAACAGACCGCTGTCATCCGGGTAAAATTCAGAAATTAAACGAATCGTTTGCCACGGTTCACCCTGCTGGCTGTCGAGGGCCGATTTTAAAATCGCCAGCGCGCGGGATTTTTCTTCACCCTGCATATTCAACAGGCTGGCGAACAGTTCGCTTAAACGTTCGGCATCAGGCTGTTGTAAAAAGTGAGCAATCGCCGGATGTGCACCTGCGACCGGCTGGAGCAGGGAGACAATCTCGGAAAACTCACGAAACGCGTTCATCGCAAGGAAAGGCGTCAGCGCAAAAACCAGCTCCGGCTTGTGGTTAGGATCTTTATAGTTACGCTCGGCGGCATCCATCGGAATACCTGCGGCATTTTCTTTGGCAAAACCGATTTCAGAATTGCGTTTGTTTGGATGAACCTGAATGGAGAGCGGCTGTGCTGCGCATAATACTTTGAACAGGAAAGGCAGTTCGCCAAAGCGTTTGGCAACGGCATCTCCCAAAAGAGTCGCTTTATCACTCTCAATCACATCACGCAGTGAAACGATATCTCCGGCGGCATTCTGCACTCGTGAACTGCTTTTCGGATGTGCGCCCATCCACAGCTCGGCCATCGGCTGGCTGGACGGATTTTCCATACCATAAAGTTCAGTCAACGCCGTTTTGCTGCCCCAGGCATAGTTTTGCACTGAGTTAATGAGTTTTTGCATGATCAATCCCTGTTTTAATGTGGAAATTAATCCCGCTATTAAAGCAAGAATCCTACGGGAAGTAACCTGGAGCCGCAAAAAGTCGTACTAGTCTCAGTTTTTGTTAAAAAAGTGTGTAGGATATTGTTACTCGCTTTTAACAGGGCAACGGAACACCCGCCCAGAGCATAACCAAACCAGGCAGTAAGTGAGAGAACAATGTCAAACAAACCCTTTCATTATCAGGCTCCTTTTCCACTCAAAAAAGATGATACTGAGTATTACCTGCTAACCAGCGAACACGTTAGCGTATCTGAATTTGAAGGGCAGGAGATTTTGAAAGTCGCACCCGAAGCGTTAACTCTGTTGGCGCGTCAAGCGTTTCATGATGCGTCATTTATGCTGCGTCCGGCTCACCAACAACAGGTGGCCGACATTCTGCGTGACCCGGAAGCCAGCGAAAATGATAAATATGTGGCGCTGCAATTCCTGCGTAACTCCGACATCGCGGCGAAAGGCATTCTGCCGACCTGTCAGGATACCGGCACCGCGATTATTGTTGGTAAAAAAGGGCAGCGTGTATGGACCGGTGGCGGTGATGAAGCGGCGCTGGCACGCGGTGTCTATAACACTTATATCGAAGATAATCTGCGCTACTCGCAAAACGCGCCGCTGGATATGTATAAAGAGGTGAATACCGGCACCAATCTACCAGCGCAGATCGATCTTTATGCCGTTGATGGCGACGAGTACAAATTCCTCTGTATCGCCAAAGGTGGCGGTTCGGCAAACAAGACGTATCTGTATCAGGAAACCAAAGCGTTACTAACGCCGGGGAAACTGAAAAATTACCTGGTTGAGAAGATGCGCACGCTGGGTACGGCGGCCTGTCCTCCGTATCATATTGCGTTCGTTATTGGTGGAACTTCTGCAGAAACGAACCTTAAAACGGTGAAACTGGCTTCCGCTAAATACTATGATGAACTGCCAACGGAAGGGAATGAGCACGGACAGGCGTTCCGCGATGTGGAACTGGAAAAAGAATTGCTGATCGAAGCGCAAAATCTTGGTCTGGGTGCGCAGTTTGGTGGTAAATACTTCGCTCACGACATCCGCGTGATTCGCCTGCCACGTCACGGCGCATCCTGCCCGGTCGGTATGGGCGTCTCCTGTTCTGCTGACCGTAATATCAAAGCGAAGATCAACCGTCAGGGGATCTGGATCGAAAAACTGGAACATAATCCAGGAAAATATATCCCGGAAGAGCTGCGCAAAGCGGGAGAAGGCGAAGCGGTGCGCGTTGACCTTAACCGTCCGATGAAAGAGATCCTCGCACAGTTGTCGCAGTATCCCGTTTCTACACGCTTATCGCTGAATGGCACGATTATCGTCGGTCGTGATATTGCTCACGCCAAACTGAAAGAGCGGATGGATAACGGTGAAGGGCTGCCGCAGTACATCAAAGATCATCCGATTTACTATGCGGGTCCGGCCAAAACGCCGGAAGGTTATGCCTCCGGTTCTCTTGGCCCAACGACCGCCGGACGGATGGATTCTTATGTCGATCAACTGCAAGCGCAGGGAGGAAGTATGATCATGCTGGCGAAAGGCAACCGCAGCCAGCAGGTGACGGATGCCTGTAAAAAACACGGCGGTTTCTACCTTGGCAGTATCGGTGGTCCGGCCGCTGTATTGGCGCAGGGTAGTATTAAGAGCCTGGAATGTGTTGAATATCCGGAACTGGGAATGGAAGCCATCTGGAAAATTGAAGTGGAAGATTTCCCGGCATTTATCCTTGTGGATGATAAAGGAAATGACTTCTTCCAGCAGATACAACTCACACAGTGCACCCGCTGTGTGAAATAAACAGAGCCGCCCTTCGGGGCGGTTTTTTTACATGGCACGAAAGACCAAACATTTGTTATCAAATAGTAAATAATGAGTGAGCTAAAAGTTGCTTAACGAAAGCAAAACAGAAAGAAAAAATTAATCAGGTGAGGAGCAGGCCATGAATACAGTACGCAGCGAAAAAGATTCGATGGGGGCGATTGATGTCCCGGCAGATAAGCTGTGGGGCGCACAAACTCAACGCTCGCTGGAGCATTTCCGCATTTCGACGGAGAAAATGCCCACCTCACTGATTCATGCGCTGGCACTAACCAAGCGCGCAGCGGCAAAAGTTAATGAAGATTTAGGCTTGTTGTCTGAAGAGAAAGCGAGCGCCATTCGTCAGGCGGCGGATGAAGTACTGGCAGGACAGCATGACGACGAATTCCCGCTGGCTATCTGGCAGACCGGCTCCGGCACGCAAAGTAATATGAACATGAACGAAGTGCTGGCTAATCGGGCCAGTGAATTACTTGGCGGCGTGCGCGGGATGGAGCGTAAAGTTCACCCTAACGACGACGTGAACAAAAGCCAAAGTTCCAATGATGTCTTTCCGACGGCGATGCACGTTGCGGCGCTACTGGCGCTGCGCAAGCAACTCATTCCGCAGCTTAAAACCCTGACACAGACACTGAATGAGAAATCCCGTGCATTTGCCGATATCGTCAAAATCGGTCGAACCCACTTGCAGGATGCCACGCCGCTAACACTGGGGCAGGAGATTTCCGGCTGGGTAGCGATGCTCGAGCATAATCTCAAACATATCGAATACAGCCTGCCGCATGTAGCGGAACTGGCTCTTGGCGGTACAGCGGTGGGTACTGGACTAAATACCCATCCGGAGTATGCGCGTCGAGTAGCAGATGAACTGGCAGTCATTACCTGCGCTCCGTTTGTTACCGCGCCGAACAAATTTGAAGCGCTGGCGACCTGTGATGCCCTGGTTCAGGCGCACGGCGCGTTGAAAGGGTTGGCTGCGTCACTGATGAAAATTGCCAATGATGTCCGCTGGCTGGCCTCTGGCCCGCGCTGTGGAATTGGTGAAATCGCAATCCCGGAAAATGAGCCGGGCAGCTCAATCATGCCGGGGAAAGTGAACCCAACCCAGTGTGAGGCATTAACCATGCTTTGCTGTCAGGTGATGGGGAACGACGTGGCGATCAACATGGGTGGCGCTTCCGGTAACTTTGAACTGAACGTCTTCCGTCCGATGGTGATTCATAATTTCCTGCAATCGGTGCGCTTGCTGGCAGATGGCATGGAAAGTTTCAACAAACACTGTGCAGTGGGCATTGAACCGAATCGTGAGCGAATCAATCAATTACTCAATGAATCGCTGATGCTGGTGACTGCGCTTAACACCCACATTGGTTATGACAAAGCCGCCGAGATCGCCAAAAAAGCGCATAAAGAAGGGCTGACCTTAAAAGCTGCGGCCCTTGCGCTGGGGTATCTTAGCGAAGCCGAGTTTGACAGCTGGGTACGGCCAGAACAGATGGTCGGCAGTATGAAAGCCGGGGGTTAATCTGCAACATACAGGTGCAGCCGTGGAATGATCAAACGAAGCGGCTGCGCCTGTGGTTTATAACGGTGCTGCACATTGTCGGCATCGTAATTTAACAACTCACCAACGTCCGGCACGCCCGCGCCATTATCCCGATTAATCAGTGCAATCAGCGGCGTAGGGCAGGCGTGTTGTACTTGTTTTTGATCTCCTTTGTACCAGACGCGGGCAATCGGCTGCACTTTCACCGGACGTTTGATTTTTAACTTCGCGTTCTGTGGCAGGGCAGCGATATCCTGATATTCTCGCTCCAGTTTTCTTTGCCACTCCTCGCGCGTCCACGGTGCGACACTGCGTGGTGATTTCAGGCTTTTTTCCAGCTGTGCCAGGACTTCATCACGATGCAAATTTTTAATGATATGTTTATTAGCCCAGCCAAAACGTAAAGTGGCGGGGTCGTGCAGAACAGTGAGCGTGCGGTAGGCATTAAGGGTGATCAGCCCCGGCAAATGACGATGCACCCATTCAAAACGTGCCGCGGTGGGGAGTTCTGATTCAACCGTGACAATATGCTCGAACGTGGTCTTGAGTTTATTGATGTGCTGAATATGACTGACCAACGCTGCTTGCGAAAGGTTATCGACCTGGTAACACAACACGCCAGGTAGACGAACAGCGGCCTTGCTGCTGCGATTTTCGGACTGTTGTTGAATAAATAAATGGCGGAAATGACGCAACGCCAGCGACTGCGCGTCGTTGCCGAGATGTTGTTTTACCTCAATACGATTAAGCGGATTATGCTCATCCTCTTTTTTTACCTCCGGCAAAGAGAACACGCGGGCAACCAATAGCTTGTGTTGCTCAAGATGAGCGGCAAATGCAGCCAGCTCTTGTTCCATCTGGCGAAAAGTAGTGTTGAGTCGGTCTACGAGATCGTAACGCGCCATAATATTAACCACTTTAGTTACAACATCCTTATTTTATAGCACAATGGTGGTGACTTGACCACCGTGCGCATAGTGTCAGGCAGAGGTAAATTGCGGGATGTTATGCCATAACGGCCAGCTAAACGAGAAGCGGGCACCACCCAGTTCGCTGGTGTCACAATTAACCGTACCGCCCATTGCCAGTGCTATAGAGTGGACAATTGCCAGCCCCAGCCCGCAGCCGCCGGTTGAGCGATCCCGGCTGGGATCGAGGCGAACAAAAGGTTCAAAGATATGTTCGCGGTTTTCTGGGGCAATCCCTGGGCCATCATCCTCAACAATTAATGTCGCTCTATTCCCCGACAGTAGCAGGCTGGTTTCAACCGTTGAATGACAGTAGCGCAGGGCGTTATTGAGCAAATTATCCAGCACACGCTCCATTAAGCGCATATCCAACGCCGCATAATGGCCTTGCGCGAGCGTTTTTATCCGTACCGTTTTATCGGGCGTTACTGCCTGAATGTCTGCCAGATGCGTTGACAGCCACAACGGCAGGTCTGGTTCGCTAAGATGAAGCTCGTTTTGTGGGCGATCGAGTCGGGCATAAGTCAGAAGCTCTTCAATTAAAGCTTCAAGTTGACTGATATCGCGGTTCAACGCCTGGGATTCGGCGGTGCTCAGGTTATCGCTCATCTCCAGTCGATAACGCAGGCGCACTAACGGTGTTCGCAGTTCGTGAGCGATACCGTCAATAAGCTGTTTTTTGCTGGCAATCAAGGCGTTGATATTGTCCGCCATCTGGTTAAATGCAACACCAAGTCGTTCAAAGCTCGAACCCTCATCAAAGTGGATACGTTCATTGAGATGCCCATCGCCAAATCGTTGCGCCGCTGCTTCCAGTTTTAACATATCCTGCCAGTGCGGACGCATCCAGATAAACACCGGAAAGGCGAGGGAAATAGCAATAAAAGCGATCAGGGCGATATCCAGTAATCGCATCTGATGGAGGTAATAAAGATAAGGAACAGGACCAACTGCCAGCACGTAGTGGCTGCGCGGGATACGTTGCAAAAACGTGTACTGATCGTCCAGGGCGACAATTTCGCCGCCACGCAGCCGGTGCATGGAAATATCATCAAGATGGTATTTACTCAGCGGCTCGACACGCAGATCGAAAGAGAGATTTAAATCCATCTCTTTCAGCGTCTTACCCCAGTCGTGTGGGGGGATCTCACGCAATTCGCTGCGCATCAGATACAGCGAACTGTTCATCAAATCATCCAGCGACTGTTTGCCTGCGCGTTCGGCGGTAAATTTGTACACCAGCCCGACCAGCAGAGACATCACAAGGAAGCAGACAAACAATAACAGGTAAAACTGGATAAACAGTTTTTTCATCGCTTATTCCCACGCATGAGGCGCAAAAAGATAGCCTTTGTTACGCACGGTTTTAATACGATAAGGTTCTGCGGCGTTATCGAGCAGTTTTTTTCTTAACCGCGAAATAGCCACGTCCACGCTACGATCCAGACCGTCATAACTGACGCCGCGTAAATTTTTCAGCAATGCATCGCGGTCCATGATTTGCCCGGCATGGGTAGCTAATTCCCACAATAATTCGAAATCAGCTGTCGAGAGCGAGATTTCAGTGTTAGCCAGGGTGACTACGCGGTTGATGGGATCGATGGTCAACGTGCCGAAATGCAGGGCTTTGTAGGGAGTCAGAGACGTTTCCTGAATACCTTTGGTCACTGTAGCTTGCTCATTCTGACGCAAATGCAAACGTAAACGCGCTAGCAAAACAGCAGGGGGCGTCGTTTTGAGAATATAGTCGCAGGCGCCCATTTCCAGTGCCAGGATGTGGTTCATATCGCTATCGAGAGAGGTTAGAAGAACAATCGGTCCGGACCACTTTGCGCGTAAATCACGACAAATGGTCATGCCGTCCTTGCCTGGTAGCATGATGTCGAGTAACACCAAATCCGGATTTTCTCGCAGAATAGTTTCTTCGGCCCGGTCGCCGCGCGGTTCCACGGTAACCTGCATATCATGTTTTGCCAGGTACGCAGCAATCAGTGAACCGACTTCCGCATCATCTTCCACAAATACGATAGTGTTCATAACATTCACGGTAGATATAAAAACGTCACAATACACCGCGCTGTTTTTACTTACTATCAATCGTTTCTAAACAAGGTTTCATCAGGTATTCTACTGATGACTTGTTATGGAAGTGTTAAGGTAAAAAGATGGGGCTGGTAATCAAAGCCGCGCTCGGTGCGCTGGTAGTGTTGTTGATTGGTGTTTTAGCAAAAACGAAAAATTATTATATCGCCGGGCTGATTCCACTTTTCCCGACCTTTGCGCTTATCGCGCATTATATTGTTGCCAGCGAACGCGGCATTGAAGCCTTACGCGCAACCATCATTTTTAGTATGTGGTCGATTATTCCCTATTTTGTTTACCTGGCGTCGCTGTGGTATTTCACCGGAATGATGCGCTTGCCCGCTGCTTTTGTTGGTTCTGTTGCGTGCTGGGGAATAAGCGCATGGGTGTTGATTATATGCTGGATTAAGCTGCATTAACGCAGATGACGACCGCCATCAAGAGGGAAACTGCGTCCGGTGACAAAGCAACTGGTAAGTAAGTAATCGACCAGGTCGATTACTTCTTTCTCGCCAGGCGCGGTTTTCATCAGTGATTTATTCAGCGCCTGTTGTCGATATTCGGCATCATCATGCTCATTAAACAGGATCAGCGATGGCGCAATAGAATTCACTTTCACTTCCGGTGCCAGCTTGCGGGCAAACGAGCGAGTCATATTATCCAGTGCCGCTTTGCTTGCAGCATAGGCAATATGTTTGTCGCTACCGCGCTCCACCACATAATCGGTAAAGTGAATGATATCGCTGGCGGCGTGTCCGTGCCCACGCAGTAATCTTTCCAGTGCATGGTTGAGTAGGTATGGGGTATTAACGTGGATCTGCATCATGCAAGCCAGTACGTCGGTCAGTGATGTACCTGATTTTTCTGCCATCCACGCGCTGGCGTTATGCAAAATAGCACGCAGGCCATGGGTGCTTTTTAGTACTTCATCGGCAAACGCCATCACACCGTCGTTGGTCGAAAAATCAGCCTGAATACACTGCGCACCTGCTTTAATCAGTCCATCAATGGCTGGATAGTGCGTCCGATAGCTGATAATCACCGGTTGCTTTTGATTAATGAAATGCCATGCGAGGGCGAGGCCGATGCGACGACCACCGCCAGTAATTAATATTGGCAAGGGTTGGGCTTTACCCATCGTTATCTCCTTTGCTATCCAACGATGGGATGAACGTTATCCCACCAGCATCCAGGTCGCCGGAACTGAGGCAATTAACAGCATGCCAATCAGCACCATTTCCTGACGATTCAGTACATTATCATGGGTATGCGTTTTACGCGCGTACAGGAAAACCAGCAGCCCCGGTGCATACAGAACAACGGATAACAGCAAGTGCATTGGACCAGAGGCGTACAATAACCATAAGCCATAAATGCAGGCACCGACACCTACCGCTTTATGCAGTGGACGGGTTGCGATTTTTAGCAAGAACGCGCCGACCAGGAAATAGGGCACCAGAATCATTTCTGAGGCGATGGTCAGCAATGTGTTGTAATCGGAACCGGTCAGCCAGATGAGCACCAGACAAATTTGCACGCAGATGTTGGTCAGCCACAGTGAAGCGGATGGCGCAGCTTGTGCGTTCTGGCGCGCAAAAATGCGCGGGAATGCTTTATGAGTGGCGGCCAGGAACGGAACTTCTGCCGCCATGATGGTCCAGCTTAAGTACGCGCCGCAAACGGAAACGATCAAACCGGCAGCGATGATGATTTCGCCCCACGGTCCCATCATTTCCACCATCAGACCGGCCATTGACGGGTTACGAATTTCAGCCAGTTCAGGACGTGCCACCACGCCCAGCGAAAGCAGCGTTACCAGCAAGTAAACGCCCAGAGCGGAGAGAACCGCCAGCAGTGTCGCTTTGCCAACATCACGTTTATTACGCGCACGCGCAGAAACAACCACGGCACCTTCCACACCAATGAAAACCCACAGGGTGATCAGCATGGTGTTTTTCACCTGTTCCCACACGGGTACGCCAAGTGCAAGTCCGGTGAAGTCGAGCTTGAAGGTATCCAGTTTGAACATCATCATCGCCAACACAACAAACAGACCCAGCGGCAACAGTTTTGCCAGTGTTGCCACCAGGTTAATGCTGGCAGCGGTTTGCACCCCGCGCAGGATCAAAAAGTGAACAATCCACAATAAAGCCGATGCACCGACTATCGATTGCCAGGTATTACCATCGCCAAACAGGCGCAATTCCGGCGTGTCCGTAAAAAAGCTTAACGCGGAAAAAACGATCACCAGATAGGAGACGTTGGCGATGACTGCGCACAGCCAGTATCCCCATGCGGAACAAAAGCCGATTAGCTCGCCAAACCCTTCGCGGGCATAGGTAAAGATACCGCCGTCAAGTTCGGGACGAATGCGCGTGAGGATCAGCATGGCAAAGGCCAGCAATAAAATGCCAGCGCCAGTAATACCCCAGCCGATGAGCAGTGCTGCCGGGCTGGCAACTGCCGCCATATTTTGCGGCAGACTGAAAACACCCGCGCCCAGCATTGAGCTTAATACCAGCGCGGTGAGTGCGCTCAGTCCCAGTTTCTTTTCCATCGATATCCAGTGATTAAAACGTGATAAGAAGAATAAATATTAGGGCAAAACGCATAAAAATGGAGTTTGCCACTGAAGCGCGGGATTTTACGAAGAGATGTGTCTGCATGCAATGGTCGCGGGGAAATTTGTGACTAAAAATGCGAAAGGCGGCATCAAGCCGCCTTATAGGAGTAACTGAATAGTTATTTATACAGATCTGCGCTGACGGTCAGGTTATTACCACGTTCCTGCCACTGGCGGGTGATGTGGTAATACTTAGCACCTTTCTTCGCGGCACGTTTCGCAACCTGATAGGAGACTTCGGTCATGTTGCCGTAGTTGCCAGAGAATTTGATGCTGTCGAACGGGACCATCATCGCTGCGGTCGCTTTGTTCAGTTCTTCGACTTTAGTGCCATCCGGGAGCGTGACGGTGTAACGCCCGCCTTTTGATGACTGGGTTTCAAAGAAGCGACCGACTTCAGAACTTGGTGATGCGGTAGTCGCAACACCCGGGATCTCAACTTTCTTCGCAGCTTCGCCACCGGCAGCCAGAGCTGCACGTCCTGCTTCGGAATCTGCCGGGATGACATCCGGGCTCTGGACGATACGTTTCTTAGCATCTTTTTTATAGATGAATGCAGTAATACGCTGGTTGCCGCCCTGGTTGGCATCGATTTGACGAACGATGTAGAAAGAGTAGGCACCTTTCGCTTTTGCTGCTTTGGTGATGGCATCATTGACTTCTGGCTGGCTACGATAGAAGCCCTGGACGGTGACCGTGTCAAACGGTTCAATCAGAACAGCCTGATCTTTCGGCAGTTCGACAACACCGTTAATTACGCGATTACTTGTTTCTTCTGCTTTTTCAGCATCGGCTTTATAGAGGTCAGCGACCACACGCCAGTTACCGCTGTTACCAAAATCAGAAGTGTCGACAACATAAAAAGAGGCGGCACCTTCTTTATCTGCGCGACGAGAAACGGCTTTCACCGCTTCGCCAATAGCATTAAAACGACCGGTAACCACTACACGGTCAAAAGGTTTAACCGCTGCCGCTTGCTCCGGTGTCAGTTCTGTTGCTGCGTTAACGGAGAATGCCGTAGCAGAAAGCAGTGCCGACGCCAGGAGGGTGTTCTTAAGCTTCATAAAAATAATCCTTCGCCTTGCGCAAACCAGGTACTGGTATTGTTATTAACGAGAAACGTGGCTGATTATTGCATTTAAACGGTGTAACTGTCTGCGTCATTTTTCATATCACATTCCTTAAGCCAATTTTAATCCTGCTCAAATGACCGTCTATGCTTAAAAAAACAGCCGTATCAGCATCAATACTACTGAAGCAACTGAATTGTATAAGTTAATTTAATGTTAAGTAGTGATTCGTACCGGGGCGATGTCTCGTTTTACCCGACCGTCGAAGACAATTATCAGTCTTTATCCAGCGTTCTAAGGTGTTTATCCCACTATCACGGCTGAATCGTTAATATTTTGCGAGTTCACGCCGAAATACTGATTTTTGGCGCTAGATCACAGGCATAATTTTCAGTACGTTATAGGGCGTTTGTTACTAATTTATTTTAACGGAGTAACATTTAGCTCGTACATGAGCGGCTTGTGTGGCTCCTGACACAGGCAAACCATCATCAATAAAACCGATGGAAGGGAATATCATGCGAATTGGCATACCAAGAGAACGGTTAACCAATGAAACCCGTGTTGCAGCAACGCCAAAAACAGTGGAACAGCTGCTGAAACTGGGTTTTACCGTCGCGGTAGAGAGCGGCGCGGGTCAACTGGCAAGTTTTGACGATAAAGCGTTTGTGCAAGCGGGCGCTGAAATTGTAGAAGGGAATAGCGTCTGGCAGTCAGAGATCATTCTGAAGGTCAATGCGCCGTTAGATGATGAAATTGCGTTACTGAATCCTGGGACAACGCTGGTGAGTTTTATCTGGCCTGCGCAGAATCCGGAATTAATGCAAAAACTTGCGGAACGTAACGTGACCGTGATGGCGATGGACTCTGTGCCGCGTATCTCACGCGCACAATCGCTGGACGCACTAAGCTCGATGGCGAACATCGCCGGTTATCGCGCCATTGTTGAAGCAGCACATGAATTTGGGCGCTTCTTTACCGGGCAAATCACTGCGGCCGGGAAAGTGCCACCGGCAAAAGTGATGGTGATTGGTGCGGGTGTTGCAGGTCTGGCCGCCATTGGCGCAGCAAACAGTCTCGGCGCGATTGTGCGTGCATTCGACACCCGCCCGGAAGTGAAAGAACAAGTTCAAAGTATGGGCGCGGAATTCCTCGAGCTGGATTTTAAAGAGGAAGCGGGCAGCGGCGATGGCTATGCCAAAGTGATGTCGGACGCGTTCATCAAAGCGGAAATGGAACTCTTTGCCGCCCAGGCAAAAGAGGTCGATATCATTGTCACCACCGCGCTTATTCCAGGCAAACCAGCGCCGAAGCTAATTACCCGTGAAATGGTTGACTCCATGAAGGCGGGCAGTGTGATTGTCGACCTGGCAGCCCAAAACGGCGGCAACTGTGAATACACCGTGCCGGGTGAAATCTTCACTACGGAAAATGGTGTCAAAGTGATTGGTTATACCGATCTTCCGGGCCGTCTGCCGACGCAATCCTCACAGCTTTACGGTACTAACCTCGTTAATCTGCTGAAACTGTTGTGCAAAGAGAAAGACGGCAACATCACTGTGGATTTTGATGATGTGGTGATTCGTGGCGTGACCGTGATCCGTGCGGGCGAAATTACCTGGCCGGCACCGCCGATTCAGGTATCAGCTCAGCCGCAGGCGGCACAAAAAGCGGCACCGGAAGTGAAAACTGAGGAAAAATGTGCCTGCTCACCGTGGCGTAAATACGCGTTGATGGCGTTGGCAATCATCCTTTTCGGCTGGATGGCAAGCGTTGCGCCAAAAGAGTTCCTTGGACACTTCACTGTGTTCGCGCTGGCCTGCGTTGTCGGTTATTACGTGGTGTGGAATGTATCGCACGCGCTGCATACACCGTTGATGTCGGTCACCAACGCGATTTCAGGGATTATTGTTGTCGGAGCACTGTTGCAGATTGGCCAGGGCGGCTGGGTTAGCTTCCTTAGTTTTATCGCGGTGCTTATAGCCAGCATTAATATTTTCGGTGGCTTCACCGTGACTCAGCGCATGCTGAAAATGTTCCGCAAAAATTAAGGGGTAACATATGTCTGGAGGATTAGTTACAGCTGCATACATTGTTGCCGCGATCCTGTTTATCTTTAGTCTGGCCGGTCTTTCGAAACATGAAACGTCTCGCCAGGGTAACAACTTCGGTATCGCCGGGATGGCGATTGCGTTAATCGCAACCATTTTTGGACCGGATACGGGTAATGTTGGCTGGATCTTGCTGGCGATGGTTATTGGTGGGGCAATTGGTATCCGTCTGGCGAAGAAAGTTGAAATGACCGAAATGCCAGAACTGGTGGCGATCCTGCATAGCTTCGTGGGTCTGGCGGCAGTGCTGGTTGGTTTTAACAGCTATCTGCATCATGACGCGGGAATGGCACCGATTCTGGTCAATATTCACCTGACGGAAGTGTTCCTCGGTATCTTCATCGGGGCGGTAACGTTTACAGGTTCGGTGGTGGCGTTCGGCAAACTGTGTGGCAAGATTTCGTCTAAACCGTTGATGCTGCCAAACCGTCACAAAATGAACCTGGCGGCTCTGATCGTTTCCTTCCTGCTGCTGATTGTATTTGTTCGCACGGATAGCGTCGGCCTGCAAGTGCTGGCATTGCTGATAATGACCGCCATTGCGCTGGTATTCGGCTGGCATTTAGTCGCCTCCATCGGTGGTGCAGATATGCCAGTGGTGGTGTCGATGCTGAACTCGTACTCCGGCTGGGCGGCTGCGGCTGCGGGCTTTATGCTCAGCAACGACCTGCTGATTGTGACCGGTGCGCTGGTCGGTTCTTCGGGGGCTATCCTTTCTTACATTATGTGTAAGGCGATGAACCGTTCTTTTATCAGCGTTATTGCGGGTGGTTTCGGCACCGACGGCTCTTCTACTGGTGATGATCAGGAGGTGGGCGAGCACCGCGAAATCACCGCAGAAGAGACGGCGGAACTGCTGAAAAACTCCCATTCAGTGATCATTACTCCGGGGTACGGCATGGCAGTTGCGCAGGCGCAATATCCTGTCGCTGAAATTACTGAGAAATTGCGCGCTCGTGGTATTAATGTGCGTTTCGGTATCCACCCGGTTGCGGGGCGTTTGCCTGGACATATGAACGTATTGCTGGCTGAAGCAAAAGTACCGTATGACATCGTGCTGGAAATGGACGAGATCAATGATGACTTTGCTGATACCGATACCGTACTGGTGATTGGTGCTAACGATACGGTTAACCCGGCGGCGCAGGATGATCCGAAGAGTCCGATTGCTGGTATGCCTGTGCTGGAAGTGTGGAAAGCGCAGAACGTGATTGTCTTTAAACGTTCGATGAACACTGGCTATGCTGGTGTGCAAAACCCGCTGTTCTTCAAGGAAAACACCCACATGCTGTTTGGTGACGCCAAAGCCAGCGTGGATGCAATCCTGAAAGCTCTGTAACCCTGACGGCCTCTGCGGAGGCCGTCACTCTTTATTGAGATCGCTTAACAGAACGGCGATGCTTTGACCTCCCGCTGTTTGTTCAAGTGCAATTTTGACAATAATTGTTAACGGCACGGAAAGCAGCATACCCACCGGTCCTAACAACCATCCCCAAAAAATCAACGACAAAAATACCACCAATGTGGAAAGCCCCAGCCCACGTCCCATGATGCGCGGCTCCAGAATATTGCCGAAGACCAGATTAATTAGCAGATATCCCGCCAGCACCAGCAACGCTTCGTAGAAGCCATTAAACACCAGTACCTGAGCGATAGGGGGGATTGCCGCGAGAACTGAACCAATATTAGGGATGTAATTAAGCGCAAAGGCCAGCAATCCCCAGACAAAAGCGAAGCGAACATCGAGTGCGGCGAGCATCGCCCAGGCGACCAGGCCGGTGATGATGCTGATGGCTGTTTTCAGCACCAGATAATGAGACACACTGTCAATCGCACGCTGAATCGCCGCCATCCCTTCAACCGGACGCACCATCATTTGCTGAAATTTTCCGGGCAATTGTGGCACTTCGAGCAACATAAACAGCACCGTCAGCAGCAATAAAAAGATTGATGACATGGCATTAGATAACTGCGTCAATAAGTTGGTGAGCAACGTCATTGCCGCGTTCGGATCAATGTAATGCGCCAGTTGGTCAACTGAGACATCAATCCCTACGCGTTGCAACAACGGTTCAATCGCTTGCAGCGGCGTCATAATAGAGTTGCGATATTGCGGTAACGTCCGCGTCAACTCGTTGAGCGCGGAACCCAGATAAGCTAACAGCAACACCATCGCCATCACGATGATGGTCATCAAAATCGACACCGCCAGTACACGCGGCACTCGCCAGCGGACCATGTGTTGCACCAGCGGGTTAAGAATAACAGCAATAAATAATGCGAGAATAAACGGCACGATGATCTCGGCGGCAAAACGGATACCGCAGAGAATAATGACCAGCATTCCCAACATAATGACGATTTTTAGGCCATTGAGCGTGATGATCGGCTTTGCCATGCTTGTCCCCGTTTTTTCTTCCTTTGCTAATAATAATGTCTTTTTCGCTCCGTCATCATAACGAAAATCAAACCGCTCAGGTAAAGAAGTGAAAATATTTTGAGTTAATTCTTAAGCTATGATACAAATCAGGCGTGTTCAACTACCGAGGACAATTATCATCCGCGATGACGAGAAGCAACACTGCGGATAATTGTAATATTATGGACAATTTGTTCAGGACGTTATTTTCTACATTTACCCATCTTCGTACCTCATCCACTATCTTGCTCGTAGGTGAGCAGCACTGGCGCAACGCGCTTTAGTCCTTTCTCCTGCTTAAGCTTGCGCTATGCGCGGGGCTTGACCACTTTACTTTGGTTTCGCTGAATTAAGCGAAAATTAAAATAATTCTCTTGCAGGAGAAGGACAATGTATATTTATTGGATTTTATTAGGTCTGGCTATTGCTACAGAAATTACCGGTACGCTGTCTATGAAATGGGCGAGCGTCAGTGAGGGAAATGGCGGCTTTATTTTAATGCTGGTGATGATTTCTCTGTCGTATATATTTCTCTCTTTCGCCGTTAAAAAGATCGCCTTAGGCGTGGCTTATGCGCTGTGGGAAGGTATCGGTATTTTATTTATTACCTTGTTTAGCGTTTTGTTATTCGACGAAAGTTTATCGCTGATGAAAATTGCCGGGTTAACCACCCTGGTCGCCGGGATTGTGTTGATCAAATCAGGTACTCGTAAAGCGCGTAAACCTGAACTGGAGGTGAACCATGGCGCAGTTTGAATGGGTTCACGCCGCCTGGCTGGCATTGGCAATCGTGCTGGAAATCGTTGCTAACGTCTTTTTGAAATTTTCTGACGGCTTTCGTCGCAAAATATTTGGCTTGCTCTCCCTGGCGGCGGTGCTGGCTGCCTTTAGTGCGCTTTCTCAGGCCGTTAAAGGGATCGACTTGTCTGTCGCTTATGCATTGTGGGGCGGGTTTGGTATTGCCGCCACGTTAGCCGCAGGTTGGATCTTGTTTGGTCAACGGTTAAATCGTAAAGGCTGGATTGGCCTGGTCTTGCTGTTGGCTGGAATGATCATGGTGAAACTTGCCTGATGAACACGCTGCCCGCACTGTCGGGCAGCGTTTGAACATTATTTTTGCGACAGTTGATCCAGCTTGTCGCAAAAACCGGTAACAGAAATGGCCCGGTTATCGGCTCGCCAGCGATCTTTCGCGGCAGGAGCCGAGCTTTGTACCCCAATTAATTGCCAGCCGTCATCGGTATGCAACATCAGAGGCGAACCGCTGTCACCCGGCAAGGTATCGCACTGGTGCGACATCACCGACGTTTGCGCCCAGCCAGTCACTTCACAGTTTTGATGACTGTACAACGTATCGAGATGATCTTCAGGGTAGCCCGCCTGAGTCACTTTACGACCAGCCGCTTTTAATGCGGCGGTAAGCGCGGCTTTATCTCCCTCAAATAACGGCAACGGTGTAATGCCAGAAGGGGGATTACGTAGCACAATCAAACCGAAGTCCCACGGCGCAGCTGCGGGAGGTACAATCCAGCCATCCCCATCTGCTTTTAACCGCTTTCCCAGTGTCGGATCAACGCGGCCTTCTATGTCGTGGATCTCATAGCGCCAAAGACCTTTATTTGACACGAAACGCAGCGCTACCGCTTTATCGGCTTTACCCTTTGGCGGCGTCAATAAACAGTGTCCTGCCGTTAATGCCAGATTGGGTGCAATCAGCGTCGCCGTACATAAATTGCCGCTGGCCGTTTCCAGTTGCCCAACCGCATCCCACGGTGATTGGGTCGTGTCATTCACTGGCACACGATCATCATGACCAAAAAACAGGGTGCTGACCTCATCGTTTGCCGATTTGGCAACGTCTGGTTTATCTGCAAACACAAAAGCAGACGTCAAACTAATTGCACCCAACACTACAGCAATGGTTGTACGCATATCACACTCTGGTGGGTAATTATGATTATTAAAAGCAAACCCTCATAAATACTATAGACGGGACGGGATGAAAGTGGGAGTAAAATCAGATAACTACGATCAGGAAAGATAAAAACGGGCGGCAATCAGTGCGCATAAAATAAGGATGATAAGAATGAACTCAAAGCGATAACGGCCCACCATACTACCCTCCGCTAAAGGCGGTGCTAAACGTTACCCGCTTAGCACCGTAATTTTCAGGCGCGAGGGGGCGCGCCAGCATTACTGTTGAAAACTTACGCTGCGGGTTGTGCAGCAGGTTTTGCCGGTTGCTGATGGCTGTGTTTCTTGGCGTGTTTCTTCGCTGCCTGCGCTTTTTGTTCAGGAGCTTTCTGTTCAGCTTTGGTATTTTTATGATGCTTTTTAGCCGCCTGCGCTTTCTGGGCAGGTGCTGCTTTATGCTGTTTTTTATGATGTGTGGTTTTCGCAGGCGCTGCTTTGGTGGTCGTCACAGTCGGAGCAGGTGTGGTCGCAGTCTCTGCAGCAAAGGCAGCAGAAGACAGACCCATAGCAGCGGCAACAACCAGAGCTAATACTTTTTTCATTGTCATACCCTCAATTTGTTTTTTCATTTAACCCCACTGCGGGGCCGTTGAAATCACTATATCCCTGGGAATGGCAGACTTCCGTGAGTGGTTGGTTTCAGCGTGTAACGATATGTACAAACGCTGAATAAATTACAGCGTTGATAATAACGCATTGTGACTTAAGGGAAATTTAGCTACCAATAATAGTAGTCTTGATCGGGTTAACTATTTTACTACTTACAAAGCGGTAGAATAACTGCGCATCAGTAATAAATGACACACACAGCAAAATGAATCCGTTTATTTGGGTACTTATAATCCTGATGACGCTAGATGCGCTGCGGGAATTGGCTGGCGCTTCGTCTATTTTAGGATGGCTATTAACGTTGGTTTGAGCAGGCAATAAGTCCGGATGGGTATTTACCGCAGTCCGGACTTATTTTTCAGGCGTGCAGACGACGATGCAAACGCGTCCCGACCAGCAGAGCAATGACCAGCATCAGAGCAATAAATGCGCCGACGCCGTTCCAGCCATAGTTATGCCAGAAAACACCACCCAGCGTCCCGGCAATACTCGACCCCAGATAGTAACTGAACAGATACAGCGAGGAGGCCTGGCCTTTAGCGCGTTTTGCGCGGGGGCCGATCCAGCTGCTGGCTACTGAGTGGGCTGCGAAGAATCCGGCTGAGAAGAGTAACATTCCGGCAAAGATCAGCCATAGCGAGCTAAATAAGGTCATCAGTAAACCAAACAGCATAACCCCCGTCGAAAACAACATCACCGGACCGCGCCCATAGCGGGTGGTCATGGTTCCGGCTTTGGGTGAGCTCCATGTACCGGTCAAATAGGCCAGCGATAATAAGCCAACCACGGCCTGACTGACATGCCAGGGGGAAAGCATCAACCGATAGCCGATGTAATTAAACAGCGTGACGAACGACCCCATCAGCAAAAAGCCTTCTGCGAACAATAACGGTAATCCCCGGTCACGCCAGTGCAGACGAAAGTTGATAAACAACGTCTTAGGTCGCAGCGAAGTCGGGCGAAAATGGCGTGATTCAGGGAGGATTTTCCAGAACATTAACGCCGAGGCCAGCGCGAAACAACCGATTGCCGCCAGCGCAATTCGCCAGTTGAAAAAGTCCGTGAAGACACCGCTAATTAAGCGTCCGCTCATGCCGCCAATTGAGTTGCCGCTGATATACAACCCCATCGAAAAGGCCACGAAACTGGGGTGGATTTCCTCGCTAAGATAAGTCATGCCAACAGCTGCTACGCCACTTAACGAAAGCCCAATCAAGGCGCGCATAATCAAAATGCCGTGCCAGCTGGTCATCATTGTCGAAAGTAACGTACAAATGGAGGCCAACAGTAGCGCCGTGACCATCACTGGTTTGCGACCAATGGCATCGGATAACGGGCCAGTAAACAGCAAACCGATAGCCAACATCGCCGTGGAAATGGACAGTGAAATACTACTGTTCGCGGGCGTTAAGCCAAACTCTTGTGAAAGCACCGGAAGGATAGGTTGCACACAATAGAGAAGTGCGAAGGTTGCCAGTCCGGCAGAGAACAGCGCCAGGGTGACGCGCATAAATTGCGGCGTACCGCGTTTAATAAATTGATTTGGCTGAGAAATGCTTTGCTTGTCAGTGTCGCTTGCCGGAGCGCCATCAACAGTTGTAGTACGGCTCACTTGAAATCCTTGCTAAATATGCCTGTGGATCAGGCTGATACATAGGGTAGGAAAATCGAATTATTCTGTCTAATATATTAATAATCTCAAATAAGATGTTTTAAATATGAATATTGAACTTCGTCATCTGCGTTACTTTGTTGCTGTTGCAGAAGAGCTGCATTTCGGGCGCGCCGCTGCCCGCCTGAATATTTCGCAACCGCCGCTAAGCCAGCAGATTCAGGCGCTGGAGCAACAAATTGGTGCCCGACTGCTGGCACGAACCAATCGCAGTGTATTGCTGACGGCAGCAGGAAAACAGTTTCTTGCAGATAGTCGGCAAATCCTGTCTATGGTGGATGACGCTGCCGCTCGCGCTGAAAGGCTGCATCAGGGGGAAGCGGGGGAGTTGCGCATTGGTTTTACTTCGTCCGCTCCTTTTATTCGGGCGGTGTCTGATACGTTATCGCTGTTTCGCCGTGATTATCCCGATGTCCATTTACAAACCCGCGAAATGAACACTCGCGAGCAAATCGCTCCGCTCATTGAAGGAACGCTGGATATGGGATTGCTGCGTAACACAGCGTTACCGGAGACGCTTGAACACGCAGTCATCGTCCATGAACCGCTTATGGCGATGATCCCGCACGATCATCCCCTGGCAAATAACCCGAGTGTAACGCTGGCTGAACTGGCGAAAGAACCCTTTGTCTTTTTTGATCCGCACGTCGGGACAGGGCTGTATGACGATATTCTCGGGCTGATGCGACGTTACCATTTGACGCCCGTCATCACTCAGGAGGTGGGCGAGGCAATGACCATCATCGGTCTGGTTTCCGCCGGTCTGGGTGTTTCAATTTTGCCTGCGTCATTTAAACGAGTTCAGCTCAACGAAATGCGCTGGGTGCCGATTGCTGAAGAGGATGCGGTTTCTGAAATGTGGTTGGTCTGGCCGAAACATCATGAACAAAGTCCAGCTGCGCGAAACTTTCGTATTCATCTGCTGAATGCTCTCAGGTGAGGGAAATTTCAGCGAAAAAGCCCGAAAAATGTGCTGTTAATCACATGCCTAAGTAAAAATTTGACGACACGTATTGAAGTGCTTCACCATAGCCTACAGATTATTTCGGAGCGCGAAAATATAGGGAGTATGCGGTGGTTGCTGAAAATCAGCCTGGGCACATTGATCAAATAAAGCAGACCAACGCGGGCGCGGTATATCGCCTGATTGATCAGCTTGGTCCAGTCTCGCGTATCGATCTTTCCCGTCTGGCGCAACTGGCTCCTGCCAGTATCACTAAAATTGTCCGTGAGATGCTCGAAGCACACCTGGTGCAAGAGCTGGAAATCAAAGAAGCGGGGAACCGTGGCCGTCCGGCGGTGGGGCTGGTGGTTGAAACTGAAGCCTGGCACTATCTTTCTCTGCGCATTAGTCGCGGGGAAATTTTCCTTGCTCTGCGCGATCTGAGCAGCAAACTGGTGGTGGAGGAGGCGCAGGAACTGGCGTTAAAAGATGACTCACCATTGCTGGATCGTATCATTTCCCATATCGATCAGTTTTTTATCCGCCACCAGAAAAAACTTGAGCGTCTAACTTCGATTGCCATAACCTTGCCGGGAATTATTGATACGGAAAATGGTATTGTACATCGCATGCCGTTCTACGAGGATGTAAAAGAGATGCCGCTCGGCGAGGCGCTGGAGCAGCATACCGGCGTACCGGTTTATATTCAGCATGATATCAGCGCATGGACGATGGCTGAGGCCTTGTTTGGTGCCTCACGCGGGGCGCGCGATGTGATTCAGGTGGTTATCGATCACAACGTGGGGGCGGGCGTCATTACCGATGGTCATCTGCTACACGCCGGCAGCAGTAGCCTCGTGGAAATAGGTCACACGCAGGTCGACCCGTATGGGAAACGCTGTTATTGCGGGAATCACGGCTGCCTCGAAACCATCGCCAGTGTGGACAGTATTCTTGAGCTGGCACAGCTGCGTCTCAATCAATCCATGAGCTCGATGTTACATGGACAGCCGTTAACCGTGGACTCATTGTGTCAGGCGGCATTGCGCGGCGATCTACTGGCAAAAGACATCATTACCGGGGTGGGCGCGCATGTCGGGCGCATTCTTGCCATCATGGTGAATTTATTTAACCCACAAAAAATACTGATTGGCTCACCGTTAAGTAAAGCGGCAGATATCCTCTTCCCGGTCATCTCGGACAGCATCCGTCAGCAGGCCCTTCCTGCGTATAGTCAGCACATTAGCGTTGAGAGTACTCAATTTTCTAACCAGGGTACGATGGCAGGGGCTGCGCTGGTAAAAGACGCGATGTATAACGGTTCTTTGTTGATTCGTCTGTTGCAGGGTTAACATTTTTTAACTGTTCTACCAAAATTTGCGCTATCTCAATTTGGGCCAGGAAAGCATAACTTAGACTTTCAAGGTTAATTATTTTCCTGGTTTATATTTGTGAAGCATAACGGTGGAGTTAGTGATGCTGAAGCGTTTCTTTATTACCGGTACAGACACTTCTGTAGGGAAAACGGTGGTTTCCCGCGCATTGCTACAAGCGTTAGCCTCCCAGGGAAAAACGGTTGCGGGATATAAACCCGTAGCGAAGGGGAGCAAAGAGACACCCGAAGGGCTGCGTAATAAAGATGCCCTGGTGTTGCAGAGTGTTTCAACCATCGAACTGCCTTATGAAGCAGTTAATCCTATCGCGTTAAGCGAAGAAGAAAGTAGCGTGGCGCACAGTTGCCCAATCAATTACACCCTCATTTCAAACGGCCTGGCAAACCTGACCGATAAAGTCGATCATGTGGTGGTAGAAGGGACTGGCGGCTGGCGCAGTCTGATGAATGATTTGCGTCCGCTCTCTGAATGGGTGGTGCAGGAACAACTGCCGGTGTTGATGGTTGTCGGTATTCAGGAAGGTTGCATTAACCATGCACTGCTAACAGCTCAGGCGATCGCCAACGACGGGCTACCGCTCATTGGCTGGGTGGCTAACCGAATCAATCCAGGACTGGCGCATTATGCGGAAATCATTGATGTGCTCGGTAAAAAACTTCCGGCACCGCTCATTGGTGAACTGCCTTATCTGCCGCGCGCCGAACAGCGTGAACTGGGGCAATACATCCGCTTAGCTATGCTTCGCAGTGTGCTGGCGGTAGATAGAGTCACGGTGTAACGTCCGCGAAATTACCGACGCAATTACGCAGGCAATCAATAAACCGGGGAGTAGCTGATACTCCCCGGTCATTTCACATATCATCAACGTCGACATAATCGGCGCGTGCGTGGTTGCCGCCAATAGTGTCGCCATCCCGGTCAATCCGAGTAAAAGCGTAATTTCTTCGCCATCAGGGAACCATAATCCCAGGCTACGACCATACAACATGCCAATGGCAAGACCGATAAATAGCGTCGGTGTAAAGACACCACCGGGCGCGCCAGAACCACTACTCGCCAGCACGGCAAACAGTTTACAGAGGAAGATCCCGGCAATGATCATTAACAGTGGCGGGGCGGTTAAAAAGGATTGTACGGTGCTATAGCCGTTGCCCCACACTGCAGGTGTGAACAGGGAAAGCAGACCCACGATCAACCCGCCCAGTGCCAGTTGCCAGGGCGGCGCAAGTTTGAGACTTACAAATCCACGATGACAGGCGTTCATTAACGTTAACAACAGTGGTCCGCACAGACCTGCCAGCACACCTGTACTGATAATCAGCGCATAGTCACGAGCCTGAACCGTCACTGAGAGTTGTACGCTGTAGAGTAACGCGTCGCTATGATTAATCAGATTGCTAACCAGCAACGCCACGACGGCGGAAATAATCACCGGGCCGAGAGAGGCCAACATCATAGTGCCAAACAGCACTTCGGCTATAAATAAACTGCCAGCAAGCGGGGCTCGATAGGCCGCAGCCATTCCCGCCGCAGCTCCACAGGCGATCCATAATTTCCACTCCTGGCGTGGCGTAAAACGTTGGGCAAAACAGGAGGCGGCAAGGGCAGCTAAAAGAATCATCGCACCTTCGCGACCAATTGCACTGCCGCTGGTTACTACCAGCAGAGAGGCAAGCGATTTAACCAGGCTTGCTGCGTAATCGAACTGACCATCGGTTTGCAACGCTTCCATGTAATCGGTCGGCGCATGAGGGCGTTGCTGGGTAAATTTCTGCCAGCCCATCAGCAACAAACCCGCCGCCAGTCCGCCGAGCGCCGGAGTTAGCAACCGTCGCCATGGGGAAAGATTTGTCGCTGCATTGACCAGACTGCCGGAGTCATTATTGAGGAACAACCACTCCAGTAGCAGCATTGCATGACGAAACCCGGCAACGGCAAAGGCCGCAAGAATACCGACGACTGTTGCGATAAGCAGACGGCGGAACATAGTGCTCAGATCCGGATAGATGTGTAGATGATGCATGAGCAGAAATGGGCAATGAAACACGGGCGACTATTTTGCGGCAAAAGAGGCCAGCCGCAAAAGCAGTGCGTGCTTTAAGAGATAAAAAAACGTGACACTGTAACGTATTATTGCCGAATCGCGCGTAATCGTCACCATCCGGCAATATTACGGTGATCCTATCGAAAGAGTGGTTTAACCGCGACAGGAATCAACAGTTGTGATTGCCATTGCGCCAGCGTTAAGCGAGCCAGTTCACCCAGTGCACAGTAGAAAGGGTGTTCTGCTTTTTCGATAAAAACGTCAAGAAAACGTGTTGACCACGGAAAAAGGTGCCATGCCAGCAATTCTTCGCATTCTGTCTGGCGACCATTCTCCGCCAACCACGCAGCCATCAACAGCAGTGAACCAAAATGATCTTCCGGTTCGTTTTGCTGCATTTCAAACTGAATGCCTTTCTCGCGCATCCACTGACGAAGTGCCAATGTTGAATCGCCAAACAGCACAGATTCGCGATCCAGCCAGACCGATCCCCACGGCGGTGACGGCAGTGCCCACGGGCCGACAAACAAACGCTGCCAGGCCTGGGCGTGAGTCTCTTCACTCTGTGTCTGAAAAGCAGTCACCAGCGGCGCTAATGACTCTTCTGGTAGAGGCCACTGAGTTTCCCAGCCGTCACGGGTGAGTGCCGCAACCAGGGGGGCGGCTTCCGCACTCTCTGGAGCGTAATAAAACAGCGCGCCCAACACGCGCGCCGCAACAGAAAAATTATCTTGCTGTGAAAAATGGGTCATTCCTAACATCCTGAAATGTGCGGGTTGCCCCGCACCAATTTGTTAACCTGCAATAGCCATTCCTACCGTCATGTGCAGGCCATAAAAGAGCACACGCCCGATCATTTCACCGCCAAGAATGAGGATTAACCCCAGAACAAGTCCGGCAACGTGAGGTTCACGGCGACGAATGAGCGGACAAAGCCAGCATCCTAGACCTGCGCATAACAATACCACACGCCAGACCTGTAAGGAGGCGTAATCTGGTACCAGTGCGCTGGCTTGTTGTACGGATGAGTGAATAGACGCCAGAGACAAACCTTGCAGCACAATCACCCCGGCACAAGCGATCAGCGCCAGAACGCTAATGATGGCAAATGGTGTGGTATTAAATGTAACGCGGGCTGCCCGCAGAATTGCGGCAGCAAGTATTGGACCGCTCAACAATACTGTCAGGAAGAAAGCCAGCGTAGTGTAACCGTTATGCCAGGTTGGCACTGTGTCGATTTGATACACGCAGGTCATCATCCAGACGAAAATGACGCCGAGCGCCATGCTGACAAGTAACCAGAGTTTCCCCAACGCTTGCGGCATTTTACCGATGACTGCCACCAGCCACCATAATCCGCCAACGGCAAAAAATATGGAACCGGCAGCAATCTCGTTACTCAGACCAGAATCTCCGATTCGATTCAGCGAGTTAAACGCCCGCAGTGGCGACCCCAGGTGCATGACAGAGGCAATAAACCCGATGCCCATCAACAGCCAGAGGAAAAACATGCCACGGACAATACGCTGACGGTCTGCGTCATTTTTGGCGGCGAACCAGCCAATTCCGCTAACAATCAGCGCGCCTACTACGCATTGACCCAATACGGTAAAGATAACCAGTGGCCATTCATGCCATCCATTTCCCATTTTACACTTCCTCCGGATTAGCCAGATAACCAGTGGTATCGCCGGTCGGGCGGCTGTTGGCGTTAGGTTTGATAACGATATTGGGTTTTGTGAAATGCGCGCGCGGCAGTGGCGCAACGGCAGCCAGAGTGCCGTGCTTCTGGCGCAGCTCTTCAATTGGACCGAATTCAAGTGCACGCAGCGGGCAGGATTCGACACATATGGGTTGTTTCCCCTCGGCGACGCGCGAATAACAACCATCGCACTTCGTCATGTGCCCTTTTTCAGCATTGTACTGTGGTGCGCCGTACGGACAAGCCATGTGGCAGTAGCGGCAGCCGATACAAACATCTTCATCAACCACCACAAAGCCATCTTCACGCTTATGCATTGCGCCGCTGGGGCAGACTTTTGTACATGCGGGGTCATCGCAATGGTTACAGGAGATGGAGAGATAATAAGCGAACACGTTCTGGTGCCAGACGCCATTATCTTCCTGCCAGTCGCCGCCAGCATATTCATAAATACGGCGGAAACTGACTTCCGGGCCAAGATCTTTAAAATCTTTGCACGCCAGTTCGCAGGTTTTACAGCCAGTACAGCGGCTGGAATCGATAAAAAATCCATATTGTGTGGTCATGGGCTACTCCTTAAACCTTTTCGATCTGGACTAGATTGCTGTGCGACGGGTTTCCCTTTGCCAGCGGTGAAGGGCGGTGAGAGGTCAGAATATTGATACTGCCGCCGTGATCGACCCGGTCACCAAACATATCCGCTTTAAGCCACGCACCTTGCCCGATGGCGGTAACGCCAGGCAGAATACGCGGAGTCACTTTTGCGGCAATCAGCATTTCTCCATTAGTGTTAAATACCCGCACGGTATCGCCATGACGGATACCGCGTGCCTGAGCATCAATGGGGTTGATCCACACCTCTTGTGGGCAGGCCTGCTGTAACACATCAATATTGCCGTAGCTGGAGTGGGTACGTGCTTTGTAGTGGAAGCCCGTTAGCTGCAGTGGATAGGTTTTCCGCAGGGGATCGTCCCAGCCATCAAAACCTGGGGTATATGCAGGAAGGGGATGAATAATTTCATCTTTTTTCAATTCCCAGGTATCCGCAATCGTCGCCAGTCGTTCAGAATAAATTTCGATTTTCCCCGAAGGTGTTTTCAACGGGTTTGCCTGTGGATCTTCACGGAATGCGCGGAAAGCGACGTAGTGTTCTTCCGGGCATTTTTTCTTAAAGATCCCGGTCGTTTTCATCTCCTCGTAGTCGGGCATCTCAGGGTTACGTTCCTTCGTTTTCGCATGGAGATATTTGATCCATTCATGCTGACTGCGACCTTCAGTAAAGGTTTGATAAACGTCTGGTCCTAAGCGTTTGGCGACTTCACTCAGAATCCAGTAGATGGGTTTGCGTTCAAATTTTGCTGAGGTTGCGGGTTGGGCGAGGATCACATATCCCATATTCCCTGCAGATTCATGAGAGATAAGGTCTTCTTGCTCTGTTGGCATCAGGTCGGGCAACAGGATATCGCAATACTTAGCCGAGGCAGTCATGAAGTGGTCAATGCCAACAATCATCTCGCACTTGCTGTCATCCTGAAGCACCTCATGGGTGTGATTGATGTCGCCATGTTGATTGATCAATGTGTTACTGGCGTAGCACCATAAAAACTTGATGGGGACATCCAGTTTTTCTTTTCCACGAACACCATCACGGGTCGCGGTCATTTCCGTACCATGGTCGATGGCATCTGTCCATGTAAAGACGGAAATCTGCGTTTTAACAGGATTCTCGAGCATCGGGAACCATTCTACTCCCAGATCCCAGCTACCTTCGCGTACACCTGAGTTGCCGCCGTTTATGCCGACGTTACCGGTGAGAACGGAAAGCATGGCAATAGCGCGGGATGTTTGCTCGCCGTTGGAATGTCGTTGTGGCCCCCAACCCTGACAAATATAAGCCGGTTTTGCTGAACCGATCTCTCGTGCCAACTGGATAATTTTTTCTGCCGGGATGCTGGTGATTTTTGCTGCCCATTCCGGCGTTTTAGCTATGCCGTCAGGCCCTTCGCCCAGAATATAGGCTTTATAATGCGCGTTACGTGGTGCGTTGGCGGGCAGCGTTTTTTCATCGTAACCAACACAATATTTGTCGAGAAATGGCTGATCGACCATGTTTTCAGTAATCAGTACCCAGGCAATCGCACAGGCCAGTGCGCCATCGGTGCCAGGGCGAATGGGCAGCCATTCATCTTCACGCCCGGCAGCTGTGTCGTTATAACGTGGATCGATGACGATCATGCGTGCATTTGAACGTTCGCGGGCTTGCTCGACGTAGTAAGTGACACCACCGCCGCTCATCCGGGTTTCTGCCGGGTTATTTCCGAACATAACGACCAGTTTCGTATTGGCGATATCATCCGGGCTGTTGCCATCATTGGCACCGAACATATAACTCATCGCGGCACTGATCTGTGCGGTACTGTAGCTACCATAGCGACTTAGAAAACCACCGCAAGAGTTCATCAGACGGTACGGGACGTTCGAGTTGGTGATGTTTCCGCCATCTACGCCTGTTCCGTACAGGACATGTACAGCCTCATTGCCGTAATCTTTAAGGATCCGCCGAAGATTATCACTGATGGTATCCAGGGCTTCATCCCAACTTATCCGTTCAAATTTACCTTCACCGCGCTTGCCGACGCGCTTCATGGGATATTTCAACCTGTCAGGATGATTCATCCGTCGACGGATAGAGCGCCCGCGTAAACACGCTCGAACCTGATGATTACCGTAGACGTCGTCACCTGTCGTATCAGACTCCACCCAGTACACGGTGTCATCTTTCACATGCAAACGTAACAGACAGCGGCTCCCGCAGTTAACGGTGCAGGAACTCCAGACCGCTTTCTCTTCTACCGGTGCCTGTGCCGCTCGGACCATTTGGGAAAACGGCAAAGTGAAAGCACTGCTTGCCAGCGCGAGACTGCCAAGTGCGGAGGTTTTCATCAGACTTCTACGACTGATTTCAGCCTTCATGAGCGCCTCTGTGGTATGGATTTTCATCATTACTCACTTATTGCTTTTCAAACAAAATGTCATGTCAAAATTTATGGTCGTAGTGGGTTATATTTTTTCGATCTCGACCAGATTAGTGTGCTGCGGGTTTCCCTTCGCCAGTGGTGAAGGGCGCAGAGTGGTTAGCGTATTCACACAGCCGCCGTGGTCGATTTTATCGCCAGACATATTGGCCTCGTGCCAGGCTCCCTGGCCCATAGCACTAACTCCAGGGAGAATGCGTGGTGTCACTTTGGCTGGTAGCCGAACTTCGCCACGATGGTTATACACCCGCACCATATCGCCGTTGGCAATCCCACGTTTATGTGCGTCTATAGGGTTGATCCACACCTCCTGACGGCAGGCAGCCTTCAGGACATCAATGTTGCCGTAGGTCGAGTGAGTACGGGATTTGTAATGGAAACCAAACAGTTGCAGTGGAAAGGTACTACGTTCAGGGGAGTCCCAGCCTTCAAAGGTTGAGGCATAAACCGGCAGTGGGCTTATCACTTCATCTTTTTCCAGTTCCCAGGTACGGGCAATTTCCGCCAGCTTGCTGGAATAAATTTCAATCTTACCGGAAGGCGTTTTAAGTGGATTTGCCTCGGGGTCGTCACGAAATGCTTTGTAGGCGACAAAATGACCATTGGGATCTTTACGCTTATAGATACCCATTTTTTTCAGTTCGTCGTAAGACGGTAACGCCGGATCTTTGGCAAGCATTTTGGCGTACAGATGTTGTAACCATTGTTCCTGCGTGCGACCTTCTGTGAACTTTTGATAGACGTCAGGTCCAAGACGTTTCGCGACCTCACTCAGGATCCAGTAAATCGGTTTGCGTTCGAATTTTTCGCTGGTGACTGGCTGGAGGAAAATGAGATATCCCATGTTACCGGCGTAGTCGTTAGGAATAATATCTTCCTGCTCAACGGTCATCAGGTCTGGCAGCAGAATGTCGGCATATTTTGCCGATGAGGTCATAAAGTTTTCGATGACCACAATCATTTCGCATTTCGATTCGTCCTGCAGAATTTCATGCGTTTTGTTGATGTCAGAATGCTGATTAACCAGGGTATTTCCCGCGTAGTTCCAGATGAACTTAATGGGCACATCCAGTTTATCTTTGCCCCGGACGCCGTCGCGGATTGCCGTCATTTGCGGGCCATGATCGATAGCATCCGTCCAGCTGAAGCAGGAGATTGACGTTTTGACCGGATTATCCAGCACCGGCAGGCGTTCTATGGTAATGGTATAGGTCGATTCACGCGCGCCACTATTTCCGCCGCTGATGCCGACATTGCCCGTCAAAATAGGCAACATAGCAATAGCGCGTGCGGTCAGCTCACCGTTTGCCTGGCGTTGCGGCCCCCAGCCCTGGCAGATATAAGCGGGTTTTGCTGTGCCAATTTCACGCGCCAGTTTGATGATACGGTCTACCGGGATACCTGTAATTTGCGAAGCCCACTGCGGCGTTTTCGCTGTTTTATCATCACCTTCACCAAGAATATAGGCTTTATAGTGACCATTTATTGGTGCATCTGCGGGTAAGGTTTTTTCGTCATAGCCGACGCAGTATTTATCGAGAAAAGGTTGATCAACGAGATTTTCGTTAATCAATACCCAGGCAATACCCGCAACCAGCGCGGCATCGGTGCCCGGGCGAATAGGTAGCCATTCGTCTTCACGACCAGCAGCCGTATCGGTATATCGCGGATCGATAACAATCATTTTTGCGTTCGATTTCTCGCGCGCTTTTTCAAGAAGATAAGTGATGCCACCGCCGCTCATGCGGGTTTCTGCCGGGTTGTTACCAAACATCACGACCAGCTTGCTGTTTTCAATATCCGTGGTGCTGTTGCCATCATTACTGCCGTAGGTGTAGGGCATGGCACAGGAAATTTGCGCGGTGCTGTAGGAGCCATACTGATTGAGTGAACCGCCGTAGCAGTTCATCAGGCGTTTGACCGCCGAGGCGGATGGTGAAGAGCGGGTCATATTGCCGCCAACGATCCCTGAAGAGTACTGAATATATACAGCCTCATTGCCATATTGTTCGACGGTTTTTTTCAGGCTACTGGCGATAGTATCCAGGGCTTCATCCCAGCTAATCCGTTCGAATTTGCCTTCGCCGCGTTTGCCCACGCGTTTCATTGGGTAATTCAAGCGATCGGGATGATTAATACGCCGACGGATGGAGCGACCGCGCAAACAGGCACGTACTTGATGATTGCCATACTCGTCGTTGCCGGTGTTGTCAGTTTCCACCCAGGTCACTTCATTATCTTTAACATGCAGACGAAGTGCACAGCGGCTACCACAGTTGACGGAACAGGCACCCCAGACCACTTTCTCGCTGGCCTGTTGTACCGCTGCCGCTGCACTGCGCAGGGTGAACGGTAAAGAAAAACCGCCTGCAGCCAGCGCCAGAGAACCTATCGCGGTAGATTTAACGAGTGTTCTGCGGCTGATGCCCACCATTTGTTCATTTTTGGACATAACTCACTCCCTGTTCTTTATCGTTATATAAAAGTTTATATATTGAATATTTAGCGCGCTAACAATAGAGGGAGTCTACCTATTTTGGGTTAAGAATTATTAATCCATATCAATAGAAGGGTATGAGTAATAAGGTGGGATTATGTTGTATGTTCAAATCGCCGGATGTGTCGTATCCGGCGTTCAGTCGATAATGTGTTACTGCGGTTCGGCAGGCGCGCCATCCTGGGTAGACTGCGCGGGAGCAGAGACGTTACCGCTGGTGGTGCGGGTGTAGAGAATTTTATGCGTATCATTAGCGCAATGCCCGACGACCTGGGAATCAGGCTGATCAACCTGGTCATTGGGTACAATACTTAACGTGAAGCTGCTTTCGGGTACGCCATTATTGATAATGCGCTGTGATATATCGCTCTGTATGCGCTCACAGGATCCCGGCGCGGCGAGTACCGCGGGTGAGGCGAGGGCGAGCAGAAGCGCGGCACAGCAGGTTGAGAGTTTCATCATAAGCTCCTTACGCGAAGATAACTTCTTTAAGCATAGCATTTAACGTGTAAAGTACTGTATTTGCTACTATGATTGAGAATCATCTCTACTCTCAGGTGACTGTTGTGAAATACAAATTACTGCCATGCTTACTCGCGATATTCCTCACAGGATGTGACCGCACAGAGGTAACACTATCATTTACCCCGGAGATGGCCAGTTTCTCTAATGAATTCGATTTTGATCCGCTGCGTGGTCCCGTAAAAGATTTCACTCAGACATTAATGGATGAGCAAGGTGAAGTGACGAAACGTGTTTCGGGGACTTTGTCGGAAGAAGGCTGTTTTGATTCTCTCGAATTACTGGATCTGGAAAATAATACCGTGGTTGCCCTGGTACTGGACGCCAATTATTACCGTGATGCCCAGACATTGGAGAAAAGAGTTCGTTTGCAGGGAAAATGCCAGCTAGCAGAATTACCTTCTGCCGGGGTGAGTTGGGAAACCGATGATAATGGCTTTGTGATTAAAGCCAGCAGCAAACAGATGCAGATGGAATATCGCTATGATGATCAGGGTTATCCGCTGGGTAAAACCACGAAAAGTAACGACAAAACATTATCTGTTAGCGCTACGCCATCAACGGATCCGATCAAAAAATTAGATTACACAGCGGTTACTTTACTGAATAATCAACGGGTTGGTAATGTAAAACAGAGCTGTGAATATGACAGTTACGCCAATCCGGTAGACTGTCAGCTAATCATTGTTGATGAAGGAGTAAAACCCGCCGTCGAACGGGTTTACACCATCAAAAATACTATCGATTATTATTAATGCTATTGTGCGGTCGGCTTCAGGAGAGTCTGACCCGGTGTTTTGTGCTCTGCCAGATACTGATGCTGGAATATGCACATGCGAATGGCATTCCGATATTGACCATTAATAAAGAACTCATGCATCAATTCACCTTCAACCGTAAAGCCAAGCTTGCGGTAAATGTGAATCGCTTTTTCATTCTCTTTATCGACGATCAGATACAGCTTATAGAGATTGAGAACGGTGAAGCCATAGTCCATTGCTAATTTTGCGGCACGCGTTGCCAGACCTTTCCCCTGATATTCCGGGGAGATAATTATCTGAAATTCTGCGCGGCGATGAACATGGTTAATTTCCACCAGCTCCACCAGACCGGCTTTTTCGCCGTCACATTCCACCACAAAGCGCCGTTCGCTCTGATCGTGAATATGCTTATCGTACAGATCAGAGAGTTCAACAAAGGCTTCGTAGGGTTCCTCAAACCAGTAACGCATCACACTGGCGTTATTGTCGAGTTGATGTACATAGCGTAAATCTTCACGCTCCAGCGGGCGTAGCTTAACACTGTGGGCGCTTGGCATAACGTGTCCTTACATTCCTTAAATCAATAACAGGTTAGGGGGTAATAACGCGGCCAGTTCGACGGTCCAGGCAGCGCAAAGTATTTGGCTCCCAGTAGGCATTGATGTTGGCGCTTTGCTCACATTTATCGCGGTTATCAAAAGCGGCGTCGGCTTTATCCCACTCTTTTTCAGTGCGTTTATTCACTTTCTGGCGCAGATTGCGCGTGTCATTCCATTGCTCTTTTTCCATAGCGGCGTGCTGGCGGCTTTGTGCACTGTCGCCAGACTCAATCACCAGTTTGTTAGTTTCGGCATGAACAGTTGTGCTCAATGCCAGTGCGCAAGGCAGCAGAAAAGCGAGCAGGCCGATTCGTTTGCTGAGAGTGATTTTCATAATTCATTCCCTGTATGAATGATTAAAGCTGATTCTACACCATCCACTGCGAACGCAAAACGTTCAAGGAGGGTGTTTATATTGATGATATTATGTCGTCCTATAACTATACATGATGTCAATAAGTGACAAAGATGATTAAAACAACGTTACTATTTTTTGCTACTGCGCTGTGTGAAATTATTGGGTGCTTTTTGCCCTGGCTGTGGTTGAAGCGAAACGCCAGTATCTGGCTGTTGCTTCCGGCAGGGATTTCACTGGCGCTGTTTGTCTGGTTGTTAACGTTGCATCCTGCGGCGAGTGGGCGTGTTTACGCGGCTTATGGTGGCGTTTATGTCTGCACGGCGTTGATTTGGCTGCGCGTTGTGGATGGCGTGAAACTGACTCTTTATGACTGGACGGGGGCGTTGATTGCGCTTTGCGGCATGTTGATCATTGTTGCGGGCTGGGGGCGCACGTAGGAACATAAATCCATTTTATCAATAAGATACGAGGAAGTGTCAGCTGACAAAAGGTATTCTATTTCATCTTTTGTCAACCATTCACGGCGCAAATATACGCCTTTTTTTGTGATCACTCCGGCTTTTTTTGATCTTCATACTTGTATGGTAGTAGCTCAGTTACGTAGATTTCATGCATCACGACAAGCGATGCAAGGAATCGAACATGAAGATCGTAAAGGCTGAAGTTTTTGTTACCTGTCCGGGGCGTAATTTTGTCACATTAAAAATCACCACTGAGGACGGTATTACGGGCCTTGGGGATGCCACCCTAAATGGACGTGAGCTTTCCGTGGCCTCTTATTTGCAGGATCACCTTTGTCCGCAGCTTATTGGTCGCGATGCACACCGTATCGAAGATATCTGGCAGTTTTTCTATAAAGGTGCTTACTGGCGTCGCGGTCCGGTTACGATGTCGGCCATTTCAGCGGTTGATATGGCGCTGTGGGATATTAAAGCCAAAGCTGCCAACATGCCGCTTTACCAGTTACTCGGCGGCGCGTCTCGTGAAGGGGTGATGGTTTATTGCCATACCACCGGTCACAGTATTGATGAAGCTCTGGATGATTATGCCCGTCATCAGGAGCTGGGATTCAAAGCCATCCGCGTGCAGTGCGGAATCCCTGGTATGAAAACCACCTACGGCATGTCGAAAGGCAAAGGTCTGGCTTATGAACCCGCAACCAAAGGACAGTGGCCGGAAGAGCAGCTGTGGTCGACGGAGAAATACCTCGATTTCATGCCGAAATTGTTTGACGCGGTACGTAACAAGTTTGGTTTTAATGAACATTTGCTGCATGACATGCACCATCGCTTAACGCCTATTGAAGCAGCACGCTTTGGTAAAAGCATTGAAGATTATCGCATGTTCTGGATGGAAGATCCGACGCCTGCGGAAAACCAGGAGTGTTTCCGCCTGATTCGCCAACACACCGTCACGCCAATTGCAGTGGGTGAAGTCTTCAACAGCATCTGGGACTGCAAACAGCTGATTGAAGAACAACTTATCGACTATATCCGCACCACGCTGACTCACGCGGGGGGGATTACCGGTATGCGCCGGATTGCCGATTTTGCTTCGCTGTATCAGGTACGTACTGGCTCACACGGTCCTTCCGATTTGTCACCAGTCTGCATGGCTGCGGCGCTGCACTTTGATCTGTGGGTCCCCAATTTCGGTGTCCAGGAGTACATGGGTTATTCCGAACAAATGCTTGAAGTCTTCCCGCACAACTGGACTTTCGATAACGGCTATATGCATCCGGGAGACAAACCGGGTCTTGGCATCGAATTCGATGAAAAGCTGGCGGCGAAATATCCCTATGAACCTGCTTATCTGCCAGTCGCACGTCTGGAAGATGGCACGCTGTGGAACTGGTAAGGAGTAAGATAATGAAAAGCATTTTAATTGAAAAACCGAATCAACTGTCAATTATCGAACGCGAAATACCCACCCCGTCAGCGGGTGAAGTACGAGTAAAAGTGAAACTTGCCGGAATTTGTGGTTCAGATAGCCATATTTATCGTGGGCATAATCCTTTTGCGAAATATCCACGCGTCATTGGACATGAATTTTTTGGCGTCATTGATGCAGTGGGTGAAGGCGTGGAAAGCGCCAGAGTCGGTGAACGCGTTGCTGTCGATCCGGTGGTCAGCTGTGGGCATTGCTATCCGTGCTCTATAGGTAAGCCGAACGTTTGTACGACACTGGCTGTATTAGGTGTGCACGCTGACGGTGGTTTCAGTGAATATGCCGTGGTGCCGGCAAAAAATGCGTGGAAAATTCCTGAAGCAGTGGCCGATCAATATGCGGTGATGATCGAACCTTTTACCATTGCGGCGAACGTTACCGGTCATGGTCAACCGACTGAAAATGATAACGTTCTGGTTTACGGTGCAGGTCCAATCGGCCTGACGATCGTTCAGGTATTAAAAGGCGTCTATAACGTTAAGAATGTGATTGTTGCCGATCGCATTGATGAACGACTGGAAAAAGCGAAAGAGAGCGGGGCAGACTGGGCGATTAATAACAGCCAGACACCGCTTGGCGAGATTTTCGCTGAAAAAGGCATCAAGCCGACATTAATTATCGATGCGGCTTGTCATCCTTCAATCCTGAAAGAAGCCGTAACGCTGGCTTCTCCAGCGGCACGTATTGTATTGATGGGCTTCTCCAGTGAACCGTCTGAAGTGATTCAGCAAGGAATTACCGGAAAAGAACTCTCTATTTTCTCTTCACGCTTAAATGCAAATAAATTCCCGGTCGTTATCGACTGGTTAAGTAAAGGGTTAATTAAACCAGAAAAACTAATTACCCATACGTTTGATTTCCAGCATGTTGCTGATGCCATTAGTTTATTTGAACAGGATCAAAAGCATTGCTGCAAAGTCTTACTCACTTTTTCTGAATAATACCAATAACGGCGAGTAAGTAGTACGCATCTTACCTCTTTTTTAGAGATAACCATTATGACAATAGAAAAACACGAAAGAAGCACTAAGGATTTGGTGAAAGCAGCAGTATCGGGATGGCTGGGCACTGCGCTTGAATTTATGGATTTCCAGTTATATTCGCTCGGCGCAGCGTTAGTTTTTCATGAAATATTTTTTCCTGAATCGTCAACGGCAATGGCGTTAATTCTGGCAATGGGAACCTATGGTGCAGGTTATGTGGCACGTATTGTCGGAGCATTTATTTTCGGCAAAATGGGCGACAGAATAGGGCGTAAAAAAGTGCTCTTTATTACCATCACCATGATGGGGATCTGTACCACCTTAATTGGTGTGTTACCGACCTATGCACAGATTGGTGTTTTTGCGCCAATTTTGCTGGTGACGCTGCGTATTATTCAGGGGTTGGGGGCAGGTGCGGAAATTTCCGGTGCCGGTACGATGCTGGCGGAATATGCGCCAAAAGGTAAGCGCGGAATTATCTCCTCATTTGTTGCTATGGGGACTAACTGCGGAACCTTGAGCGCAACGGCAATCTGGGCCTTTATGTTCTTCATTCTCAGTAAAGAGGAACTGTTGGCGTGGGGATGGCGTATACCGTTCCTGGCGAGCGTTGTCGTGATGGTCTTTGCTATCTGGTTGCGTATGAATCTGAAAGAAAGCCCGGTCTTTGAGAAGGTTAACGACAGCAACCAACCGACAGCAAAACCTGCACCTGCTGGTAGCATGTTCCAGAGCAAATCCTTCTGGCTGGCAACAGGGCTGCGTTTTGGTCAGGCTGGTAACTCAGGTTTAATTCAGACTTTCCTTGCAGGCTATTTAGTGCAGACGTTATTGTTTAACAAAGCAATTCCAACAGATGCATTGATGATCAGTTCGATTCTCGGCTTTATGACCATTCCGTTCCTTGGTTGGTTATCCGATAAAATTGGTCGCCGGATCCCGTATATTATTATGAATACCTCTGCGATTGTGCTGGCATGGCCAATGCTTTCTATCATCGTAGATAAAAGCTATGCCCCGAGCACCATTATGGTTGCACTGATTGTGATTCATAACTGTGCGGTGCTGGGATTATTTGCTCTGGAAAACATTACCATGGCAGAAATGTTCGGCTGTAAAAACCGCTTTACCCGGATGGCTATTTCTAAAGAAATTGGTGGTCTTATCGCTTCCGGTTTTGGTCCTATCCTGGCGGGTATTTTCTGCACCATGACGGAATCCTGGTATCCGATCGCCATTATGATCATGGCATATTCAGTGATTGGTTTAATCTCTGCGCTGAAAATGCCAGAAGTGAAAGACCGTGATTTAAGTGCGCTGGAAGACGCTGCGGAAGATCAACCGCGTGTTGTAACAGCAGCGCAACCTTCCAGAAGTCTTTAAATCCTCAATCCCTTCTCTTACCGGAGAGGGGATTTTTATTCATATAACAAAACATGCAGCTTGCCATATTTAAATTTAAGGAATTGTTATGGGAAATAATTTGTTATCAGCAAAAGCGACGCTCCCTGTTTATGATCGTAATAACCTGGCCCCAAGAATTGTTCATTTAGGCTTTGGTGCATTTCACCGTGCGCATCAGGGTGTGTATGCCGATATTCTTGCTACGGAACATTTCAGTGACTGGGGATATTATGAGGTCAATTTAATCGGCGGCGAACAGCAAATTGCCGATTTACAACAGCAAGATAATCTTTATACCGTTGCGGAAATGTCGGCCGATGCGTGGACGGCTCGCGTCGTTGGCGTCGTTAAAAAAGCCTTGCACGTACAGATTGATGGCTTAGAAACCGTGTTGGCTGCGATGTGTGAACCGCAAATCGCGATTGTCTCTCTGACAATCACCGAAAAAGGGTATTTCCACTCTCCGGCGACCGGACAGTTAATGCCCGATCACCCGATGGTCGTTGCCGACGTACAAAATCCCCACCAGCCGAAAACTGCAATAGGGGTGATTGTCGAGGCGCTGGCTCGCCGTAAAGCGGCAGGACTTCCCGCATTTACCGTCATGTCATGTGACAACATGCCAGAAAACGGTCATGTTATGCGTGACGTTGTCACTTCCTACGCGCAAGCTGTTGATGTAAAACTGGCACAATGGATCGAAGAAAACGTGACTTTCCCATCAACAATGGTGGACCGTATTGTGCCCGCAGTGACAGAGGATACGCTGGCGAAAATCGAACAACTTACCGGTGTGCGCGATCCTGCTGGCGTTGCCTGTGAACCTTTCCGCCAGTGGGTAATAGAAGATAACTTTGTTGCCGGACGTCCGGAATGGGAAAAAGCGGGAGCCGAACTGGTTAGTGATGTGCTGCCTTATGAAGAGATGAAGTTGCGCATGCTCAACGGCAGTCATTCATTCCTGGCGTATCTGGGTTATCTTGCCGGATATCAGCACATTAATGACTGCATGGAAGATGAACATTATCGTCATGCAGCGTATGCCTTGATGTTGCATGAACAAGCGCCGACGTTGAAAGTGCAGGGCGTTGATTTGCAAGATTACGCTAACCGATTAATTGAACGCTATAGCAACCCGGCGCTACGTCATCGAACCTGGCAGATTGCGATGGATGGCAGCCAGAAATTGCCACAGCGGATGTTGGATTCTGTTCGCTGGCATCTGGCGCATGACAGCAAGTTCGATCTGCTGGCGCTAGGCGTCGCGGGTTGGATGCGTTATGTCGGTGGTGTTGATGAACAGGGAAATCCGATAGAAATCAGTGACCCACTGTTACCTGTTATTCAGAAGGCTGTACAAAGTAGTGCCGAAGGGAAAGCGCGCGTCCAGTCATTGCTGGCGATTAAGGCGATCTTTGGTGATGATTTGCCAGACAATAGCTTGTTTACTGCAAAAGTGACGGAAGCGTACTTGTCTTTATTAGCGCATGGTGCGAAAGCGACCGTGGCGAAATATTCCGTGAAGTAAAAAAAGCAATGCCGCCATCGGCGGCATTCACACGCTTAGTTCATGCCGAGACGAATCAGGTCCAGAGGTGCCAGTTTCTCTTCACAACCTTCAACAACTACGGTTTTTCCGCGGCGGATTTGCTCAGCGGTCAGACCTTCAGTATCAATCGACAGGATCTTGCCAGTGTGACCGGTGCCGCTAACCATAACACGGCTGCCAGTGGTGATTGCGTTACGGTTACGATCGTAGGTCGTCATAGGTGTTTTCTCCTTTCTGATTTACAGTCGAAGCCCACGTAACGGGCGCAATATAAATACTCCTGTCGAGTGAAATATTTTTTGTTTTTGATCAAGCTCACATCTTTTTTGATGCATGCATGAGCCATAAGGCGGGGCGAATAGACTCTCACCCCGGATGGGATGAGAGGAAATGAACTACTCTTCGCTAAACCAGTCGCTGTTTTCCTGGCGGATCTGGCGCACGGATTCGCTGATTTCCTGCAAATGTTGCGTCATTGCACGTTCTACCGCATCGCCATCACGTTTTTGCAGGGCAGAGAAAATCTCAAGATGCTGGCGTAACAGCATTTCTGGTGGAGAAACGTGGTCGAAACTCATATAGCGCACGCGATCAACGGTCGCTTTCAGGTTCTCAATGGTATCCCACGCCAGTTGACAGTCGGCAATCTGCGTCAGGAGTTGATGGAAGTTGTCATCAAGTTCAAAAAAATCATCCAGTTGCTTGCGCTCAATGGCAATGCGTTGCTGGTGAAGATTTTGTTCCAGTTGGTAGCACTGGCTTTCGGTAATCATGCTCGCCGCCCGACGCGCCACCGCGCACTCAATGGCCTGACGGATAAAACTGCCGTTGCGCACCTGGGCCATGGAAATTTTGTTGACGTAGCTGCCACGCTGCGGACGAATTTGAATCAGACCGTTTTCCGCCAGTTTAATAAAGGCTTCACGAACCGGCTGGCGTGACACATTGAAACGAACAGAAACTTCTTTTTCCGACAACGGTGTGCCTGGAGCAATCAGGCAATGGACAATGTCGCGACGAAGAATACGATAAATCTGCTGATTGACAGGCTGTGTGGGATTAAGTTGCGTTTCGACGGTCATTCGTTCTTGCTTGTGAGTGAGTTAACTGCATGAGTCTACCACTTTTTTGTGACAAGCAATAACCCGGCAGTTACGCCGGGTATAAAAATTACTGACGGTGGACATTCAGTCCGGCATAGCTTTGGGTAACCGGCATCATTTCCAGGGTATTGATATTGACGTGAGCAGGCAGCGTTGACACCCACCAGACGGCTTCGCTGACATCTTCTGGCGTCAATGCAACGGTATTTTGATAGGTTTTTTCCGCTTTACCGTCATCGCCTTTAAAGCGGACATTGGAAAACTCGGTGCCACCCACCAGACCCGGTTCGATGTCGGTGACGCGCACCGCCGTACCATGCAGGTCCGTACGCAGATTCAGGCTAAACTGACGAACAAACGCTTTCGTCGCACCGTAAACGTTACCACCGGCATACGGCCAGCTGCCTGCCGTTGAGCCAATGTTAATAATATGACCATGATTACGTTCAACCATACCCGGTAAGACGGCGCGCGTCATATATACCAGGCCTTTGTTGTTGGTATCAATCATCGTTTCCCAGTCTTCAATGCTGGCTTTATGCGCAGGCTCCATGCCCAACGCCAGGCCGGCATTGTTTACCAGGATATCAATATTGCTCCACTCGGCAGGGAGCGATGCCAGCATCTCTTCAATAGCGGCGCGGTTGCGAACGTCCAGTTGGGCGATATACAGATTATCTCCCAGTTCATCTTTTAACTCCTGCAACCGCTCCTGGCGACGGCCAGTGGCGATAACTTTATGCCCTTGTTGAATAAAACGACGAGTAATGCATTCACCAAAACCTGCCGTTGCTCCAGTTACTAAAACGATCATCTCACTGTTCCTCAACGCTTTTGTGTGTCAATAACATAGCACGTGATGCTTAAGAGCGGGTAATACTGGTTTGCAAGATTGCACTCCGTTATCAGTAAGCCTACGCTATGGAACACCTCGCGTTCAGGAGAAGAAAATGACAACAATGAATCCTTTCCTTGTGCAAAGCACACTGCCGTATCTGGCTCCCCATTTTGATCAAATTGCCAATCATCACTATCGCCCGGCATTCGATGAGGGAATGCTGCAAAAGCGGGCAGAAATTACTGCCATCGCGCTTAACTCGCAAACGCCTGATTTCAACAATACTATTCTGGCACTGGAACAAAGCGGAGAATTACTTACCCGCGTTACCAGCGTCTTTTTTGCGATGACTGCGGCGCATACCAATGATGAATTACAGCGTCTTGATGAACAGTTTTCCGCTGAACTGGCGGAACTGGCTAATGATATCTATCTGAACGGTGAATTATTCGCGCGGGTAGATGCTGTCTGGCAGCGCCGTGAATCCCTGGGGCTTGATAGTGAATCCATCCGCCTGGTGGAGGTGATTCATCAACGTTTTGTCCTTGCCGGAGCCAAACTTGCGCAAGCTGATAAAGCAAAATTAAAAGTACTGAATACAGAAGCTGCGACCCTGACCAGCCAGTTTAACCAGCGGTTACTGGCAGCAAATAAATCCGGCGGTCTGGTTGTGAACGATATCGCGCAGCTGGCAGGAATGAGTGAGCAAGAGATTGTGCTGGCGGCAGAGGCGGCTCGCGAGAAAGGTCTGGATAACAAATGGCTGATTCCGCTGCTGAATACCACCCAACAACCGGCGCTTGCCGAAATGCGCGATCGTGCGACGCGTGAAAAACTGTTTACTGCGGGCTGGATGCGAGCGGAAAAAAATGATGCCAATGATACCCGCGCTATCATTCAACGTCTGGTGGAGATCCGCGCGCAGCAGGCGAAACTGCTTGGTTTTCCTCATTATGCCGCATGGAAAATCGCCGATCAGATGGCAAAAACGCCAGAAGCAGCGCTCAACTTTATGCGGGAAATTGTTCCAGCGGCGCGTCAACGTGCGAGCGATGAATTAGCCTCCATACAGGCGGTTATCGATAAGCAGCAGGGCGGGTTTAGCGCGCAGCCGTGGGACTGGGCATTTTATGCCGAGCAGGTAAGACGTGATAAATTCGATCTCGATGAAGCGCAGCTCAAGCCTTATTTCGAATTAAACACGGTGTTGAATGAAGGCGTATTCTGGACTGCGAATCAGCTCTTCGGTATTAAGTTTGTCGAACGTTTTGATATTCCTGTCTACCATCCTGACGTTCGTGTGTGGGAAATTTTTGATCATAATGGCGTGGGGCTGGCGTTATTTTACGGTGATTTCTTCGCCCGTGATTCAAAAAGCGGCGGCGCATGGATGGGCAATTTTGTTGAGCAATCAACGCTGAATGAAACGCACCCGGTAATTTATAACGTCTGCAATTATCAGAAACCCGCTGCTGGGGAGCCTGCGTTGTTACTCTGGGATGATGTAATAACCTTATTCCATGAATTTGGTCATACGCTGCACGGCCTTTTTGCCCGCCAGCGTTATGCCACGCTTTCCGGCACCAACACGCCGCGTGATTTTGTCGAATTTCCGTCGCAAATCAACGAACACTGGGCAACACATCCGCAGGTATTCGCTCGCTACGCCCGGCATTATCAGAGCGGGGCAGCAATGCCTGACGAACTGCAACAGAAAATGCGTAATGCCAGCCTGTTCAACAAAGGGTATGAGATGAGCGAACTGCTTAGCGCCGCACTTCTCGATATGCGCTGGCATTGCCTGGAAGAAAACGAAGCAATGCAGGATGTCGATGATTTTGAATTGCGGGCGCTGGTGGCGGAAAATATGGATCTTCCCGCTATACCGCCACGCTATCGCAGCAGTTATTTCGCCCATATTTTTGGTGGCGGATATGCCGCGGGTTATTACGCTTATCTGTGGACGCAAATGTTGGCCGATGATGGTTATCAGTGGTTTGTTGAGCAGGGCGGATTAACGCGTGAAAATGGGCTGCGTTTTCGCGAGGCGATCCTTTCCAGAGGTAACAGCGAGGATCTGGAACGCCTGTATCGACAATGGCGCGGTAAGGCACCTCAGATTATGCCGATGCTGCAACATCGTGGCTTGAACGTATAAACACCACCAATGGCTGGCCTGGATTTATCGCCAGACCAGCCTCGTTATAGCAGTAATTGCAGCAGCTGGGCGAGGGCAAACTTCACCGCTAATGCGAATGCCGTTTCGCAGTCGCCAGCAAAATTACTTTTTTTGTATACTCTTCCGTTATAATAATTTTCAAATTTATAAATCTGATTGTTCTGAAATATGTTTAAGACTCTTCAATCTTCTTAACTTTAGTGAGTTAAATTCTCTGAATATTTGACATCTAGTAGCCTGATTTTAAATGCCTTATAACAATTGGCAGTATTCTTATTTGGCAATTATAAAAATAGCAACCAGACTTAATAAGTCAAACCAAACGCAATTAAGGAGTCAGTATGAAATTTCAGGCCATTGTATTAGCAAGTTTTCTTGTCATGCCTTATGCGTTGGCAGATGACCAGGGCGGATTAAAACAGGATGCAGCGCCACCGCCGCCTCATGCAATAGAAGATGGCTATCGCGGAACCGATGATGCAAAAAAAATGACCGTTGATTTCGCAAAAACCATGCATGATGGCGCTTCGGTTTCACTGCGCGGTAATTTGATTTCTCACAAAGGAGAAGACCGTTACGTTTTTCGCGATAAGAGCGGTGAAATTAATGTTGTTATTCCTGCGGCAGTCTTTGATGGACGAGAAGTTCAGCCGGACCAGATGATCAACATTAGCGGAAGTCTGGATAAGAAAAGCGCTCCGGCCGTCGTTCGGGTCACTCATTTGCAGAAATAAAAATAAATTAGCCTGATGGCCTGAACTACTGGGCCATTAGGGTATTGGGTTATGCTATTTGTCATCATTTTAATTGCGATAATGCAGAGTTAATTTACAGAATTAAACACTTTTTTATCTGCTGATTTTGTTTCAAATCACAATGTTATCTCAGAGATGACTCATAACTTCGGATTTCTATGAAAATATTGACGTAATTTTGCTTTTCTCCCGTTAGAATAGCGCGCACAAGGAACTGTGAAAAAGGAGTGGCAATGATCAAGAAGACAACGGAAATTGATGCCATCTTGTTAAATCTCAATAAGGCTATCGATGCCCACTACCAGTGGCTGGTAAGTATGTTTCACAGCGTGGTCGCGAGAGATGCCAGTAAGCCAGAAATAACGGATAACCATTCTTATGGACTGTGCCAGTTTGGTCGGTGGATTGATCATCTGGGGCCACTCGATAACGATGAATTACCTTACGTTCGGCTAATGGATTCTGCCCATCAACATATGCATAACTGTGGTCGGGAATTAATGTTGGCTATTGTTGAAAATCACTGGCAGGACGCGCATTTCGACGCTTTTCAGGAAGGGTTGCTTTCTTTTACTGCGGCATTAACCGATTACAAAATTTATTTACTGACGATCCGTAGCAATATGGATGTTTTGACGGGATTGCCGGGTCGTCGGGTTCTTGATGAATCCTTCGATCATCAGTTACGCAACGCTGAGCCTCTGAATCTTTATTTAATGTTGTTGGATATTGACCGATTTAAATTGGTTAATGATACCTACGGGCATTTAATCGGCGATGTAGTATTACGCACCCTGGCAACTTACTTAGCCAGTTGGACGCGTGATTACGAAACGGTTTATCGCTACGGGGGCGAAGAATTTATCATTATTGTCAAAGCGGATAATGATGAAGAAGCATGTCGTGCAGGTATCAGAATTTGCCAGTTAGTCGATAACCATGCCATCACACATTCTGAAGGGCATATCAACATTACCGTGACAGCAGGTGTGAGTCGCGCATTTCCTGAAGAGCCTCTGGATGTGGTCATTGGAAGAGCGGACCGGGCAATGTATGAGGGTAAGCAAACCGGAAGAAATCGCTGTATGTTTATTGACGAACAAAACGTGATTCACCGAGTTTAAGCTCCGTTTAACATTCATTGAGAAAACTGATGCTACTGTGTCAACGATCCGTTATCAGTGCAGGAAAATGCCTGTTAGCGTAAAAGCAAAACACAAATCTATCCATGCAAGCATTCACCGCCGGTTTACTGGCGGTTTTTTTTCGCCGTCATAAAAATCAGGCCCCTTGTACACAGTTGTAACAAGGGGCCGGTTAGGTGAGGGATTATCTCCGTTCATTAGTCATCCCATTTGTGGCTGAAATACGCGGCCAGAAAACCAGAAAATAAAATTATTCCCAGTACGGCCATAAAAACATTCATATTACCCAGCATTATTTGCCTCCGTTTATGGTGTGGTGTGTTTCCTCGCTTACCTTAATTTTCATCTCAATGAGAAAGATATTAGCAGAGGTAACCTAAACGAAGGCTGAATTAGGTGATTAATGTGAAGGAGGACGGCTGTTTTTTCTGTATTGCGAAGGAGATAATAAAAAACGCTGTAGAAAATGATGCCTTAGTAAGGCTGAATTGCCAAACCCCGTCAGCTCGGCAATTTTATCGATGCTGAAAGCCGAATTTTGCAGATAATCCTGCACGCGAATTAACCGCTCATTAAGCAGCCAGCGGGCAGGTGTCATACCCGTTAAGGCGGCAAAACGTCTTAAAAAAGTGCGTTGGCTCATGTTCACTCGCCCGGCAAGAGAGGCAACGGTATGCGTTTGCGCCAGATTTTGCTGTAAAAAGTCGAATAATGCGCCAAACGTCTGGCTTTCTCGCGACGAAGCCATCGGACGCGTCATGTTTTGTGGTTGTTCTCCGTGGCGATGCGGCTGGATGACTAGCCGTTGGGCGACATTGTTTGCAATTTCGTGACCATAATCTTTACGCACGATATGTAAGCACAGATCGATCCCTGCAGCACTCCCTGCGGAAGTCATGACTTGTCCTTCATCCTGATATAAAACATTGTCACATACATGAATAGAAGGGTAACGATGTTGGAGTTGTTCAGTGTAGCGCCAGTGGGTGGTCGCTTTACGCTGGTGAAGAAGGCCTGCGGCGGCAAGAACAAATACACCAGAACATATCGATACCAGACGAGTTCCTCGCTGGTGAGTTTCGCGTAACGCCTCACATAGCATCTCTGGCACCGGTTCATCTACTCCACGCCAACCGGGAATAATAATCATATCGGCGTCGGCAAGTAACTCCAGCCCTCCATCCGCAACCACCCGGATTCCACCAGTGGCTTGCAACGCACCGGCTTCTACCGCAGCGACAGCAAACCGATACCAGTTATCACCCATTTCCGGGCGTGGAAGGCCGAATATTTCAACTGCGACGCCAAATTCAAAAGTACATAGCCCATCATAGGCCAAGACAACGACCAGGGGGCGTTGTGAAATTGTCATCATTTTGCGCTTTTCTGGCATATCGAGAGGCGGTAAGTGCATGGTTTGTCGGTTACATTATTGTTAACACAATAAACCAATAGGAAAAAGCACTATGCATTATGTCACTGAATTTACAGCCGCGACGCCGGACATTGCCGAAGCGCATTTTCTCATACGCCTGAGTCTTGAAACAGATTGTGCCGATGTTCATGACTCTCTGGCGTACGTTGGTGATGACTTCGTTTTATTGCATGTGGTTGGGTGTGAAGAAAACTTCGCCCGCAGGCATATTCCCGGCGCGATTCATTTGCCCCATAAGCAAATGACCTCAGAGAGAATGGCTCAATGGTCGAAAGATACTCTGTTTGTGGTGTATTGCGCGGGACCACATTGTAATGGAGCAGACCGGGCGGCACTCAAACTGGCCCAGCTAGGAAGGCCAGTTAAAATCATGCTCGGCGGGATCACCGGCTGGGAAGATGAAGGCTACGCCTTTGCAACAGGAAAATAATGAGTAAAGTCGTGGCAGTGAGGCACGCCCATCAACATGCCACAGGCGGCCCCCAGGATTTTGCACGAATGCCTTTCAGCATTAACACCCACGCGGCAATGATTACCATCGCCAGGATGATAAACAACGTGGAAGGGGGCATGTTCGTGAGCACCACTCCGCTGACTAATGGATTAACTGCTGCGCCAAGCCAGCCCAGTGACTGGGCGGAAAAATAGCTGGCTTTCATTCCTGGCGGCGCAATATGGTCAATCAACATATACTCGCCCGGCGCATAAATGATTTCACCGACAGTAAATACCGCAGCTGACATACCCCACAATAGCAGGCTGTTGCCGGAAAAAATAAAACCAACCAGACCGATGACGAAACAGAGGGTGCCTGCTGTCATCAGCGCGCGGATGTTAGCCGGGTTAAGTCGGCGGCCCACGGAATATTGCAACGTAACTACCATGGCGGCATTCACCGGAAGAACAACCGCGACCACCTTTTCGGCAAAATCCCCATCAGCAATCACCATCACATATTGTGAAATGCATGAAGCAAATGCGCCGCTAACAAAAGAAGCCAGAAAGCCAGAGCAGGTAAACCACAACAGTGCCTTATCTTGTAATAAAACTTTCGGCGACCAGACACTGCCTGTTTCCGTGGTGATGATTTTCTCGCTGCCCTTTACCCAAATTTGAATGAAAAGCATGGGAAACGCGGAACAGATAGCTGCCAGCCAAAAGGGCAGATTGATGCTCTGCATCACCAACAGCGTGCCGAGCGGCGGACCAATGGTCCAGCCAATATTGAGCATGGTGTAGTTGATTGAGAAAATCTTCGTTTTGCTGGTGGACGAAAGATTGTCGGCAAACCAGGCTTTCAGCACGGTAGCAAAAACGGAGTAGGCGCAGTTAATAAGGGCAAAAAAGAGCACCACCAGCGTCACGTTATTCACTAAAGGAATGGCAATAAAACCGCTGGCGAAGGCGGTAATTGCCAGTAACATATAGCGTTTCTTGTCGAACTTATCCGCCAGGATACCAAAACCGAGGCTAAAAACGACGCCAATAGTGAGCGCAATTGTCATCGCATAACCGATTAGATCGACACTCAGGCTGTACTGGCGACTCAAGTAAATGGTCATAAACGGCAGCGTAGCGCCGCGTCCGATGGTTAATAACAACGACGAGGCAAGAAGGGCGCTGGTAGAGCGTCGTAGGGATAAGTTCATTTGTCTGTCCGGCAGTGCGTTTCGTTATGTTTTGTTTTAGAGATGTAAAGAAATAGCATGGCAAAAATCCGAAGTATAGCGACTTATTTGCGCATTAATGCCGTCGTAATCGGCGACTAACGAATCAACTGTTAAAGAAAAGTAAATTCAGCTAAGTTGATTGCTTACAAAAGATGAAATTCAGAGGCGGTAGAATGTCGCGAAAAGATGGGGTGTTGGCGCTACTGGTAGTGGTCGTATGGGGGCTAAATTTTGTGGTCATCAAAGTGGGGCTTCATAACATGCCACCGCTGATGTTGGCCGGTTTGCGCTTTATGCTGGTTGCTTTTCCGGCTATCTTTTTTGTCGCACGACCGAAAGTACCACTGAATTTGCTGCTGGGGTATGGATTAACCATCAGTTTTGCGCAGTTTGCTTTTCTTTTTTGTGCCATTAACTTCGGTATGCCTGCTGGACTGGCTTCGCTGGTGTTACAGGCACAGGCGTTTTTTACTATCGTGCTTGGCGCGTTTACTTTCGGGGAGCGACTGCATGGCAAACAATTGGCGGGGATCGCCTTAGCGATTTTTGGCGTACTGGTGTTAATCGAAGATAGCCTGAACGGTCAGCATGTGGCGATGCTCGGCTTTATGTTGACCCTGGCGGCAGCATTTAGTTGGGCGTGTGGCAACATCTTCAATAAAAAGATCATGTCGCACGCAACGCGTCCGGCGGTGATGTCGCTGGTAATCTGGAGTGCATTAATCCCAATCATTCCCTTCTTTGTTGCCTCGCTGATTCTCGATGGTTCCGCAACCATGATTCACAGTCTGGTTACTATCGATATGACCACCATCTTGTCTCTGATGTATCTGGCGTTTGTGGCGACAATTGTTGGTTATGGGATCTGGGGGACGTTACTGGGACGCTATGAAACCTGGCGGGTTGCACCGTTATCGTTACTGGTGCCTGTAGTTGGACTGGCAAGTGCGGCATTATTGTTGGATGAACGCTTAACGGGTCTACAATTTTTCGGTGCGGTGCTCATTATGACCGGGCTGTATATCAATGTATTTGGCTTGCGGTGGCGTAAAGCGGTAAAGGTTAGAGGCTAAACCATACGCACAGAATGTGATGCCAGCACTCTGTGCGTCTGCTTTTATCGCGGGAAAAAGTACTTTACCTGGAACTCGAAAATATTGCTGTAAAGTAACGAATAATCCAGCGGAATAGAGTTACTGTCCACAGCCTGGGTCTGAATTTTAAGTATGGGGTCCCGTGGGCTAATCCGTAAAATACTGGCGATTTCTGGTGTAGGAAAAGTAGGGGAGAAAGTTTCAAAGGTGCCAATGATTTTGATCCCGCATTCGTTCTCAATATACGAAAATTTGGATTTCTGCATATGTGATACGGTTAAATCAGGAAAACGTGCCACTGACATCCACGTTTCTTCTAATTGTGCTGCATTATCCTCAATGAATCGCAGTCTCTTTATGTAATAAACCTGCTCACCAGTCACTAAATTCAGTTCAGTCGCAATAGTGGGTGAAGCATCTTGCACTTCAAATTTCATAATCTGACTCCCTGCCTCTTTGCCGCTTTTATGCGCAATTTCACTGAAACTGTTCATGTGATCAATGTGTGCAATAAAATTCTTTTTTTGAATGTATGTTCCTGAACCATGCTTTCTGTGAATAATTCCTTCGCCTTCCAGCAAGGATAATGCCTTACGCAGGGTATTACGCGAAACATTATAACGAACAGCGAGTTCAGCTTCTGACGGCAACAAATCACCAACATGCCATGAATTGCCATTGATCTCGGATTTAAGTAAGCGGGCAATCTTTTGAAAAATCACTTTTGCACCTTTTAAGAGCCATTGAAAACAAGGAGTTGAGTCCTGATTGGTTTATCGTATGGCCGAGTCGTTTAATTATTACCCTGATGTTGAACAACTTTATTACTGTATTATTGTGATCAATGTACCAGGACGTATAGCTACTGCGGGATATGATATTTACACAATGTTGTCTGTTATATACCAGTAAGGAAAAATATGAAAAAGATATTGTTAGTTTGCGCTGCGGGCATGTCAACCAGTATGCTGGTTAAACGTATGATTGATCATGCTAACGCTATTTCACTTGAAATTAATATTTCCGCATTGGCGATTGCAGAGGCTAAAGGTAAAATTAAAAATAACGAAGTTGACGTTGTTTTACTTGGCCCGCAAGTTCGCTTTCAGAAACCAGAGATTGAAGCCGTTGCACAGGGGGAAATGCCTGTAGCCGTTATCGAGATGAAAGACTATGGCACCATGAACGGACAGGCAGTTCTTGAATTTGCGATGAAACTACTGCAAGAGTAAGAATCTAATATTATTAAACTATTACCTGAACTAACTTTTCACACATCATAAAATGGATATGGCATACATGCTTTATTGGGATGTATAAATATCCAGAACAACAGGTATAAAAAATGGGATTAATGGCCTCATTCGAACGTGGAATGGAACGTTTTCTTGTTCCAGTTGCTATCAAGTTAAACTCACAAAAACATGTTGCAGCGGTGAGAGATGGATTCGTTTTTACGTTTCCAATTATCATGGCAAGTTCATTAATTATACTAATTAACTTTGCCATATTATCGCCAGACGGTTTTATTGCCGGATTACTGCATCTGAATAGCATTTTCCCTAACCTTGAAAAAGCACAAGCTATTTTTACTCCGGTAATGAATGGTTCTGTAAATATCATGTCAATTATGATTGCTTTCCTGGTCGCCAGGAATGTGGCGATTAGCTATGAGCAAGATGATCTTTTATGCGGATTAACGGCAATAGGAGCATTTTTTATTGTTTATACCCCATATCAGATGATAGATGGGCAGGCATTCCTGACGACCAAATATCTCGGCGCGCAGGGGTTGTTTGTTTCTGTTATCGTTGCATTGATCACCAGTGAAATATTTTGTCGCTTAGCTCGAAACCCCAAAATCACCATAACGATGCCGGCAGCTGTACCTCCTGCGGTAGCGCGTTCATTTAAAGTTTTATTGCCAATATTTTTTGTCATGGTGTTCTTTTCCGCACTTAATTATTGCCTGACATTGATATCCCCGGCAGGATTAAATGATCTCATTTACACATTAATCCAGACGCCGCTCAAACATATGGGAACGAATATCTTTGCGGTAATTATCCTGGGGGCTGTGGGTAATTTCCTCTGGGTGCTGGGGATCCACGGACCTAATACAACGTCGGCAATTCGAGAAACTGTTTTTTCTGAGGCTAATCTGGAGAATCTCTCCTGGGCCGCTCAACACGGCACTACCTGAAGCGCGCCATATCCGATTACCTGGACTTCTATTAATGATGCATTCGCCAACTGCGGCGGTTCAGGTATGACGTTGGGGTTATTGTTGGCTATTTTTATCGCTTCTAAGCGTGCGGAATACCGTGATCTGGCAAAAATGTCATTTATCCCCGGTATTTTCAATATCAATGAACCGATAATGTTCGGCCTTCCTATTGTACTTAACCCCATCATGATGGTGCCGTTTATTATGGTTCCTATTGTTAACTGTGCCATTGGTTACTTCTTTGTTTCGATGGAAATTATTCCACCGGTTGCTTATGCCGTGCCCTGGACTACGCCCGGACCTTTAATTGCTTTCCTCGGAACCGGGGGAAACTGGCTGGCGTTACTGGTGGGTTTTTTATGTTTAGGTGTGGCGACAATGATCTATTTACCTTTTGTTATTGCCGCCAACAAGGTCAATAACTTAACAACTAATGGATAATGCCATTTACACAGGAAGGAGATGTTGATGTTTGCAGATGAAGAACTTGTTATGGAGTTACTGGTCAACGCAGGACAGGCCCGTTCTGATGCGATGGAAGCCATACGTTGTGCCGGGCAAAAAGACTGGCAGGGCGCAACTCAGCTAATGGCCAGTTCTGAATCCGCCTGTCTTCAGGCGCATAAGATTCAGACCGCGTTAATTAGTCAGGATGAAGGCTGTGGCAAAATAGAAGTTAATTTAATTCTGGTTCATGCACAGGATCATTTGATGAATGCAATATTATGCCAGGATTTAGCCAGGGAAATTATTTCATTAAGAAAAGAGCTCCATGCCTGATTTTTTCCTCCAGTGCGATAGCTGGAGGAAATTATTACACTCTTAAGGATAAGTCATGAATATAAAGACGCTTAACGTCAGCCTTTTGTCTTTTTCTATTATTACAGCATTGTTTCCATTGAACGCGATGGCAACAAAATTAACCATAGAGCAGCGCCTTGAATTGCTTGAAAATGAATTGTCGCAAAATAAACAAGAGCTGAAAGCAACACAGAATGAACTGGGAGTATATAAATCCCGACTTTCGACATTACAAAAAAGCATTACGGAAAACAAATATAAATCAGCCTCGCTTGCTGAAATATTAGCGACATCTCCCGTCGCTGATAACATCAAAAATGAAAACGGTGAACAGAACTCGGTTACCGCAGCGCATACTATAAATGGATCGCAGCAAGTTGCCGTTATTGAAAGTAAAGGCGACAAAACCACTATCGAAAGCGTGACCCTGAAAGATATCAGTAAATATATAAAGGATGATATTGGATTCAGCTATCAGGGGTACTTCCGCTCAGGCTGGGGCACCGGTAATCACGGCTCACCACAAACTTATGCAGCGGGTTCTCTGGGACGTTTTGGTAACGAGATGAGCGGTTGGTTTGACTTAACCTTAAATCAGCGTGTTTATAATCAGGACGGTAAAACGGCAAATGCGGTCGTTACTTATGATGGCAACGTGGGTGAGCAGTACAACGATGCCTGGTTTGGTGACAGTGCCAATGAAAATATCATGCAGTTCAGTGATATTTATCTGACAACGCGAGGTTTTTTACCCTTCGCGCCAGAGGCAGACTTCTGGGTAGGCAAACATAAACTCCCGCAATATGAGATCCAAATGCTGGACTGGAAAACCTTAACCACGGATGTCGCTGCGGGTGTGGGGATTGAAAACTGGGCACTTGGTGTAGGGCTGTTTGATATGTCCTTAAGCCGAGATGATGTCGATGTTTACTCCCGTGATTTTACGCGTACCAGTCAGATGAATACTAATTCTGTGGATGTTCGTTATCGCAATATCCCGTTATGGGATGATGCAACATTATCATTAATGGCTAAATATTCCGCACCTAATAAAACGGATCAACAACAAGATAATGAAAATGACGACAGTTATTTTGAAATGAAAGATAGCTGGATGCTGACTTCTGTTTTACGGCAAAACCTGCAACGCGATACGTTTAATGAATTTACGTTACAGGTTGCCAATAATTCCTATGCCAGCAGTTTTGCCAGTTTCTCAGATGCCAGTAACACGATGGCGCATGGTCGCTATTACTATGGTGACCATACCAATGGGATCGCCTGGCGTTTAATCTCTCAGGGCGAGATGTATCTTACTGACAATATTATTATGGCTAACGCGCTTGTCTATTCTCATGGCGAAGATGTTTATAGTTATGAAAGTGGCGCTCATAGTGATTTTGACAGTATTCGCACCGTAATAAGACCGGCCTGGATCTGGAATACATGGAATCAGACGGGGCTTGAATTAGGCTGGTTTAAGCAACAGAACAAAACACAGCAGGGTGTAACACTAAATGAATCGGCTTATAAAACGACACTCTGGCATGCATTGAAAGTGGGTGAAAGCATTTTAGGTTCACGACCAGAAATTCGCTTCTATGGCACGTATATCAATATTCTGGATAACGAATTATCTAATTTTAAGTTTAATGAGAACAGCAAAGACGAATTTATGGCCGGCATCCAGGCGGAAGTCTGGTGGTAATCTATTTTAGTTAAGGAGTTGTGTATGTCAGGATTTAAAAAAGGTTTTTTATGGGGTGGCGCGGTAGCCGCGCATCAGTTGGAAGGTGGCTGGAATGAAGGAGGAAAAGGCATCAGTATCGCCGATGTGATGACTGCTGGCGCTCACGGGGTGCCGCGTGAAGTGACAGAAGGCATTATCGACGGGCTTAATTATCCCAATCATGAAGCAATTGATTTTTATCATCGCTATAAAACAGATATTCAGTTATTTGCCGAGATGGGATTCAAATGCTTTCGAACTTCCATTGCCTGGACACGAATCTTTCCGCAAGGTGACGAACAGGAGCCGAATGAAGAGGGTTTACAATTTTATGATGATCTGTTCGATGAATGCCTGAAGCAGGGAATGGAGCCTGTGGTGACGCTTTCGCATTTTGAGATGCCTTATCATCTGGTGACAAAATATGGTGGCTGGCGACACCGTAAACTGATCGACTTTTTCATCCGCTTCGCATCAACGGTCTTCACGCGCTATAAAGAAAAAGTAAAGTACTGGATGACGTTTAACGAAATCAATAATCAGGTGAATTTCAGCGAAAGCCTGTGTCCATTTACTAATTCCGGTATTTTGTATTCGCCAGAGGAAGATATCAATGAGCGCGAACAAATAATGTACCAGGCGGTACATTACGAGTTAGTTGCCAGTGCCCTGGCGGTACAGACTGGAAAATCGATCAATCCTGAATTTAATATCGGCTGCATGATCGCCATGTGCCCCATCTATCCTCTGACGTGTGCACCCAACGATATGATGATGGCGACGAAAGCGATGCATCGTCGTTACTGGTTTACTGATGTACATGCTCGTGGATATTATCCGCAACATATGCTGAATTACTTTGCCAGGAAAGGATTCAACCTCGATATCACACCAGAAGATAACGCGATTCTTGCCAGAGGTTGTGTCGACTTTATCGGCTTTAGCTACTACATGTCTTTTACTACGCAATTTTCGCCAGATAACCCGCAACTGAATTATGTTGAACCACGAGATTTGGTCAGCAACCCTTATATCGATACATCCGAATGGGGATGGCAAATTGATCCGGCAGGGCTACGTTATTCACTCAACTGGTTCTGGGATCATTTCCAGTTGCCGCTGTTTATTGTCGAAAATGGATTTGGTGCGGTTGACCAGAGACAAGCTGACGGCACGGTGAACGATCACTATCGCATTGATTACTTTGCTTCCCATATTCGGGAAATGAAAAAAGCCGTTGTTGAAGATGGTGTTGACTTAATTGGCTACACACCGTGGGGCTGCATTGACCTGGTTTCTGCCGGAACAGGGGAAATGAAAAAGCGCTACGGAATGATTTATGTCGATAAAGACAACGAAGGGAAGGGAACGCTGGAACGGATACGTAAAGCGTCATTTTACTGGTATCGGGATCTCATCGCCAACAATGGCGAAAATATTTGAGACTTCAGGAAGATATTACGGAGATGTCAGGCTCTGTGATCAGAGCCTGACAATAACTACATAGCGTGTTGATTATAATAGGGCACGCCGAGCGCATCCGACTTATCACTGCCAGTACCCATGTGATTTAAATCAAACGGTGGTTGTTCCTGCGATGGGGGAACAACCACGACATTGGCACAGGAAGTAACAACCGGCTGCGTGGTTTGTTCCGCAATGCCCTGCGTGGAAAAGAGAATAAGCGCAGCTGCAATTGCGGATAAAAGTGGTTTCATGATTGCCTCAGTGACGTTGTCACGTTATCAACTAGCTGTTGTAATGATTTAATGGATGTAAAAAGCGCGATTCGCCCTGCATATTGGTCATCCGGTATTTATGTGGCGGAACATCAAAGTAATTTTTGAAGGTTCGGGTCAGAGTTTGTTGCGACTCGAAGCCATATCGTTCTGCCAGATAGAGTATCGGCTCGTTACTTTCCTTCAGCTTTTGCGCGATTTCCGTCATCTTACGGCTGCGGATGTATTGGCCTAATGAATGACCGGTTTCTTTTTTAAACATCCGTTGCAGGTGCCATTTGGAGTAACCCGAACGCTCTGACACTTTCTCCAGTGACAGTGGCGATTCCAGGTTGTCCTCGATCCAGTCCAAAATGCTATGAATGGTAATAGCGTCAGTATTGCGTCTGGACATCGTCATACCTCTTTTTTTGTTTACGGCAGGACTTTCTTAAGCAAATGCTCAAGTGTTGCCACTTCGTCCGCCGTCAGGTTTTTTGTTAATTCTTGATGCAGGTCCTGGCCAACTAATTGATGGCATTGTTCACATATTGCCGCGCCGCTGGTGGTAAGTTTTACCAGTACGCCGCGCTTATCATTCGGGTTCGGCAACCTTTCCACCCAGCCTTTACAGACCAGGCGATCCAGCATACGGGTCAGCGCCCCCAGGTCGACCGATAACACTTTTTTCAGTTCAACCGGAGTAATACACGCCGCGCAGCGGATAGAGCAGAGCACCTTAAACTGTGCCGCGGTAATATCCAGCGGAGACAGATACTCGTTAAGCAGGCGATCTTTCTTCTGATTAACCATATGGATTAAGCGACCCAATGGAATAATTTCATTGAACAGATCGCTGGTACTTTTCACATTAGTTGCCCTGGCAAGTAATTAGTTGCAGGGGATAATATTGCCCAGGCAAGTATAAGTCAAATGAATGAATTGACCGATGCCACGTTTTGCTAAATCGGTTCAAGTTTTGGTCAGTGCGATGCAAGGTTAGCTAAAGAGTGACACTTTATCCTTGTTTACCCCTTATACTTTTCGCTGATAAACCAGATACACAGGATAACAACCACCAATGTTAGATTTATTTAAAGCAATTGGCCTGGGGCTGGTGGTGTTACTACCGTTAGCTAACCCATTAACAACTGTCGCGTTATTTCTTGGCCTGGCAGGCAACATGAACAGTGCTGAACGTAATCGTCAGTCGTTGATGGCCTCGGTGTACGTATTTGCCATCATGATGGTGGCGTATTACGCCGGGCAACTGGTGATGGATACATTTGGCATTTCGATTCCCGGTCTGCGAATTGCAGGCGGCTTAATCGTCGCGTTTATCGGTTTTCGGATGCTCTTTCCGCAACAGAAAGCGATTGATTCACCGGAAGCGAAAAGCAAATCGGAAGAGCTGGAAGATGAACCCAGCGCCAATATTGCTTTTGTACCACTGGCAATGCCAAGTACCGCCGGTCCGGGAACCATAGCGATGATTATTAGCTCGGCGTCCACAGTGCGTCAGAGTTCAACCTTTGCTGATTGGGTACTGATGGTTGCGCCGCCGCTGATCTTTTTCCTGGTGGCGGTTATTTTGTGGGGAAGTCTACGCAGCTCTGGCGCAATTATGCGGCTGGTGGGTAAGGGGGGCATTGAAGCGATCTCCCGTCTGATGGGATTCCTGCTGGTATGTATGGGGGTGCAGTTTATTATTAACGGCATCCTGGAAATCATTAAAACGTACCACTAAAAAAGGCCCAAATGGGCCTTTCAACTATTGCGTCTGTTCTTCGAGTGTCACTGGCCAGCGGCGGAAAATGATGATTGACCATATTAACGCGGCAAAAGCAGGCACCGCGCCCACATAACCAATCATCGACATTGACCAGTGCAGACTGACCTGATTACCTACCAACGCACCCGCGCCGATTCCAATATTAAATATCCCGGAGAATAGCGCCATCGCGACGTCGGTAGCATCTGGTGCCAGCGCCAGCACTTTAACCTGCATACCAAGCCCGATGATCATCATCGCGATCCCCCAGAAAATACTCAGCACCCCGAGGTGTATTTCACTGTTCGCCGCAGGTAGCAGCAGAGCCAGGCACACCAGCAACAGCGCAATCGCCGTACTTACCAGCGTAGACGCATACTGATTACCCAGTTTACCGAAAATCACGCTGCCAATAATGCCCGCACCACCGAGTAATAACAGTAATGCCGTGGCAAAGTTGGCGCTGAATCCCGCAATGTTTTGCACAAAAGGCTCGATATAGCTGTATGCCGTGTAATGGGCGGTGACAACCACCACAGTTAACAAATAAATGCTCATCAATGCCGGGCGGCGGAATAATAGCGGGAGGCTTTTCAGCGAACCGGAATGCTCACTGGGCAGTAAGGGAAGTAACTTAATCAGGCACAAAAGGGTGATAAGCGCCCCGATACCAATCGCGAAGAAGGTCATTCGCCAACCGAAATACTGCCCCACAATGCGCCCGAGAGGTAAACCTAAGACCATCGCCAGTGCAGTACCGGTGGCAATTAAACTCAATGCCTGTGCTCGCTTCCCGGCCGGAGCCATACGGATCGCCAGAGACGCCGTAATCGACCAGAAAATCGCATGTGCAAAAGCCACACCAATGCGACTGATCACCAGAACGGTAAAACTCCACGATAAAAACGACAGTACGTGGCTGGCAATAAACACCACAAACAGGCAGATCAGTAATTTGCGCCGTTCAACCTGGCTGGTCATTAACATAAAAGGCAATGACATTAGCGCTACTACCCATGCGTAAATGGTCAACATAATGCCGACCTGAGCGGTTTGCATGTGAAAACTTTGCGCAATGTCAGAGAGCAGGCCAACTGGGACAAATTCGGTGGTGTTGAAGATGAAGGCGGCGACTGCCAGCGTAACGACCCGTAGCCACGCCACTTTGCGGGAAACAGTGTTTGTTGTCATAACAGATTATCGGGTGAGTTGCGAAAAAGTGATGAAATGATCTTAAAACGGTTAATGATGTGAATACAATGCATTTGTGATCTGGATCGCGTTTTCCGTTTCTCTGACGCTGATTCTTTCACGCGTCAGAGAGTCGGTCACATCACGGTTTAATGACGTTCAGGGAGGTCTGGCGTTTTGGAGGTTGCGGGTATAGGTGGTCTGACAGGGGAGCGAGGCCTGTTTTTCACCAGGTCTTCATGAGTAACTTTTGGCGGCGTTTCATTTTTTACAAAAAGTTTGAGGGTCTTGCGCGCCATATGTTTGATAATTTTATCATCACTTAATGATGCTGACATCAACACGTCAATCAAATCACTTTCATTGGGTTTCATAAATTGGTGATAGTGCAATAACATATTGGCGAAAAATAAAAACAACTCCTGAAAATGTGGAAAATCTTGTTCTGCTAAAAGGGATAAAAAGCAGATGCAGACTTCGGGTAGTACATGTTTGTTAGAACCTAGTGAATCCATCAGACTTTGCAATAAATCCTCTTTTAATTCGCTGTCCGTTATGTCGAGAATAGCGGTGAGCAAGTTAGGTTCTTTATTCCCGAACCATCTGTGAACCTCAGAGTTATTCCATAATCGGGGGAGTATGACAAAATTACCGCGAGAGATAAAATTCAGGACAAGCAAATCAAACTGGCGTAAGTAATCTGCAGCGGTATGGTGATCCGGATGCAGGGGTTCAATATGTGGCGTATGCGCTCTTTTGATAGGAACGCCAGGGTTGATTATTGGAAATTGTTCTATAAAGTCATTCAGAAACAGAAAGAGCACACGCTCGACGCCGGTCTGAAATACGCGCCCCATAGTGACAGGCTTTGTGTTGGGAGCGCAAAAAATATTAATTTCCCCATCATGGCGGAAATTATCTAAATAAATAGGGCTTAAATTTATTACTACCTGAAATTCAATATTTTCTTTGTGTCTTCCATTCTTGACGGGATAAGTGAGTTTAAACTGAACCTTTTCATTGTATAGCGTGTCGTTACCCCGAAAAGAAGTCCTCTGAATATATGATAAGTTGTCAAGGTTATTAAATATCTTTTTTGTGGCTGAGTTGATGTTTAAAGACGTGCGCCACTCTTCATCACATATTATTGTACTAAGTGCATCAATGAAATCCTTTAAAACTTCTTTTACCTGCGGTGCAATATTACGTACGGGAAAATCATCAGGAAGAGATATGTAATTGCTGATGCTTACTGGCGTAACCATATTTGCCCCATATAGTCATAAGTCATCGGAACATCACTATATAGAGCATATTAGCCGAAAGAACTATCAAAAATAGCTCATTGCTAACTCTGTTTTGCCGAGTCAGACACATCCAGTAGTTGAATAAATGCCTCAAGCGGACGCGTTTTTGCACCGCGACGCCAGACCAGCCAGGTTGTTAACCAACGCCATTGCTCAGCTAACGGCCACGCTTCAACCTGGTGATGCCCCGGCATACTTTCCAGCATAGAGCGCGGAATAAGCGCAATACCTGCTCCTGCGACCACACAGGCCAACATCCCGTGATACGACTCCATCTCGTGAATAGTTCCCGGAGCGGCACCATCAGCATGAAACCAGCTCTCGAAGTGGCGACGATACGAACAATTGGCGCGGAAGGCATAAATGTTACTGCCATTTACCTGACTGGCGCGGGTTACTGGCGCATGTCCTTGTGGCGTGACGATCATCAGCTCCTCGCGGTACACCGGTATCCCGTCAATGGCAGTATGGTTAATGGGCCCATCAATAAACGCTGCATTCAGTTTTCCCTCCAGCACACCTTCCAGCATAGTGCCGGAAGGGCCGGTGGAAAGTGAAAACTGAATTTTGGGATAACGACGGTTAAATTCCGCCAGCGTGGCCGGAATGCGCACCGCAGCGGTGCTTTCCAGCGAACCAAGAGAAAATAAACCTTGCGGCTCATCGCCAGCGACAACGCTCCGCGCTTCATCCACTAACGCGAGAATTTGTTGGCTATAGCGTAAAAAGTTATGCCCGGCAGGTGAGAGACGTAAACGCTGATTCTCGCGAATAAACAGATCAATCCCCAGTTCTGTTTCCAGCTGGCGTAGACGGGTAGTGAGATTCGACGGCACGCGATGCACTTTTGCTGCAGCCTGGGTAATGCTGCCAGCTTCGGCAACCGCGTTGAACATCTCCAGTTGGGTCAGATCCATAATATTCTCGATTCGTGAATAAGTGGCTTAATATTATTCATTTTCAAGCAAGAGTAAATCTGCGTATCTTTTTACCATAACTCATAAAGGAGATACCCCGATGACCATTACTCCGGCAACTCATGCAATTTCGATAAATCCTGCCACCGGTGAACAACTTTCTGTGCTGCCGTGGGCTGGCGCTGATGATATCGAAAACGCACTTCAGCTGGCGGCAGCAGGCTTTCGCGACTGGCGCGAGACAAATATAGATTATCGTGCTGAAAAACTGCGTGATATCGGTAAGGCTCTGCGTGTCCGTAGCGAAGAAATGGCGCAAATGATCACCCGTGAAATGGGCAAACCAATCAACCAGGCGCGCGCTGAAGTGGCGAAATCGGCGAATTTGTGTGACTGGTATGCAGAACATGGTCCGACAATGCTGAAGGCGGAACCTACGCTGGTGGAAAATCAGCAGGCAGTTATTGAGTATCGACCGTTGGGGACAATTCTGGCGATTATGCCGTGGAATTTTCCGTTATGGCAGGTGATGCGTGGCGCGGTTCCCATCATTCTTGCAGGTAACGGCTACTTACTTAAACATGCGCCGAATGTGATGGGCTGTGCACAGCTCATTGCCCAGGTGTTTAAAGATGCGGGTATCCCACAAGGCGTATATGGCTGGCTGAATGCCGACAACGACGGCGTCAGTCAGATGATTAAAGACTCGCGCATTGCTGCTGTCACGGTGACCGGAAGTGTTCGTGCGGGAGCGGCTATTGGCGCACAGGCTGGAGCGGCACTGAAAAAATGCGTACTGGAACTTGGCGGTTCGGATCCATTTATTGTGCTTAACGATGCCGATCTGGAACTGGCGGTTAAAGCGGCGGTAGCCGGACGTTATCAGAATACCGGACAGGTTTGTGCAGCGGCAAAACGCTTTATCATCGAAGAGGGAATTGCTTCGGCATTTACCGAACGTTTTGTGGCAGCTGCGGCAGCCTTGAAAATGGGCGATCCCCGTGACGAAGAGAACACTCTCGGACCAATGGCTCGTTTTGATTTACGTGATGAGCTGCATCATCAGGTGGAAAAAACACTGGCGCAGGGTGCGCGTTTGTTACTGGGCGGGGAAAAGATGGCTGGGGCAGGTAACTACTATCCGCCAACGGTTCTGGCGAATGTTACCCCAGAAATGACCGCGTTTCAGGAAGAAATGTTTGGCCCCGTTGCGGCAATCACCATTGCGAAAGATGCAGAACATGCACTGGAACTGGCTAATAATAGCGAGTTCGGCCTTTCAGCGACCATTTTCACCACCGACGAAACCCGGGCCAGACAGATGGCGGCACGTCTGGAATGCGGTGGGGTGTTTATCAATGGTTATTGTGCCAGCGATGCGCGAGTGGCCTTTGGTGGCGTGAAGAAGAGTGGCTTTGGGCGTGAGCTTTCCCATTTTGGCTTACACGAATTCTGTAATATCCAGACGGTGTGGAAAGACCGGGTCTGACGCTATATATTCAGCTCTGATATACTCGCAGGTCTTTTCAGACCTGCGGTCCAGGAGTAGAAAGTGGCAGTCGCCATGGATAATGCAATTTTAGAAAACATCTTGCGGCAAGTGCGGCCGCTCATTGGTCAGGGTAAAGTCGCGGATTATATTCCGGCGCTGGCTACGGTAGACGGTTCCCGATTGGGGATTGCTATCTGTACCGTTGACGGACAGCTTTTTCAGGCCGGAGACGCGCAAGAACGTTTTTCCATTCAGTCTATTTCCAAAGTGCTGAGTCTCGTTGTCGCCATGCGTCATTACTCCGAAGAGGAAATCTGGCAACGCGTCGGCAAAGATCCGTCTGGATCACCGTTCAATTCTTTAGTGCAACTGGAAATGGAGCAGGGTATTCCGCGTAATCCGTTTATTAATGCCGGTGCGCTGGTGGTCTGCGATATGTTGCAAGGGCGATTAAGCGCTCCTCGGCAACGTATGCTGGAAGTCGTGCGCGGCTTAAGCGGTGTGTCTGATATTTCCTACGATACGGTGGTAGCGCGTTCCGAATTTGAACACTCCGCGCGAAATGCGGCTATCGCCTGGCTGATGAAGTCGTTTGGCAATTTCCATCATGATGTGACAACCGTTCTGCAAAACTATTTCCACTATTGCGCCTTGAAAATGAGCTGCGTAGAGCTGGCCCGGACATTTGTCTTTCTGGCTAATCAGGGGAAAGCTATTCATATTGATGAACCTGTGGTGACGCCAATGCAGGCGCGGCAAATTAACGCGCTGATGGCGACCAGTGGTATGTACCAGAACGCGGGGGAGTTTGCCTGGCGGGTGGGACTACCGGCGAAATCTGGCGTTGGTGGCGGTATTGTGGCGATTGTTCCGCATGAAATGGCCATCGCAGTCTGGAGTCCGGAACTGGACGATGCAGGTAACTCGCTTGCGGGCATTGCCGTCCTTGAACAATTGACGAAACAATTAGGGCGTTCAGTTTATTAATGCAGTCTCTCGATCCACTCTTCGCGCGTTTATCCCGTTCAAAATTTCGCTCTCGCTTTCGTTTGGGTGTGAAAGAGCGTCAGTATTGTCTGGAGAAAGGCGCGCCAGTCATTGAACAACATGCGGCAGATTTTGTCGCTAAACGTCTTGCTCCGGCATTACCGGCTAACGACGGTAAGCAAACCCCCATGCGCGGGCATCCGGTTTTTATCGCTCAACACGCCACCGCGACCTGTTGTCGCGGTTGTCTGGCTAAGTGGCATAACATTCCGCAGGGTGTTTCGTTAAGCGAAGAACAACAACGTTATATCGTGGCGGTAATCTATCACTGGTTGGTTATACAGATGAATCAGCCATGATAATTACGGAAATCGATAAAATGGCATTCATTAGGTATCTTTAGTTGCCGCCGTTGTCAGCGAACATGCTATCCTTTCTAAGAATTTACTTATTGCGTTGAGATAATTGCCACCCGCAATTGTATGGACAGATAATTAATGCATGTACAGCCCATTTCAACTTTCCGTTTGTTCCAGGAAGGTCATCTGCTACGTAATAGCATCGCTATTTTTGTGCTAACCACGCTGTTCTATTTTATTGGTGCAGAGTTACGGCTGGTTCACGAACTTTCTCTTTTCTGGCCGCTGAATGGCGTAATGGCGGGGGTGTTTTCCCGCTATGTCTGGCTTAATCGACTGCATTACTATGCGATCAGTTATGTGGCGATGCTGGTTTATGATGCCATAACCACCGAATGGGGGCTGGTTTCACTGGCTATCAATTTCTCCAATATGATGTTTATTGTTACCGTCGCCTTACTGGTCGCGCGGGATAAGCGTCTGGGGAAAAATAAGTATGAGCCAGTAAGTGCCTTACGGCTATTTAATTACTGTCTGATTGCCGCATTATTATGCGCTATTGTCGGGGCGATTGGTTCGGTCAGTATTGATAGTCTGGATTTCTGGCCTTTGCTTGCCGACTGGTTCAGTGAGCAATTCTCAACGGGCGTGTTGATCGTGCCTTGTATGCTGACGTTGGCAATTCCTGGAGTGCTGCCGCGCTTTAAAGCAGAACAGATGATGCCCGCTATCGCGCTTATTGTGTCGGTTGTTGCCTCGGTAGTCATTGGCGGAGCGGGGAGTCTGGCGTTCCCGCTGCCTGCATTAATCTGGTGTGCAGTGCGCTATACGCCGCAGGTAACATGTCTGTTGACCTTTGTCACCGGTGCGGTGGAAATCGTACTGGTGGCAAATTCGGTGATTGATATCTCGGTCGGTTCGCCGTTCTCCATTCCGCAAATGTTCTCCGCACGTCTCGGTATTGCCACGATGGCGATATGCCCAATTATGGTTTCTTTTAGCGTGGCAGCGATCAATTCGCTAATGAAGCAAGTTGCGCTGCGAGCCGACTTTGATTTTCTGACCCAGGTTTACTCACGGTCCGGTCTTTATGAGGCGCTGAAAAGTCCATCGCTGAAACAGACACAACATCTGACGGTCATGCTGCTTGATATCGACTATTTCAAAAGCATTAACGATAACTATGGACATGAATGTGGCGATAAAGTGTTAAGCGTGTTTGCCCAGCATATTCAGAAGATTGTCGGTGATAAGGGGCTGGTGGCGCGAATGGGCGGCGAAGAATTTGCTGTTGCAGTGCCGTCGGTGAATCCTGTCGATGGCCTGCTAATGGCGGAAAAAATCCGTAAAGGCGTTGAACTGCAACCGTTCACCTGGCAACAAAAAACGCTTTATCTCACGGTAAGTATTGGCGTCGGTAGTGGTTGCGCATCGTACCGAACGCTGACCGATGACTTTAATAAATTGATGGTCGAAGCCGATACATGTCTGTATCGCTCGAAGAAAGATGGGCGCAACCGTACCAGCACTATGCGTTACGGTGAGGAAGTTGTCTGACATCTTTATTCATTCACAGCGATTTAAATGGAATGTGTTCTACCACTTTATTGAGCGAATAAAAGGCGTAGTTCCTCGATTAAACCATGATCCGCGCCACACTTTTCTCATAAAACTGCTCATTAATCATCAGGAGTTGATCAAAACAGGGGTTCGGCGTATTAAAGTTTGCTAACCTGTCGTACCAATTCAAACAGGTTGTATGACTAATCAGAAGGGAACCCATTGTGAAAACACTAAATCGTCGCGATTTTCCCGGTGCACAGTATCCAGAACGTATCATTCAGTTTGGTGAAGGTAACTTCCTGCGCGCCTTTGTTGACTGGCAAATCGATCTCCTGAATGAGCACACCGATCTGAATTCTGGCGTGGTCGTTGTTCGTCCGATTGAAACTTCATTCCCGCCGTCACTGAGCACGCAGGATGGTCTGTACACCACCATTATCCGTGGTCTGAACGAGAAGGGGGAAGCGGTCAGCGACGCGCGTCTGATTCGCTCTGTTAATCGTGAAATCAGCGTCTACAGTGAATACGATGAATTCCTGAAACTGGCGCACAACCCGGAAATGCGCTTTGTTTTCTCTAACACCACCGAAGCGGGTATCAGCTACCATGCGGGCGATAAATTCGATGACGCGCCAGCGGTAAGTTATCCGGCAAAACTGACCCGTCTGCTGTTCGAACGTTTTAGCCATTTCAACGGTGCGCTGGATAAAGGTTGGATCATCATCCCGTGTGAGTTGATCGACTACAATGGCGACGCGTTGCGTGAACTGGTGCTGCGCTATGCGCAAGAGTGGGCACTGCCAGAAGCATTTATTCAATGGCTGGATCAGGCTAACAGCTTCTGTTCTACGCTGGTGGACCGTATCGTTACCGGCTATCCGCGTGATGAAGTGGCTAAACTGGAAGAAGAACTGGGTTATCACGATGGTTTCCTCGACACCGCTGAACACTTTTACCTGTTTGTGATTCAGGGGCCGAAATCCTTAGCGACTGAACTGCGTCTGGACAAATATCCGCTCAACGTGCTGATTGTTGACGATATTAAACCGTATAAAGAACGCAAAGTGGCAATCCTCAACGGTGCGCACACCGCGCTGGTGCCGGTGGCGTTCCAGGCAGGGCTGGATACCGTAGGTGAAGCGATGAACGATGCTGAAATTTGTGCATTCGTTGAAAAAGCCATCTACGAAGAGATTATTCCGGTACTGGATTTGCCTCGTGATGAACTGGAATCTTTCGCCAGTGCAGTCACCGGACGTTTCCGTAATCCGTACATTAAGCATCAGCTGCTGTCTATCGCGCTTAACGGTATGACCAAGTTCCGCACCCGTATCCTGCCGCAGCTGCTGGCAGGGCAGAAGGCAAACGGCACACTTCCGGCGCGCCTTACTTTCGCATTAGCGGCATTGATTGCGTTTTATCGCGGTGAGCGTAATGGAGAAACATATCCGGTACAGGACGATGCCCACTGGCTGGAACGTTATCAGCAACTCTGGAGCCAGCATCGTGACCGTGTTATCGGCACCCAGGAACTGGTTGCTATTGTGTTGGCTGAAAAAGACCACTGGGAGCAGGACCTGACGCAAGTGCCTGGTCTGGTCGAGCAGGTTGCTAATGACCTGGATGCGATTCTCGAAAAAGGAATGCGCGAAGCTGTACGTCCGTTGTGCTAATACTCTGAACCCGGTTTCGACCGGGTTTCTTATTTCACTATATTAGTTACAACATCCTATGTGCCTTTATCATTAACAGGTGCTACATGCAGCACCTGTTAATGTTGTAAGCTTGTAGGTAATTTGTAAGTAGTGTCTTGAGAATGTGATCGTAATCACGTTTAATAGGGCGACTTTTCCACGCCTGAAGATAACCATGATTGTTCGTCCACAACAACACTGGCTGCGCCGTATTTTTGTCTGGCACGGTTCAGTATTATCCAAGATATCCTCGCGCTTACTACTCAATTTTCTCTTTTCGATCGCTGTTATTTTCATGCTGCCCTGGTACACGCATTTGGGCATTAAATTCACCCTCGCACCGTTCAGCATTCTCGGTGTCGCCATCGCCATTTTTCTTGGTTTTCGTAATAATGCCGGGTACGCCCGTTACGTTGAAGCGCGAAAACTTTGGGGGCAGTTGATGATTGCCTCGCGGTCGTTACTGCGCGAGGTAAAAACGACATTACCGGATTCGGCAAGTGTAAGGGAGTTTGCCCGGCTGCAAATCGCCTTCGCCCACTGTTTACGCATGACATTACGCAAACAGCCACAGGCGGAAGTGCTGGCTCATTATCTCAAGACTGAAGATCTTCAGCGTGTACTGGCTTCGAACTCTCCAGCTAACCGCATCTTGTTAATAATGGGGGAGTGGTTGGCGGTTCAGCGACGCAATGGACAACTTTCAGATATCCTGTTTATTAGCCTCAACGATCGGCTTAATGATATTTCAGCGGTCCTGGCAGGATGCGAGCGCATTGCCTATACGCCAATTCCCTTTGCCTACACCCTGATTTTGCATCGCACCGTGTATCTGTTTTGTATCATGCTGCCGTTTGCGCTGGTCGTGGACCTGCATTACATGACGCCTTTTATCTCTGTGCTGATTTCCTACACTTTTATTTCGCTGGATTGTCTGGCGGAAGAACTGGAAGATCCCTTCGGTACTGAAAACAATGATTTACCGCTGGATGCCATCTGCAACGCTATTGAAATTGACCTGTTACAGATGAACGATGAAGCAGAAATTCCAGCGAAAATTCTTCCCGATCGCCATTACCAGCTGACGTGATAATTACTCCGTACGGCGGGCAACAATAAACAGACGCGGAAATGCCAGCAGTATCTCTCCGTTCTCCTGGAGGGGATATTGCTCTTCCAGCATCTGATGGTAGCGCGTAAGAAAATGCTGCTGTTCGCTCTCGGTCAGATCCTGTAACCACGGACGTAATCCAGTGGCGGTCACCCAATCGATAATCGCCTGGTGCGACGGCATCTGGTGATAGTAAGTGGTTCGCCAGATATCGACCTCACATCCGGCTTCACTCAGAATATCGTAGTAAGCATGAACGCCAGCCAGCGGCTCACGCCCGCGATCCGGGTAGTTTTGTTCCCAGGCAACTTCGCGCATGAGCACATGGGTCGGCTCCAGCCAGTTATCTGGCATCTGTACTGCCAGCACGCCCTGCGAATTAAGTAAAGAAACCAGATGAGGGAACAATTCGTAGTGGTCGGGCAGCCATTGCAGTGAGGCATTAGCAAAAATCAGATCGAGTGCCTGTTCCGGTTGCCAGTTGCGGATGTCTGCTTCCACGAACTGGCAGTCTGGCAAAGCACTGCGCGCTTCAGCAATCATCGCCGGAGACGAGTCGATGCCTGTTATCCTGGCCGCAGGCCAACGTTGATGCAGCAGTGCGGTGCTGTTACCTGGGCCACAGCCAAGATCGGCAACGTATTCGATATTCTCCAGCGGCACTCTGGCAAGCAGCTCCATCGCCGGACGCGATCGTTCAGCGGCAAAGTGCAGATATAAAGAGGGGTTCCAGTCAGACATATTTTTACTCCCGTCAGCGCGTTACCCCTAGTGTAGATAAAACTGATAAATTCGCCTCACGGCATCAATCCATTGAACAGACGTTTTTTACGCGGCCCGGTCATTAAAGCTTCCAGTTTTGCGACACAGGTTTTGTAGTGGGGCGTGGTTTTATGGAACGCCACTGCGTCTTCATCTTTATAAGCTTCGTAGATATAAAAGCGCGAATTCACTTCCGGGTCCTGTAAGACATCGAAGCGCAAATTGCCTTCTTCCTGTACCGAGCCCAGGTGGTTCTGGCGAAAAACTTCGATAAACTCGTCAACCTTGTCTTCATGAACGTTAATTTCAACCAGTGTGACGTGCATAATTCTTCTCCTTAAATCCGCAGTTACTGTTTTTCACTCAGATAGAGTTCATATGCCCGATCAGCCGTTTCGTTATGGTGAACCACCGCCTGTACGGCTTTCATCATCGCCACCGGATGGTCAGACTGGAAAATATTACGTCCCATATCCACACCAGAAGCGCCCTGATCGATAGCCTGCCAGCACATTTCCAGCGCCTCGCGCTCCGGTAACTTTTTACCGCCAGCAATAACAATGGGTACCGGACATCCGGCAACAATCCGTTCAAAACCTTTATCGACATAATAAGTTTTGATAATCTGCGCCCCCATTTCAGCGGCGATTCGAGTCGCGAGCGAGAAATAACGTTGATCGCGCACCATATCTTTGCCCACGCCTGTCACGGCCATGGTCGGCATTCCCACTTTCATTCCGGCATCGACCAGCTGAATAATATTTTTGATCGACTGATGTTCATATTCGCTGCCGATATAAACCTGCGCCGCCACCGCGCAACTGTTCAGGCGCACGGCGTCATCCATCGATAACGCCACGGCTTCATTACTTAATTCCGCCAGAATAGAGTTCGCACCTGACGCCCGCAGTACCACCGGCTTATTGGTCGCAGGGGGGACTACGCTGCGCAAAATACCGCGCGTACACATTAATACATCGGCATGTTCAAACAGCGGGGCGATATTTATATCAATGCGTTCAAGTCCGGTAGTCGGCCCCTGAAAATAACCATGATCAAAGGCCAGCATCACGGTTTTACCCGTATTCGGATTAAATATCCGCGATAAGCGTGACTGCATTCCCCAATCCAGTGCACCGCAACCTTTCAGGGTAAAAGGGATATTTTGTTGCGGTTGATCGGTACGAAAATCTTTACCATCTTTAATATCGTCTAAATCTGCCATAACGTACTCCGGTTAAGTAATGCACATCAGAAATCGTATTTGCCGATATTCTCTTTGTTGAATATCACGCGCTCCGGTAACAGTACGATGCCATTACCATCCGCTTCGTAGTCATAGCCCTGAACGCTGTTTGGCGAGACATCCACCTGACCTACGCCCTGAATATCCAGCTTGTCGCCCGTTTTCATTGATCCTTTTTTCAATAATTCATCCGCGACATAAACTGAAATTTTGCCTTGCTGAACCACATCCCACAGGCCAAATTCTTTCACCGTGCCGCGTTCCACATACGGACGCATCACGTTTGGCGTACTGAATCCGACAATCGCAACTTTGTCATTTTTCAGGTTTTCTGCGGCTTGTGCGGCAGCGGGCAGGGCGTTGGCGTCGGGGGCGATAATGGCGTCGAGATCGCTATAGGCTTTTAATATTCCTTCTGCGGTTTGTAACGATTTAGTGGCATCGTTATAGCCAAACTGCGTAGTGACAATTTCCCAGCCTGGATGCTCTTTGGCGATTTTCGCTTTCGCTTCTTTCACCCACTGGTTTTGGTCCGTAACGGTGGGGCTTGAGTAGAAAAACGCGACTTTGGCTTTGTCTTTATTCACCTGACGCGCCGCCATATCCACCAACATACCTCCCAACTGGGCGGGCGTTCCCTGATTAATGTAGTAAGAGCGGCACTCCGGTTTGGTATCAGAGTCCCAGGTCAGCACTCTCACACCACGTTGCATGGCGCGTTTCAGTGCCGGACACAAGCCATCAGGCGAAACCGCAGAAACGATAATGGCGTTATACCCCTGATTGACGAAGTTATTAATCAACTGTACCTGACCAGAAACACTGGGTTCTGTCGGCCCGTCGTAGGCCACATCAACGCCCAGCTCTTTACCCGCTTGTTGTGCGCCGTTGCCACCGCTGGTAAAAAATCCCACGCCAACCAGTTTGGGAATAAATGCAATACGCTCTGCCGCCTGCACATTCATAGAGATTACGGCAATGCCAAGCGCGCTAAGTAAGGCGATTTTCTTAAAGCGATGAAGTGTCATGAAGATATCCTTTATGGCAATGGGTTATTGGCCCGACGCGCCAGCCACTCTTTAATTTGCTGGCGATGCAGGCTAACGGAACGACCTACGACAACGACGATAAGTAGCGCACCGGAAAGGGCGCTGGACACCTGATTTGGCACTCCTGCCATTTGCAAACCTTGTTGCAAATATCCCACTAATAAAACCGCAATGGCGGTGCCGATAATGGAACCAGAACCACCATAAATATTGGCACCGCCGAGCACTACGGCGGTGATGGCGGGCATCAGAAACGACGCACCGAGATCGGAACGTGCTGAACCAAAATACGATACCAGCAGCACAGCGGCGACCGCAGACGCCAGCCCCGTCATGGCATAGAGCGCACACAAGGTGCGGTTTACCGGAATCGCGCTATAAACCGCCACACGCGGGCTTTGCCCAATTAAAAACACGTTACGTCCGGCATGGGTTTTATGCAGCCAGAGCCAGAAAACGAGGAGACATATCAGGAAGATAATCAGCGGAACGGGGAGTCCCAGCACATCCAGGTTAGCGAAATCTGTAAACGCCATCGGGAATCCACCAATACCTTCGTACCCCGTCGCTCCGGCCATCCCGGAAAGCAGCAGGGCGCTTCCGGCAAACAGATACAGCGTGCCAAGCGTAATCACCAGCGGGTTAACTTTGGTATAGATAATTAATCCGGCGTTGATCAACCCGCACAATGCGCCGAGCAGTAAGGTCAGAAGAATCGCCAGCGGCATCGGCACACCACTTTGAAACAGTACGCCCAATGCAATGGCGCAGAGGCCGATGGTCGAACCAAACGAAATATCGATCCCACCACTGACAATCACCATCGTCAGCGGTAGGGCGACAATGCCAATGCAGATAAAGTCACTGGTGCTGAACAGCAACATATTGAGATCTAACATCCGCGGGTTAATTGCACCAAATGCAACAATCTCAATAACGAGCAGTGCGGCAAGAGCCAGTTCCCAACCGTAGCGAATACGCATTACGCGGCCTCCCGTTTTTTACCTGACGAAGCGGGTTTAACGGGTGGCGGTGGCATCATAAAGCGGGCATATTTTTGCCGCCGCAGATTACGTTCCAGCGCACAACGCAGGCGTCCATCAAACACCAGCACCGCCAGCAGAACCATGCCCGCGATAAAATCATTCCACCATGCCGGAATGCGCAACAGCACCAGTACACTATCGATCTGCGTCAGGAACCATGCGCCGAGTACCGCACCGATGATCGCGCCGGAACCGCCGAGCAAACTAATGCCGCCCAGCACGCAGGCTGCAATTGCTTTCATCTCCAGCCCGGTACCGGTCTGGTTGGGGATAAAACCAATCTGCGAAGCAAACACAATTCCCGCCAGTGCCGCCATGCAGCCGTTCAACGAAAATGCCACAATGCGAATGGCTTCCGTACGAACGCCCAGTTGACGAGCGCCCTGTAAATTATCGCCCGTGGCATAAAAACTGCGTCCAAACGCCGTCTTTGCCAGCAGCCAGGCCATAAATGCCACCAGAATTATCGTCAACCAACCAATCGCGGAAACGCCAAACAGCAGCGGGGCGGAGAGTTGTTTCAGTTCGGCGGGTAATCCCTCAATCCATTTACCGCCAGTCCACAGCAACATGATGCCTCTGTACAACCCTAACGTGCCAAGGGTGGCAACAATGGCAGGGATCTTTAGCCACGCGACCAGGACACCGTTGAAAAATCCCGCGAGCAAACCAAGCAGTAAAGTCGCGACACAAGCAACAGGTAGTGAATACCCCGCGTTCAGTAACATCCCCAACAGCACCGCGCACATTCCGGTAATCGAACCCACTGAAACATCAATATTGCGCGTAAGCATTACCAGCGTCGCGCCCATTGCCAGCAGGATCAGGATTTGCGCGCTGCTATAAACCATGGTCAGCGTTTGCACACTTAAATACTGACGGTCGAGAAAACCGGGTAATACAAACAGCAGCACCACCGCCAGCAGTGCCGTGATTTCACGGTTGTTCTGAATAAATTTCAGCATGACGCCTCCTGACGCTGACTATCTCCGAAGGCAACGCGCATAATGGTCTCGACATTAATATCGCGTCCGGTCAGTGCAGAGTGGGCAATTTCGCCCTGATGCATCACATACACGCGATCTGCCATCAGTTCGATCTCTTCCAGATCAGAGGAGATAAGCAGCACAGCCACATTCTGTGCGGCGATGCTGCGCAACAGTTGGTAGATATCATTACGCGCCGAGACATCCACGCCGCGCGTCGGCTCATCGACAATCAATACTTGCGGCGAGGCTTCCAGGCATTTGGCAATCAGGATTTTTTGCTGGTTGCCACCGGATAATGTCCGTGCAGCTTGTTCCGGTTGGTTAAATTTAATATTCAGCGCCCGACGATATCGTTCCAGGGTGGCGTTATCTTTCGCGGTTTTCGCCCAGAATCCACGAAGGTTATGAGTAAGGGCGCAGACGTTCCACGCCAGTGAAGCATCGAGATTAAGTCCGGATGACTGGCGATCTTCCGGCAGATAAACCAGACCGCGCAGTAAACGTTCTCCGGTGGATAATCTATTGATCTCTTTACCATTCAGCATAATGCGTCCGCCACGCAAAGTACGCAGACCATAGAGCGTCTCGGCCAGTTCTGTGCGTCCGGCTCCCACCAGCCCAGCCAGGCCCAGAATTTCTCCGGCATTGAGCGTCAGGCTGACATTCCTGAAACCTTCGCCGGTCAGATTTTCCAGTGTCAGCACCGGCGTTCCCGCGGCATGTTGTGGGCGGTTGCCAGGTAATTCCAGCCATAATTTTTGGCTGGCAGAGAGCGATTTTTCCCTTAGCGCTGGCGTAATGGCCTGAATAATGTCGTCGGTAGACAGTTCGCTGGTTTTGCCGCTTAAGGCGATGGTTCCGTCGCGCATCACGCTAATTCGGTCGGCAATCTGGCGAATTTCCGGCAGCTTATGCGAGATAAAAACAATACCCACACCAGTAGCAAGCAGCTCCCGCAAGCGAATAAACAAACGTTCGGTTTCGGCGGGAGTAAGCGAGGCGGTAGGTTCATCGAGGATCAGAATTCGCGAATCGCGCATCAGCCCGCGGAGGATTTCCACCATTTGGCGATCGGCGACATCCAGCGATCCTGCCAGACTATGCAGATCAAACTGGCAGCCCAGCGCCGCCAGCAAGTTATTCATTTTCTGTATGGAGAGTTGTTTTTTTGCCAGCCCAAACAGAATGTTTTCTTTTATCGACAGGCTTGGAAAAAGCAGCGGTTCCTGGGGAACGAGATAAATGCCCAACTGATGAGCATGAACTGGCGTTAATCTGGTGTAATTATTGCCCCCAATCTCCAGCGTACCGCTATCAGCAGGGGTAATACCGGCAATAATCTTCATTAACGTCGATTTACCGGCACCATTGCCGCCGAGCAGGGCGTGGACCTCCCCCTGATGCAACGTAAAATCGATGCCTTTCAGGACATTAACCCCTGAATACTGTTTATAAACCGAGCGGGCGCAAAGTAGCGGTAACGCGCGGGTATCACTCGTTTGCATATTTCCCCCGTTCAGTTTTGCAGGTGAGTTTTGAACAAATGTATTTCTGCTTTTAATTTGTTCATAACCTTAGGTGGACATTGCACATATTTCCGACGAATAGATCACAATTTATGCTATTTTGATTTTCACGGTTGCGTTTGTTCATGCTCGTAGAGTCAAACTGTGGTTGCCATCACAGATATAAATGCGCAAGAACTGAACAATTGCATTAAAGATTTAAGTATGTTCAAAGTGAAGAATGAATTATGACAATCAACGATTCGGTAATTTCAGAACAGGGAATGTGTGAAGAAGAACAGGTCGCGCGGATTGCGTGGTTTTACTACCACGACGGGCTGACCCAGAGTGAGATCAGCGATCGTCTCGGCCTGACCCGTTTGAAAGTGTCGCGATTACTGGAGAAAGGGCATCAATCCGGCATTATTCGCGTACAGATTAATTCACGCTTTGAAGGCTGTCTGGAATATGAAACACAATTACGTCGTCAGTTTTCGCTGCAACATGTCCGGGTGATCCCAGGGCTTGCGGATGCTGATGTCGGCGGGCGACTAGGGATAGGCGCGGCGCATATGTTGATGAGTTTACTTCAACCACAACAGATGCTGGCGATTGGTTTTGGCGAGGCAACCATGAATACGCTGCAACGCTTAAGTGGTTTTATTTCGTCACAGCAAATTCGCCTGGTCACGCTCTCCGGTGGAGTCGGTTCTTATATGACGGGTATCGGGCAGCTTAACGCGGCGTGCAGTGTGAATATTATTCCGGCTCCGTTGCGGGCATCCTCCGCTGACATTGCCCGTACGCTAAAAAATGAAAATTGCGTCAAAGATGTTCTGCTAGCCGCGCAAGCAGCGGATGTGGCGATTGTCGGCATTGGGGCTGTGAGTCAACAAGACGACGCAACAATCATTCGCTCCGGCTATATCAGCCAGGGCGAACAGTTAATGATTGGTCGAAAAGGGGCGGTTGGCGACATTTTAGGCTACTTTTTTGATGCAAAAGGTGACGTTGTCATGGATATTAAAATACATAACGAACTGATTGGCTTACCTTTAAGCGCGCTGAAGACCATACCCGTCCGGGTTGGCGTGGCAGGGGGAGAAAATAAAGCCGAAGCAATTGCCGCTGCAATGAAAGGCGGTTATATCAACGCACTGGTTACCGATCAGGATACAGCAGCGGCGATTTTACGTAGTTAAATTTGCATGACCTTATTACCGGGAATGATGGAGAACGTATAGAGGAACAGACAGAACGCATAAGCCGAGGATAATCTAATGGCTCGACTCTTTACCCCTTCAGAATCAAAGTACTACCTGATGGCGCTGGATGCAGGCACCGGAAGTATTCGGGCTGTGATATTCGACCTGGAAGGCAATCAAATAGCCGTGGGACAGGCGGAGTGGCGGCATCTGGCAGTACCGGACGTTCCTGGTTCTATGGAATTTGATCTCAACAAAAACTGGCAACTGGCGTGTGAGTGTATGCGCCAGGCGCTGCACAACGCCGGCATAGACCCGGAGTATATCGCTGCCGTTTCGGCATGTTCTATGCGTGAAGGCATTGTTTTATATAACAATGAAGGAACACCGATCTGGGCCTGCGCCAATGTGGATGCCAGAGCGGCGCGCGAAGTTAGCGAACTTAAAGAACTGCACAACAATACCTTTGAAAACGAAGTTTATCGCGCGACCGGACAAACACTGGCTTTAAGCGCTATTCCCAGATTACTTTGGCTGGCGCACCATCGTTCCGATATTTACCGTCAGGCATCAACCATCACCATGATCAGCGACTGGCTGGCTTATATGCTCAGCGGCGAACTGGCGGTGGATCCCTCTAACGCTGGCACCTGATCTAACCACCCGTGACTGGAAACCTGCATTGCTGGATATGGCCGGACTGCGGGCCGATATTCTTTCTCCTGTCAAAGAAACCGGCACATTGCTGGGCGTGGTAAGTTCACAAGCGGCGGAACTCTGCGGTCTGAAGGCGGGCACTCCGGTGGTCGTTGGAGGAGGTGACGTGCAGCTTGGTTGCCTGGGGTTAGGCGTTGTCCGTCCGGCACAAACCGCGGTTCTTGGCGGTACATTCTGGCAGCAAGTTGTAAACTTAGCCCCGCCGGTGACAGACCCAGAAATGAACGTGCGCGTTAATCCCCATGTTATTCCTGGCATGGTACAAGCTGAATCTATAAGCTTTTTTACCGGACTCACCATGCGCTGGTTCCGCGATGCTTTCTGTGCCGAAGAAAAACTGATTGCCGAACGTTTAGGCATCGACACCTATACGCTGCTGGAAGAGATGGCAAGTCGTGTGCCGCCTGGGTCGTGGGGCGTAATGCCGATATTCTCCGACAGAATGCGCTTTAAAACCTGGTATCACGCTGCGCCTTCCTTTATTAACTTGTCCATTGACCCGGATAAATGTAACAAAGCGACATTGTTCCGTGCGCTGGAAGAAAATGCGGCGATTGTATCAGCGTGTAACTTGCAGCAAATTGCTGATTTTTCGAATATTCATCCCACCTCGCTGGTTTTTGCTGGCGGAGGTTCAAAAGGGAAATTATGGAGTCAAATTCTCGCTGATGTCTCGGGATTACCCGTCAATATTCCGGTGGTCAAAGAAGCCACTGCATTAGGATGTGCCATTGCAGCTGGCGTCGGTGCCGGAATTTTTTCATCAATGGCAGATACCGGAGAACGCCTGGTTCGCTGGGAACGGACGCACACACCAGACCCAGAAAAGCATGAACTTTATCAGGATTCACGCGATAAGTGGCAGGCAGTTTATCAGGATCAGCTGGGGCTGGTTGATCATGGACTGACGACGTCGTTATGGAAAGCGCCTGGGTTATAGTTTCATTGACAGCCACATCATGATGACCGTGGCTGTTAGTTTTTGAGTATTCTTATTTCCCTTCTTTTAGAGCTGGCTTGTTAAATGCCAGCTTGCAGATTCATCGTTCCATCGCCAGTAATATATTCAAGGGGAAATTGCTATTTTTCTTAAAACATTAAGCATAACCCTTATTTTATAGCGAATATTCCTAAAAGCATAAATGAATGAAAAAGAGTTTTAATAGAGTTCTTTTTTAGCAATTAGTGCTATTCTTTGTTAAATATGATGATGGTAATTTTCTTATTGAAAGAAATATTTTTCTTATTAAGCAACAATAACTCATGGTTCATTTTTAAATAAAATAAGAACTATGCAATTTTTAATCTATCAATTCGAAAGTATTAGCAAATTAGCCAAATTGACACCTTCCCACCTCCAACCAACACTCAATACAGACCTCTGACAATTTAATAAGTTTCATTTTTAATGTCTGACGACTCATCTCTTTCGTGGCTGTATTGTTTGTATATGGAGCGTTTATATGAATAGAATCTATCGCGTGATATGGAATTGCACCCTACAGGCATTTCAGGTCTTAGCGGTAAAACGCTGGTCAATGACGGCCTCCTGACTATTGCGTCACATACGGCAGATGGGGTAACAGGCATGGGTTCGAGTGAAGTCACCATTGCAAGCCCCGGTACGCTCGACATTCTCGCATCAACGAACAGCGCAGGAGATTACACGCTGACCAATGCGCTCAAAGGCGATGGCTTGATGCGAGTGCAGCTGTCATCCTCCGACAAGATATTTGGCTTTACCCATGCAACAGGGACTGAATTCGCCGGTGTTGCCCAACTGAAAGACAGTACCTTCACTCTGGAACGCGACAACACCGCTGCGCTTACTCACGCGATGTTGCAGTCTGACAGTGAAAATACCACATCGGTAAACGTGGGAGAGCAATCCATTGGTGGACTGGCCATGAATGGCGGTACGCTCATTTTCGATACGGATATTCCTGCTGCGACGCTTGCAGAGGGATATATCAGCGTCGATACGCTGGTTGTCGGCGCGGGTGACTACACCTGGAAAGGCCGTAACTATCAGGTAAACGGGACGGGCGACGTGCTTATCGACGTGCCTAAACCGTGGAATGATCCCATGGCGAATAACCCTCTGACGACGCTCAATTTGCTGGAACACGATGATAGCCATGTCGGCGTTCAACTGGTGAAGGCGCAAACGGTTATTGGGTCGGGTGGCTCATTAACGTTACGTGATTTACAGGGCGACGAGGTGGAAGCGGACAAAACGTTACACATTGCGCAAAACGGAACGGTGGTCGCCGAGGGTGATTATGGATTCCGCCTCACGACCGCACCAGGTGATGGTTTGTACGTTAACTATGGGCTGAAAGCGCTGAACATCCATGGAGGGCAAAAGCTGACGTTAGCCGAACATGGCGGAGCCTATGGCGCAACGGCCGATATGTCGGCAAAAATCGGTGGTGAAGGGGATCTGGCAATCAATACGGTGCGACAGGTTTCGCTTTCCAACGGTCAGAACGACTATCAGGGGGCAACCTACGTTCAGATGGGGACATTACGTACCGATGCGGATGGTGCACTTGGCAACACCCGGGAACTGAACATCAGCAACGCGGCCATCGTCGATCTTAATGGATCGACGCAGACGGTAGAGACATTCACCGGGCAGATGGGTTCGACTGTTTTGTTCAAAGAGGGGGCGCTGACGGTAAATAAAGGTGGGATCAGTCAGGGTGAACTGACAGGTGGCGGAAACCTGAATGTTACAGGGGGAACACTGGCTATCGAGGGGCTTAATGCACGCTACAATGCGTTAACCAGCATTAGCCCAAATGCGGAAGTCAGCCTCGACAATACGCAGGGGTTAGGCAGAGGAAATATTGCCAATGACAGTCTGTTAACGCTAAAAAACGTGACCGGCGAACTGCGCAATAGCATAAGCGGTAAAGGTATCGTGAGCGCAACCGCCAGCACAGACGTAGAGCTGGATGGCGATAATAGCCGCTTTGTGGGGCAATTCAACATCGATGCAGGCAGCGCGCTCAGCGTCAACGAGCAGAAAAACCTGGGGGATGCTTCCGTTATCAATAATGGCCTGCTCACCATCGCCACTGAGCGTAGCTGGGCGATGACGCACAGTATCAGCGGTAGCGGTGATGTGACAAAACTGGGTACCGGGATCCTGACTCTTAACAAAGATTCCGCGGCGTATCAGGGTACGACGGATATCGTGGGTGGTGAAATTGCTTTCGGTTCCGACTCTGCCATTAATATGGCAAGTCAGCACATTAATATCCATAACAGCGGTGTGATGTCGGGAAATGTCACCACTGCAGGTGATGTGAACGTTATGCCAGGGGGGACACTGCGTGTCGCTAAAACCACTGTCGGCGGTAACCTGGAGAATGGTGGCACGGTTCAAATGAACAGCGAAGGGGGGAAACCGGGGAATGTACTGACCGTTAACGGCAACTATACCGGAAACAATGGCCTGATGACGTTCAACGCGACGCTGGGCGGCGATAATTCACCCACGGATAAAATGAACGTGAAAGGCGATACCCAAGGGAACACTCGCGTTCGGGTTGATAACATTGGCGGCGTCGGTGCACAAACGGTCAACGGTATTGAACTCATTGAGGTTGGCGGTAATTCTGCAGGTAACTTCGCGCTGACCACCGGAACTGTCGAAGCTGGGGCTTACGTCTACACGCTGGCTAAAGGGAAGGGGAATGACGAGAAAAACTGGTATCTGACCAGTAAATGGGACGGCGTAACGCCAGCGGATACACCCGATCCCATCAATAATCCCCCTGTTGTGGATCCGGAAGGCCCATCAGTTTATCGCCCGGAGGCCGGAAGCTATATCAGCAACATTGCCGCAGCCAACTCGCTGTTTAGCCATCGCTTACACGACCGTCTGGGTGAGCCGCAGTATACAGATTCACTGCGAGTTCAGGATTCGGCAACCAGTATGTGGATGCGTCATGTCGGAGGGCACGAACGTTTCAGGACCGGTGATGGTCAGCTAAATACTCAGGCTAACCGCTATGTATTGCAGCTAGGCGGCGATTTGGCGCAGTGGAGTAGCACGCAGGATCGCTGGCATCTCGGCGTCATGGCAGGCTATGCCAATCAGCACAGTAATACTCAGAGTAATCATGTGGGTTATAAATCGGATGGGCGCATCAGCGGTTACAGCGCAGGACTGTACGCGACCTGGTATCAGAACGATGCGAATATAACAACCTTAGCCTGTGGGGGAATGTCGGTGTGCAACTAGGTGATAAAGGCTATAGCGATACTCAGGGCATGCTGGGTGTGAAATATAGCTGGTAAACCGTATAAGCCGCATGTCGAAGATGCATGCGGCTTAATATTGCCGACTTCAAACGACTTTTAAATCCTCCTTTTTATCCGCGATCGCGGATATCGCAGCGTTTATCCCGTAGAGCGGATAAGATGTAGTTGAAACCAATGTGTTGAGGTTGCAGACCGGTTAAGCCGAGAATACGGTATTAAGTAAGATATGGGGTTTTGGTCGTTGTTAATGAGCAGGACATCATGACCGCCAACGACTGGATTCTCCCTTGGGTTATGTTGGTGCGCATAATGTATATTATGTTAAATGTGATTTGAGTGATGCGAAGCGATTTTCCGGTCGTCGTTATTACTTCAGGGTTCCAGAACATAAAGCCTCTCCTCTTTCATGATTGGCCTGTGCCTGGCTGGTATGCAGGTTTGCCGTTTGCCGCATCTTCCCTGCGTTGAAGAGTCAGGCTGGCAAACCGCGTGCAAATGAACACCCCCTCTTTCCATCAACACTTCAGACAGCTTGCGGGAATGAGTCCACTCCGGTATCAGAAATGGCTACGCCTCAATGAAGCCAGGCGACTGATGCTGAATGAACATTACGATGTCACCACTGCAGCCTATGCTGTCGGTTACGAAAGCTTATCCCATTTCTGTCGGGAATATTCGCGGATGTTTGGAGAGTCACCTAAGAGAGATATTACCAGGTAAAGAAAGTCTGTCGGTCAGCTTTAATAAACCCTGCACTTATCTGTTTAGAGCAATTCCGTGTTAGTTACACCAGGCAAACATTAACTATAGCTAATGATTTATAGCCATATAAGCCATTGGTCGCTCTTGACCTTTCCTGACACTTCCCTTGTTCGCAATAATATTCTGTTTAGTCACGGTTTATAAATAACATGCATAATGAAATCGTCATGTTATTTAGCGACATAAAATGTCTTTGCAAATACTCTCTACAACAAGTGCTGCAATAAACTTGTTGTGATTAGGTGTCCTTGTAATTTAAAGATATTATCGTTCTTCGTGAAATGTAATAACCCCGGAAACTATATTCTCAGGGCAATATCCCATCAAGAATGATTCTTGTTTTATAAGTAATAACAGAATGACTTGATTGTTAACTTTCTTTATTCAGCTACTTAAATATAAATTTTGGAGAATTATGAAACTCAAACATGTCGGTATGATTGTCGTTTCTGTGTTGGCGATGTCGTCTGCTGCGGTAAGCGCAGCCGAGGGTGATGAATCAGTAACGACCACTGTTAATGGCGGTGTTATTCATTTTAAAGGTGAAGTGGTAAATGCCGCTTGTGCGATTGATTCAGAATCAATGAACCAAACGGTTGAGCTGGGTCAGGTCCGTTCTTCTCGCCTGGCTAAAGCGGGTGACCTCAGCTCCGCCGTTGGCTTCAATATCAAGCTGAATGATTGTGATACCAATGTTTCCAGTAATGCAGCTGTTGCATTCCTGGGTACTACTGTCACCAGTAATGACGATACCTTAGCGCTGCAGAGTTCAGCGGCAGGCTCTGCCCAAAATGTCGGTATTCAAATTTTGGACCGTACGGGTGAGGTATTAATACTTGATGGTGCCACTTTTAGCGCTAAAACTGACTTGATTGATGGCACGAATATACTGCCGTTCCAGGCTCGTTATATTGCACTCGGGCAGTCCGTAGCTGGTACTGCAAACGCAGATGCGACCTTCAAAGTTCAATATCTATAATTCAATATTAAGGTGGCTTTACGTCATCTGAAATTGAAACGGTGTGTGTGTGGCATGGCTACGCACACCCTAACAACTCAGAAATGTGAATCTCATTATTAATGAGGAGTGGTTTGTATTTGGAGCGCTATGAAAAATCACATAATATCTAAACGATCAATAAACAACAGTAGTTAAATTTACTGTTATTTAAAATATTTACTTTGTAGCAATGTTTTCCTATTAAAAGAGAACCAACATTTATTACAAACGCATTAAGTCTGGAAACCCGGCGAGTCGCCAATGTATTAGCAACATTTACTGATTGTCTGATGTAACGGTTTTCCCGCTTATCCTCTTAACACATGGAGAATGCATCAGATGCAAATTACGCGTACCCCCTACTCTGTTTCCTTTATGGCGACAGTGTTACTTTTATTGCTCTTTGCTTGCCATAGCACCGTTGCCAACGCAGCTGTCGCACTGGGTGCGACGCGGGTAATTTATCCGGCAAACCAGAAACAGGTTTTATTGCCTGTCACGAATAATGATCCTGCCAGTGTCTATCTCATTCAGTCATGGATAGAAAATGCAGGTGACCAAAAAGACACCCAGTTTGTCATTACGCCACCGCTTTTTTCCATGCAAGGTAAAAAAGAGAATACGCTGCGGATAATCAACGCCACTAATCATCAGTTACCAGGCGACCGTGAAAGCCTGTTCTGGGTTAATGTCAAAGCTATTCCTGCTATGGAAAAAGACCAGAAGAATGAGAATACATTACAGCTGGCAATTATTAGCCGCATAAAAATGTTTTATCGCCCCACGAACCTGGCAATGGCACCTGAAGAAGCGCCTGCAATGCTTCGGTTTCGTCGCAGCGGCAGCAAACTCACTCTTATTAATCCAACGCCCTACTTCATTACCGTAACAAATATGAAAGCAGGAAATAGCAATCTCCCAAACACCATGGTGCCGCCAAAAGGTGAAGTATCGGTGGATATCCCGCATGCCGCATCCGGAGATATCAGTTTTCAGACGATCAATGATTACGGTGCATTAACTCCGCGTATTAAGGCAACCATGCAGTAAAGCAGTGACTTAATTAATAATAAACTCAATCGGAATTAATAATGACAGCCTTTCGTGCCGCATTTAAGGCATATCGTATGCATCAGGTGTTAATACTGCCTCGCTTTGCACGGCTTACCTTTGCCCTTGGCTTAGCAACTGCGGTTTTTCCCGTTGACGCAGAGTATTATTTTAATCCACGGTTTTTAAGCAATGATCTTGCTGAATCTGTCGATTTATCCGCCTTTACTAAGGGACGCGAGGCACCACCTGGTACATATCGGGTCGACATTTATTTGAACGACGAATTTATGACTAGTCGGGATATTACTTTTATTGCAGATGATAATAACGCAGATCTCATCCCATGCCTGAGTACAGATCTTCTTGTCAGTCTTGGCATAAAAAAATCAGCGTTATTAGACAATAAAGAACATTCGGCAGAAAAACATGTGCCGGACAACAGCGCATGCACACCACTTCAGGATCGTTTGGCCGACGCATCAACTGAGTTTGATGTTGGTCAGCAACATCTGTCACTCTCCGTTCCGCAAATTTATGTTGGCAGAATGGCTCGCGGCTATGTTTCTCCTGAACTGTGGGAAGAAGGAATAAATGCTGGGCTTCTAAACTATAGTTTTAATGGTAATTCTATTAATAATCGTAGTAACCATAATGCAGGAAAATCCAACTATGCATATTTGAATTTACAGAGTGGCATCAACATTGGTAGTTGGCGACTGCGCGATAACTCAACGTGGAGTTATAACAGTGGGAGTAGCAATTCATCTGACAGCAATAAATGGCAGCATATCAATACGTCGGCTGAACGTGACATTATTCCCTTACGCTCACGGTTAACGGTGGGTGATAGTTATACCGATGGCGATATTTTTGATAGTGTGAACTTTCGTGGCCTCAAAATAAATTCAACAGAAGCGATGTTGCCCGATAGCCAACATGGTTTTGCTCCGGTGATTCATGGTATTGCCCGCGACACCGCACAAGTGAGTGTAAAACAGAATGGATACGATGTTTATCAGACTACTGTTCCACCCGGCCCTTTTACTATTGATGATATCAACTCTGCGGCCAATGGTGGTGATCTGCAAGTAACTATAAAAGAGGCAGACGGCAGTATTCAGACATTATATGTTCCTTATTCGTCTGTTCCGGTTCTCCAACGTGCTGGATATACGCGTTATGCGCTTGCCATGGGGGAATATCGTAGTGGAAATAACCTGCAAAGCTCCCCCAAGTTCATACAAGGTAGCTTGATGCATGGACTGGAAGGAAACTGGACACCTTATGGCGGAATGCAAATTGCAGAAGATTATCAGGCCTTCAACCTTGGTATTGGTAAAGATTTAGGACTTTTTGGTGCCTTTTCTTTCGATATCACGCAGGCCAATACGACACTTGCAGATGGCACCCGTCACAGCGGGCAATCGATTAAATCCGTCTACAGCAAATCCTTCTACCAGACGGGAACCAATATCCAGGTCGCAGGATATCGCTATTCTACGCAAGGTTTTTATAACTTATCCGACAGTGCCTACAGTCGAATGAGTGGTTACACCGTCAAGCCTCCTACCGGAGACAGCAATGAGCAGACACAATTTATTGATTATTTTAATCTGTTCTACAGTAAGCGTGGTCAGGAACAAATAAGCATCTCTCAGCAGCTTGGAAATTACGGTACGACATTTTTCAGTGCCAGTCGCCAAAGTTACTGGAACACGTCACGCAGCGACCAGCAAATATCATTTGGATTAAATGTGCCGTTTAGTGATATTACGACTTCGCTGAATTACAGCTATTCCAATAATATATGGCAAAACGATCGGGATCATTTACTTGCTTTTACGCTTAATGTTCCCTTCAGTCATTGGATGCGTACAGACAGTCAGTCGGCATTTCGTAACTCAAACGCCAGTTACAGTATGTCAAACGATTTGAAAGGCGGCATGACCAACCTATCGGGAGTTTATGGCACTCTGCTGCCGGATAATAACCTGAATTATAGTGTTCAGGTCGGTAACACCCACGGGGGTAATACATCGTCTGGCACCAGTGGTTACAGTTCTCTTAATTATCGTGGAGCTTACGGTAATACGAATATCGGTTACAGTCGGAGTGGTGACAGCAGCCAGATTTATTACGGAATGAGTGGTGGCATTATTGCTCATGCTGATGGCATCACCTTTGGACAGCCGCTGGGCGACACAATGGTTCTGGTTAAGGCTCCTGGCGCTGATAATGTCAAAATAGAGAACCAGACCGGTATTCATACCGACTGGCGTGGCTATGCAATATTACCATTTGCGACAGAATATAGAGAAAATCGTGTCGCTCTTAACGCGAATTCCCTTGCAGATAATGTTGAACTGGATGAAACCGTTGTCACTGTCATCCCAACTCACGGTGCTATTGCCAGAGCAACATTTAATGCACAAATCGGCGGGAAAGTATTAATGACGTTGAAGTACGGTAATAAGAGCGTTCCATTCGGTGCAATTGTCACTCACGGAGAGAATAAAAATGGCAGCATTGTCGCGGAAAATGGTCAGGTTTATCTGACTGGACTTCCGCAGTCAGGGAAATTACAGGTTTCATGGGGCAATGATAAAAACTCAAACTGTATTGTCGGTTACAAGCTTCCTGCAGTCTCTCCTGGTACCTTACTGAACCAGCAGACAGCAATCTGTCGCTAAGGAACAATAGATTATGAAATACAATAACATTATTTTCCTCGGTTTATGTCTGGGGTTAACCACCTATTCTGCTTTATCTGCAGATAGCGTTATTAAAATTAGCGGGCGCGTCCTCGATTATGGCTGTACAGTCTCATCGGATTCGCTTAATTTTACCGTAGATCTCCAAAAAAACAGTGCCAGACAATTTCCAACGACCGGTAGCACAAGTCCAGCCGTCCCTTTTCAGATTACATTAAGTGAATGCAGCAAAGGGACAACGGGAGTTCGGGTTGCATTTAACGGTATTGAGGATGCAGAAAATAATACTCTGTTGAAACTGGATGAAGGAAGCAATACGGCCTCCGGTTTGGGTATAGAAATACTGGACGGAAATATGCGTCCGGTGAAATTGAATGACCTTCATGCCGGGATGCAGTGGATCCCATTGGTACCAGAACAGAACAATATTTTGCCTTACTCCGCTCGTTTGAAGTCAACTCAGAAGTCCGTCAATCCTGGACTGGTGAGCGCTTCGGCAACCTTTACCCTTGAATTTCAATAATCAGAGTCAGATATGAAAAGACTTCACAAGAGGTTCCTGTTAGCTACGTTTTGCACATTATTCACAGCAACTCTCCAGGCCGCCGATGTCACTATCACTGTTAATGGTCGGGTAGTCTCTAAACCATGCACTATTCAAACCAAAGAAGCTAACGTTAATCTCGGAGATCTTTATACACGCAATCTGCAACAACCTGGTTCTGCATCTGGCTGGCACAATATTACTTTGTCATTAACCGATTGTCCGATTGAAACAAGTGCAGTGACGGCAATCGTGACAGGTTCAACTGACAATACGGGTTATTACAAAAATGAAGGTACTGCCGAAAATATTCAGATAGAGCTGAGGGATGACCAGGATGCGACGTTAAAAAATGGCGATAGCAAAACGGTTATTGTTGATGAGATCACTCGTAATGCACAGTTTCCACTTAAGGCAAGAGCTATCACGGTGAATGGAAACGCAAGCCAGGGAACGATCGAGGCGCTAATCAATGTGATCTACACCTGGCAATAACGTCGATTCGATTTTCTTAGCCTTCTTTTTAAATCAATTTTTTAACCTTAGGATATATCATGGGTAAAACAATCAGTATAAAGGTCCTGTTCGGTATTTATTTTCTATTAATGGCAGGTAAAGTTTTTGCCTTCAGTTGTAATGTCGATGGCGGGTCAAGTATTGGAGCTGGTACAACCTCTGTTTATGTTAATCTCGACCCTGTAATACAGCCGGGCCAGAATCTGGTTGTAGACTTGTCTCAGCATATAAGTTGCTGGAATGATTACGGCGGCTGGTACGACACTGATCATATAAACCTGGTACAAGGCTCAGCTTTCGCAGGCTCTCTACAGTCATATAAGGGATCGCTGTACTGGAATAATGTGACCTACCCCTTCCCGTTGACGACAAATACCAACGTATTGGATATTGGTGATAAGACACCGATGCCATTACCGTTAAAACTCTATATTACCACAGTCGGGGCGGCCGGTGGAGTTGTCATAAAAGCCGGGGAAGTTATTGCCCGTATTCATATGTATAAAATTGCCACGTTAGGAAGCGGAAATCCGCGTAATTTTACGTGGAATATTATTTCAAATAACAGTGTTGTTATGCCAACAGGCGGCTGCACTGTTGATAGTCGTAATGTCACCGTGGATCTCCCGGACTTTCCTGGAAGCGCAGAAATACCCCTTGGCGTATATTGCTCAAGCGAACAAAAGCTCTCATTTTATCTTTCGGGTGCCACCACTGACAGTGCCCGACAAGTGTTTGCTAACACGGCACCTGATGCAACAAAAGCATCGGGAGTGGGTGTCTCTCTGATACGTAATGGAAAAATACTGGCAACGGGAGAAAATGTCTCCCTGGGGACAGTAAATAAAAGCAAAGTACCTCTGGGTTTAAGCGCAACCTATGGACAAACAGGAAACAAGGTTGCAGCCGGAGCCGTCCAGTCAGTCATTGGTGTCACTTTTATCTATGAATAATTGTGATTTTGACCTTAGTCTAAGCGCTCCATTCGCGAAAATTGCGCGGATAATTATTTTGTGAAGGCTATTATCCTACACCTGTAAGAAAATCCGCGCACAATTAACGCCAGAGTCTTATTTTTTATATTGAAAAACATGTTAATTTAAACACTATGAGAGATGATGCTTAACTTATCGTATTTATACCATTCTATTATTTAACGATAATAGATTAAAAATAGAAAGAGAGTAGTCCCCTACTCTTATATATCCATATTGACGATAATCCCTTTGTATATACTGTGCATCATCGCTATTTCAAATCCTAATAATTCATTTCCACACAGGATAAGTAGATGAAGAAAAAAATTGAATCCTACCAGGGGGCTGCCGGTGGTTGGGGTGCTGTTAAATCCGTAGCGAATGCAGTACGTAAGCAGATGGATATACGCCAGGATGTTATTGCCATGTTTGACATGAATAAGCCAGAGGGCTTTGACTGTCCGGGTTGTGCATGGCCAGATCCTAAGCACAGTGCGTCATTCGACATTTGTGAAAATGGCGCAAAAGCAATCGCCTGGGAAGTCACGGATAAGCAGGTAAACGCCTCTTTCTTTGCTGAGAATACGGTTCAATCATTACTTACCTGGGGAGACCACGAGCTTGAGGCTGCGGGGCGTCTCACCCAGCCTTTGAAATATGATGCCGTCAGCGACTGTTACAAGCCATTAAGCTGGCAACAAGCTTTCGACGAAATTGGCGAACGCCTTCAAAGCTATAGTGATCCCAATCAGGTTGAATTCTATACTTCGGGCCGCACTTCCAATGAAGCTGCCTTTCTTTATCAGCTTTTTGCCCGTGAATACGGGAGCAATAACTTCCCCGACTGCTCCAACATGTGCCATGAACCGACCAGTGTGGGTTTGGCAGCGAGTATCGGTGTAGGTAAAGGGACCGTGTTGCTGGAAGACTTTGAGAAATGCGATTTAGTCATTTGCATTGGGCATAACCCTGGTACAAACCACCCTCGCATGTTGACTTCGTTGCGCGCTTTAGTGAAACGGGGAGCGAAAATGATCGCCATCAATCCTCTACAGGAACGTGGCCTGGAGCGATTTACCGCACCGCAAAACCCGTTTGAAATGCTGACGAACTCTGAGACTCAGTTGGCCAGTGCCTACTACAACGTGCGCATTGGTGGTGATATGGCGTTGCTCAAGGGGATGATGCGCCTGTTAATTGAGCGCGATGATGCTGCAAGCGCCGCAGGTCGGCCCTCATTGCTGGATGACGAATTTATTCAAACGCATACCGTCGGCTTTGACGAGCTACGCCGTGATGTTCTCAATTCCGAGTGGAAAGATATCGAGCGTATTTCTGGACTAAGTCAGACTCAAATCGCCGAACTGGCTGATGCATATGCCGCTGCCGAACGCACCATTATCTGTTACGGGATGGGGATCACTCAGCACGAACATGGTACCCAGAATGTACAGCAACTGGTCAATCTGCTGTTGATGAAAGGTAACATTGGCAAGCCTGGTGCGGGTATCTGCCCACTACGAGGTCACTCTAATGTACAGGGCGACCGAACCGTCGGTATCACCGAGAAACCGTCTGCAGAGTTTCTGGATCGCCTGGGTGAGCGCTATGGCTTCACCCCACCTCATTCACCTGGACATGCTGCAATCGCCAGCATGCAAGCTATATGTACGGGGCAAGCTCGAGCATTGATCTGCATGGGGGGCAACTTTGCGCTGGCAATGCCAGATCGGGAAGCGAGCGCTGTACCGTTAACGCAATTAGATCTGGCGGTACACGTAGCCACTAAGCTTAACCGCTCTCATCTGCTGACCGCACGGCATAGCTATATTCTGCCGGTTCTGGGACGTAGCGAGATTGACATGCAAAAAAGCGGTGCGCAGGCGGTAACCGTTGAGGATTCAATGTCGATGATTCATGCCTCGCGTGGCGTGTTAAAACCCGCCGGTGTAATGCTGAAATCAGAGTGTGCAGTGGTCGCAGGTATCGCGCAGGCGGCACTACCCCAGAGCGTGGTAGCCTGGGAGTATCTGGTGGAAGATTATGATCGCATTCGCAATGACATTGAAGCTGTGCTGCCAGAGTTCGCCGACTATAACCAGCGCATCCGACATCCTGGAGGTTTTCACCTGATAAACGCAGCTGCTGAAAGGCGCTGGAGGACGTCGTCAGGTAAGGCTAATTTCATTACCAGTAAAGGGCTGTTAGAAGATCCCTCTTCAGCGTTTAACAGTAAGCTAGTCATGGCGACAGTACGCAGTCACGATCAGTACAACACGACGATTTATGGTATGGATGATCGCTATCGAGGGGTATTCGGTCAACGAGATGTGGTCTTTATGAGTGCTAAACAAGCTAAAATTTGCCGTGTAAAAAACGGCGAAAGAGTTAATCTTATTGCGCTTACGCCAGACGGTAAGCGAAGCTCACGCCGCATGGATAGATTAAAAGTGGTCATTTACCCTATGGCTGACCGCTCACTGGTGACCTATTTTCCAGAATCGAATCACATGCTAACACTTGATAACCACGATCCATTAAGTGGCATTCCTGGCTATAAAAGTATTCCGGTTGAATTAGAACCATCAAATTAATGCCTCTTCTCATTTCTTCTGCTGTCATCCGCACAGCAGAAGAATTCCTCATTGACTATTATCGCGCAATTTGCTCACATGGATTAAATTAAACTACATACTATAAGATATAAACTTCTGCCTACAGATGTAAGAAACTCCGCTCAGTACTGAAGCGCCAGTCCTATTTCCTCTATTCTCCAGCCTGTTATATTAAGCATACTGATTAACGATGCTTAACGTCATTCGTTTAATAAACACATTTGAAATGCATGCGACCATAGTGAAAAATAAAATCACGCAAAGAGACAACTATAAAGGGATCATGTCTGTAATTGTGGTTGTCTTATTACTGACCCTTACATTGATAGCCATTTTTTCGGCAATTGATCAGCTGGGTATTTCAGAAATGGGTCGCATTGCAAGGGATCTTACACATTTCATTATCAATAGTTTGCAAGACTGAAAATAAACAGCAAATTATAAATATGAAATGTTAAAAAAGTATCGATAAAAACTTTATTGTTTTAAGGAGATAAAATGTCGCTCGTTTGTTCTGTTATATTTATTCATCATGCCTTCAACGCTAACATTTTAGATAAAGATTACGCCTTCTCTGACGGCGAGATCCTGATGGTAGATAACGCTGTTCGTACGCATTTTGAACCTTATGAGCGGCATTTCAAAGAAATCGGATTTAATGAAAACACCATTAAAAAATATCTACAATGCACTAACATCCAGACAGTGACGGTGCCTGTTCCTGCGAAGTTTTTACGTGCTTCAAATGTACCGACGGGATTGCTTAATGAAATGATTGCTTATCTCAACTCGGAAGAACGCAATCATCATAACTTTTCAGAACTTTTGCTTTTTTCTTGCCTGTCTATTTTTGCCACATGCAAAGGTTTCATTACACTATTAACTAACGGTGTGCTATCCGTTTCCGGGAAAGTGAGAAATATTGTCAACATGAAGCTGGCGCACCCATGGAAGCTGAAAGATATTTGTGACTGCCTGTACATCAGTGAAAGCCTGTTGAAGAAAAAACTTAAGCAAGAGCAAACGACATTCTCACAGATTCTTTTAGATGCCAGAATGCAGCACGCAAAAAATTTGATACGCGTAGAAGGTTCAGTCAATAAAATTGCCGAACAATGTGGTTATGCGAGTACATCTTATTTTATTTATGCGTTCCGCAAACATTTCGGCAACAGTCCGAAGAGAGTTTCGAAGGAGTACCGTTGTCAAAGGCACACCGGTATGAACACGGACAACACGATGAGTGCTTTAGCTATTTGATTATTTGCTAACGAGTAGTCAACCACACACGCTACGTAAGAATTAAATGGGGCAGCCATTTCCTGCCCCGCGTTGTTTTTAGGCGATATATTTCTTGAAATAAATAAGTGACATTCATCACATATTTATGCATTTGCATAACCTGTTGCATGATTATTTATGATCTCAATTCGGCATTTTGTCATTAAAATGCAATAATTTATTAAATATCAATAGATTAGTTGTTTATCGGCGAGAAATTACTTAGTAGAACAGAAAGTAATGTCAACGCTTTATGGACTGTTATTTCCCTTTTTTTAGCTAAATCTGCTATCTCTTTATGTGACTCACTTCACTTACATCCACTTATTTCTCTTCGTAAAATTACTTTGGAATTAAGTACAATAAGAAGAGGAACATTTATGAAGTCTGCATTAAAGAAAAGTGTCGTAAGTACCTCGATATCTTTGATACTGGCATCTGGTATGGCTGCATTTGCTGCTCATGCGGCAGATGATGTAAAGCTGAAAGCAACCAAAACAAACGTTGCTTTCTCAGACTTTACGCCGACTGAATACAGTACCAAAGGAAAGCCAAATATTATCGTACTGACCATGGATGATCTTGGTTATGGACAACTTCCTTTTGATAAGGGATCTTTTGACCCAAAAACAATGGAAAATCGTGAAGTTGTCGATACCTACAAAATAGGGATAGATAAAGCCATTGAAGCTGCGCAAAAATCAACGCCGACGCTCCTTTCATTAATGGATGAAGGCGTACGTTTTACTAACGGCTATGTGGCGCACGGTGTTTCCGGCCCCTCCCGCGCCGCAATAATGACCGGTCGAGCGCCCGCCCGCTTTGGTGTCTATTCCAATACCGATGCTCAGGATGGTATTCCGCTAACAGAAACTTTCTTGCCTGAATTATTCCAGAATCATGGTTATTACACTGCAGCAGTAGGTAAATGGCACTTGTCAAAAATCAGTAATGTGCCGGTACCGGAAGATAAACAAACGCGTGACTATCATGACAACTTCACCACATTTTCTGCGGAAGAATGGCAACCTCAAAACCGTGGCTTTGATTACTTTATGGGATTCCACGCTGCAGGAACGGCATATTACAACTCCCCTTCACTGTTCAAAAACCGTGAACGCGTCCCCGCAAAAGGTTATATCAGCGATCAGTTAACCGATGAGGCAATTGGCGTTGTTGATCGTGCCAAAACACTTGACCAGCCTTTTATGCTTTACCTGGCTTATAATGCTCCGCACCTGCCAAATGATAATCCTGCACCGGAGCAATATCAGAAGCAATTTAATACCGGTAGTCAAACAGCAGATAACTACTACGCTTCCGTTTATTCTGTTGATCAGGGTGTAAAACGCATTCTCGAACAACTGAAGAAAAACGGACAGTATGACAATACTATTATTCTCTTTACCTCCGATAATGGTGCGGTTATCGATGGTCCTCTGCCGCTGAACGGGGCGCAAAAAGGCTATAAGAGTCAGACCTATCCTGGCGGTACTCACACCCCAATGTTTATGTGGTGGAAAGGAAAACTTCAACCCGGTAATTATGACAAGCTGATTTCCGCAATGGATTTCTACCCGACAGCTCTTGATGCAGCCGATATCAGCATTCCAAAAGACCTTAAGCTGGATGGCGTTTCCTTGCTGCCGTGGTTGCAAGATAAGAAACAAGGCGAGCCACATAAAAATCTGACCTGGATAACCTCTTATTCTCACTGGTTTGATGAAGAAAATATTCCCTTCTGGGATAATTACCACAAATTTGTCCGCCATCAGTCAGACGATTACCCGCATAACCCCAACACCGAGGACTTAAGCCAATTCTCTTATACGGTGAGAAATAACGATTATTCGCTTGTCTATACAGTAGAAAACAATCAGTTAGGTCTATACAAACTGACGGATCTACAGCAAAAAGATAACATTGCCGCCGCCAATCCGCAGGTCGTTAAAGAGATGCAAGGCGTGGTAAGAGAGTTTATCGACAACAGCCAGCCACCGCTTAGCGAGGTAAATCAGGAGAAGTTTAACAATATCAAGAAAGCACTAAGCGAAGCGAAATAACTAAACCTTCATGCGGCGGATTTTTCCGCCGCCTTATTGAGCGAGATAGCGATGCACGTTACAGCCAAGCCCTCCAGTTTTCAATGTAATCTCAAATGTGATTACTGTTTTTACCTTGAAAAAGAGTCGCAGTTTACTCATGAAAAATGGATGGATGACAGCACTCTGAAAGAGTTCATCAAACAATATATCGCAGCGTCTGGCAATCAGGTCTATTTTACCTGGCAAGGCGGTGAACCCACTCTGGCTGGCCTGGATTTTTTCCGTAAAGTTATTCACTATCAACAACGCTATGCAGGTCAAAAACGTATTTTTAATGCATTACAAACGAATGGCATTTTATTGAATAATGAATGGTGTGCCTTTCTCAAAGAACATGAGTTTCTGGTTGGTATCTCGATCGATGGACCCCAGGAGCTACATGACCGTTACAGACGCAGTAATTCAGGTAACGGTACTTTTGCAAAAGTGATAGCAGCCATCGAGCGTCTGAAATCATATCAAGTAGAGTTTAATACGTTAACCGTCATTAATAACGTTAATGTCCATTACCCTCTTGAGGTTTATCATTTTTTAAAATCTATCGGCAGTAAACATATGCAATTTATCGAATTGCTCGAAACCGGGACGCCGAATATTGATTTCAGTGGTCATAGTGAGAACACATTCCGTATCATTGATTTTTCTGTGCCTCCTACGGCTTATGGCAAGTTTATGTCGACCATTTTTATGCAATGGGTTAAAAACGATGTGGGTGAAATTTTCATCCGTCAGTTTGAAAGCTTTGTCAGCCGTTTTTTGGGGAATGGGCATACCAGTTGTATTTTCCAGGAATCCTGCAAGGATAATCTGGTTGTTGAAAGTAATGGAGATATTTACGAATGCGATCATTTTGTCTATCCACAGTACAAAATTGGAAACATTAATAAATCTGAACTCAAAACGATGAACAGTGTTCAACTGACAGCGCAAAAAAAACGGATTTCAGCGAAATGTCAGCAATGTGCATATAAACCTATCTGCAATGGTGGTTGCCCTAAGCATCGTATTACTAAAGTAAACAATGAGACTGTTTCCTATTTTTGCGAAGGTTATAAAATCCTTTTTTCAACCATGGTACCTTATATGAACGCCATGGTGGAGTTAGCTAAGAACAGAGTACCGCTTTACCACATTATGGATGTTGCAAAACAAATGGAGAATAATTAATAACGCTCCCCCTTAGCTCCATTCTTAGCCTCCTTCTTATGACCTTAACAAGGCACCCGACATAAATTCCTGTCGGGTGTTTCGTCTTCATCATCTTCCTTTGCGAAAATCCTGGCTTACGAGGTATGCGTCAGGGCATTAGCAATACCCTTGATTATCAATAGCATAACCATAACCACTGAAAATGAAATATTTCTTTATATTTCATATTGTTAAATGATACTTAAATAAATTTCATCAGTATATCATTGCCATAGATAATCATTGGATGGCACAATCAATTTTTCGCTAATGATAACCATTCCCATTACGTTTTGTATGTTGATAGCAAAGTATCTCTGTCTGCTGAAGCCCTTTTGGCTGCGTAAGAATAATAAAACTTCAGTGTTGTTAATCATTATTATCCTCGCCATGATCCTTGGCGTGGTTAAAATTCAGGTCTGGTTAAACGACTGGAATAATGATTTTTTCAATGCGCTAAGCCAGAAAGAAACTGATAAGCTTTGGCAGCTTGTCCTTTGGTTCCCTGCCCTGCTGGGGATCTTTGTATTAATATCCGTAAACAAAACATGGTTAATTAAACTACTGACTATTCGCTGGCGCGAATGGTTAACAGATTACTACCTTAATCGCTGGTTTGCAGATAAAAACTACTACTTCACGCAGATCTACGGCGAGCATAAAAATACAGATAACCCTGACCAACGTATCGCTGAAGACATTCTCTTACTGATCAGCAAAACGCTCAGTCTTTCATTTGGCTTCATCCAGTCACTTAGCATGCTGATCACCTTTACCGTTATTCTTTGGCAAAGCGCGGGTACGCTCTCATTCACTGTTGGTGGAACTGAATGGAATATCCAGGGGTATATGGTCTATACCGTCGTGCTCATTGTGATCGGTGGAACTTTATTTACCCATAAGGTTGGTAAACGTATTCGTCCGCTTAATGTGGAAAAACAACGTAGCGAAGCGACATTTCGAACTAATCTTGTGCAGCATAATAAGCAGGCAGAACTGATTGCGCTAAGCAATGCTGAGTCTCTACAACGCCAGGAGTTGAGCGAAAATTTTCATACCATTAAAGAGAACTGGCATCGTTTAATGAATCGTCAGCGGTGGCTTGATTACTGGCAGAATATTTATTCGCGCTCGCTTAGCGTTCTTCCCTACTTTCTGTTATTGCCGCAGTTTATTAGCGGACAGATCAATCTGGGCGGACTGATGAAATCGCGCCAGGCATTTATGCTGGTATCGAACAATTTAAGCTGGTTTATTTATAAATATGATGAACTTGCTGAACTGGCTGCGGTTATCGATCGCTTGTATGAGTTCCATCAACTCACCGAACAGCGCCCTACGAATAAGCCTAAAAATTGCCAACATGCGGTACAAGTGGCTGACGCGAGTATTCGTACTCCTGATAATAAGATCATATTAGAGAACCTGAACTTTCATGTTTCGCCAGGCAAATGGCTATTACTGAAAGGTTACTCTGGTGCGGGAAAAACTACACTGCTTAAAACATTATCCCACTGCTGGCCGTGGTTCAAAGGTGATATTTCTTCTCCTGCTGACAGTTGGTATGTGTCACAAACACCGTTAATCAAAACCGGCTTACTGAAAGAGATTATTTGTAAAGCACTTCCCCTGCCCGTAGACGATAAATCGTTGAGTGAAGTACTGCATCAGGTTGGGCTGGGGAAATTGGCTACGCGTATTCATGACCACGATCGCTGGGGAGATATTCTTTCCAGCGGCGAAAAACAACGTATCGCCCTGGCTCGATTAATTTTACGACGTCCGAAATGGATATTTCTTGACGAAACTACCTCTCATCTTGAGGAACAAGAGGCAATCCGCTTACTGCGTTTAGTGCGAGAAAAACTCCCCACAAGCGGCGTCATTATGGTTACACATCAACCCGGTGTCTGGAACCTGGCCGATGATATTTGTGACATTAGCGCGGTTTTATAAAAACAATAAAAGCCCTGCTGTACGGAGATATAAATAAATGAAGCGAGTTCTTATTCCTGGCGTCATTTTATGTGGCGCTGATGTAGCGCAGGCCGTCGATGACAAAAATATGTACATGCATGTTTTTGAAGAGATGACGGTCTATGCTCCTGTCCCTGTACCCGTAAACGGCAACACGCATTACACCAGTGAAAGCATCGAGCGTTTACCGACCGGGAATGGCAATATCAGCGATCTGCTGAGAACCAACCCTGCGGTACGCATGGATTCAACGCAAAGTACCTCGTTGAACCAGGGAGATATTCGCCCGGAAAAAATCTCTATTCACGGTGCGTCGCCCTACCAGAATGCCTATTTGATTGATGGCATTAGTGCAACTAATAACCTGAACCCAGCGAATGAGTCCGATGCCAGTAGTGCAACCAATATTAGCGGGATGTCACAGGGCTATTATCTTGATGTCAGCTTACTGGACAATGTGACGCTTTATGACAGTTTTGTGCCGGTTGAATTTGGTCGCTTCAATGGCGGGGTAATTGATGCAAAGATCAAACGCTTCAACGCTGATGATAGCAGCGTGAAACTGGGTTATCGCACTACGCGTTCGGACTGGTTAACATCGCATATCGATGAGAATAACAAGAGCGCATTTAATCAAGGTTCTTCAGGAAGTACTTATTACTCTCCAGATTTTAAAAAGAACTTTTATACCTTGTCGTTTAATCAGGAACTCGCTGATAACTTTGGCGTTACCGCCGGTTTATCGCGCCGCCAGTCTGATATCACCCGCGCGGATTATGTTTCGAATGACGGCATTGTCGCCGGCCGGGCACAGTATAAAAACGTTATCGATACTGCATTGAGCAAATTTACTTGGTTTGCCAGCGACCGCTTTACCCACGATTTAACCTTAAAATATACCGGCTCCAGCCGTGATTATAATACCAGCACCTTCCCGGAGTCTGATCGCGAAATGGGTAATAAATCCTATGGTCTGGCATGGGATATGGATACCCAGCTCGCATGGGCCAAACTGCGTACCACCGTTGGTTGGGATCATATTAGTGATTATACCCGTCACGATCATGACATCTGGTACACCGAACTTTCATGTACATATGGTGATATTTCAGGGCGTTGCACCCGTGGCGGATTAGGACACATTTCCCAGGCTGTAGATAATTACACCTTCAAAACACGCCTGGACTGGCAAAAATTCACCGTGGGTAATGTTTCGCATCAACCCTACTTCGGCGCGGAATACATCTATTCCGATGCATGGACTGAACGCCATAACCAGTCTGAATCCTATGTGATTAATGCTGCCGGAAAGAAAACTAACCATACCATTTACCATAAAGGTAAAGGCAGCCTGGGAATTGACAACTACACGCTGTATATGGCGGATCGCATTAGCTGGCGTAATGTGTCATTAATGCCCGGCGTGCGGTATGACTATGACAACTATCTGTCAAACCACAATATCTCCCCGCGTTTTATGACGGAATGGGATATTTTTGCTGATCAAACCTCAATGATTACCGCAGGTTATAACCGTTACTATGGCGGGAATATTCTTGATATGGGATTACGTGATATTCGCAATAGCTGGACGGAATCGGTATCAGGCAATAAAACCCTGACGCGTTATCAGGATTTGAAAACGCCTTATAACGATGAACTGGCAATGGGATTGCAGCAAAAAATCAGTAAGAACGTTATTGCGCGCGCAAACTATGTTTACCGTGAAGCGCATGATCAAATCAGCAAAAGCAGTCGTACCGACAGCGCGACTAAAACCACCATTACTGAATATAACAACGACGGTAAAACCAAAACGCATTCGTTCAACCTCAGTTTTGAACTGGCCGAACCCCTGCATATCAGCCAGGTAGATATTAACCCGCAAATTGTCTTTAGCTATATCAAGAGCAAGGGCAACTTGTCGTTAAACAATGGTTATGAGGAGAGCAATACCGGTGATAACCAGGTGGTTTATAACGGTAATCTGGTCTCTTACGATAGCGTTCCAGTGGCGGATTTTAATAATCCATTAAAGATCTCCTTAAACATGGATTCACGCATCAACCGAGCGGGTTGGTGTGGGCGAATACGCTGACCTGGCAAGAAGCGCGTAAAGCTCGCATTATCCTGGGTAAGACGAATGCGCAATACATCAGCGAATATTCAGATTACAAGCAGTATGTTGACGAAAAACTGGATAGCAGCCTGACCTGGGACACCCGCTTGTCCTGGACGCCACAATTTCTGAAACAACAAAACCTGACGTTCAGTGCCGATATTCTCAATGTACTGGATAGCAAAACCGCTGTTGATACAACGAATACCGGTGTGGCGACCTACGCCAGTGGCCGTACTTTCTGGCTTGATGTCAGCATGAAATTTTAATAGTTCGGATTTTACTTAACCGGGTAAATTCGCCCGGTTTTCGCATGGAGATAATTATGAGAAACCTCTGTTTCTTACTGACGTTAGTGGCAACTCTGTTGCTCCCCGGGCGGCTGATTGCCGCCGCCTTACCGCAGGATGAAAAGTTAATTACCGGGCAACTGGACAATGGCTTGCGATATATGATTTATCCGCATGCTCAACCAAAGGATCAGGTAAATTTATGGCTGCAAATTCATACCGGTTCATTGCAGGAAGAGGACAATGAGCGCGGCGTGGCTCATTTTGTAGAACATATGATGTTTAACGGCACAAAAACATGGCCGGGTAATAAAGTCATCGAAACATTTGAGTCAATGGGCCTGCGTTTTGGTCGCGATGTTAATGCCTATACCAGCTATGACGAAACAGTGTATCAGGTGAGTTTGCCGACTACGCAGAAACAAAATCTGCAACAAGTGATGGCAATCTTCAGTGAATGGAGTAATGCCGCAACCTTTGAAAAACTCGAAGTAGACGCTGAACGTGGCGTAATTACTGAGGAATGGCGTGCCCATCAGGATGCAAAATGGCGCACCTCTCAGGCGCGCCGCCCTTTCCTGCTGGCAAATACCCGTAATTTAGACCGTGAACCTATCGGCCTGATGGATACCGTCGCCACGGTCACACCGGCACAATTGCGCCAATTTTATCAACGCTGGTATCAACCAAATAATATGACCTTTATTGTGGTCGGCGATATCGACAGTAAAGAAGCGCTGGCGCTGATAAAGGATAATTTAAGTAAGCTTCCGGCTAACAAAGCAGCTGAAAATCGCGTCTGGCCGACAAAAGCCGAAAACCACCTGCGCTTTAATATCATCAATGATAAAGAAAACCGGGTGAACGGCATCGCACTCTATTATCGCCTGCCAATGGTGCAAGTGAGCGATGAGCAAAGCTTTATCGAACAAGCTGAATGGAGCATGTTAGTTCAGCTGTTCAATCAACGTCTGCAGGAACGTATACAGTCGGGCGAGTTGAAGACTATTTCTGGCGGCACTGCGCGCAGCGTTAGAATTGCACCCGATTATCAGTCGCTGTTTTTCCGTGTAAATGCACGAGACGATAATATGCAGGATGCTGCGAATGCATTAATGGCAGAGTTGGCAACTATTGATCAGCATGGTTTTTCCGCTGAAGAACTCGATGATGTCAAATCTACCCGCCTCACCTGGCTGAAAAATGCGGTTGATCAGCAAGCTGAACGTGATTTACGTATGCTGACCAGTCGCCTGGCATCCAGCTCATTAAATAATACGCCGTTCTTGTCGCCGGAAGAGACATATCAACTTTCGAAACGTCTGTGGCAGCAAATTACCGTGCAAAGTCTGGCGGAAAAATGGCAGCAGTTAAGAAAGAACCAGGACGCATTTTGGGAGCAAATGGTAAACAATGAGGTTGCCGCCAAAAAAGCATTGTCTCCTGCGGCTATCCTGGCGCTGGAAAAAGAGTACGCCAACAAAAAGCTGGCGGCTTACATCTTCCCAGGCAGAAATTTATCGTTAACAGTAGACGCTGACCCACAGGCGGAAATTAGCAGCAAAGAAACGCTGGCTGAGAATCTGACATCATTAACACTTTCCAATGGTGCCAGGGTTATTCTGGCAAAATCCGCGGGTGAAGAGCAAAAGCTACAAATTACTGCCGTATCTAATAAAGGCGATTTAAGTTTCCCTGCGCAGCAAAAATCACTTATCGCGCTGGCAAATAAAGCAGTAAGCGGAAGCGGCGTTGGTGAACTCTCCTCTTCCAGCCTGAAACGCTGGAGTGCGGAAAACTCGGTAACCATGAGCAGTAAAGTCAGTGGCATGAATACGTTGCTCTCCGTTAGCGCGCGGACTAATAACCCTGAACCTGGTTTCCAGTTGATTAACCAGCGAATCACCCACAGCACGATTAACGACAATATTTGGGCATCGCTGCAAAATGCTCAAATTCAGACGTTGAAAACGCTCGACCAGCGTCCAGCGGAGAAATTCGCCCAGCAGATGTATGAGACGCGCTATGCTGATGACCGCACGAAATTACTGCAAGAAAATCAGATTGCACAGTTTACTGCCGCAGATGCGCTGGCTGCCGATCGCCAGTTGTTTTCATCTCCTGCGGATATCACGTTTGTCATTGTCGGTAATGTCGCAGAAGACAAACTCGTGGCGTTAATTACGCGTTACTTAGGATCAATCAAACACTCTGATTCGTCATTAGCCGCAGGTAAACCATTAACTCGCGCGACGGACAACGCATCGGTTACTGTAAAAGAACAAAATGAACCTGTGGCACAGATTTCACAGTGGAAGCGTTATGATTCCCGAACACCTGTAAATCTGGCGACGCGTATGGCGCTCGATGCTTTTAACGTCGCACTGGCAAAAGATCTACGCGTTAATATTCGTGAACAGGCATCTGGAGCATACAGCGTTTCTTCTCGTCTCTCGGTTGATCCTCAGGCCAAAGATATCAGTCATTTGCTGGCTTTTACTTGTCAACCAGAACGACATGATGAACTGTTAACGTTAGCGAATGAAGTGATGGTTAAGCGTCTGGCTAAAGGGATCAGTGAGCAAGAACTGAATGAATACCAGCAAAACGTTCAGCGCAGCCTCGATATCCAACAGCGTAGCGTTCAACAATTAGCGAACACCATTGTAAATAGTCTTATTCAATATGACGATCCTGCAGCATGGACTGAGCAGGAGCAATTATTGAAACAAATGACGGTAGAGAATGTTAACACTGCCGTTAAACAATATCTTTCTCATCCGGTGAATACCTATACCGGAGTATTATTGCCAAAATAATAACAGCCCCGTCAACACCTCGTTGGCGGGGATTTTAGCAATATTCGCCATTTTTATGTAATAATTTTATAAATGCGTTCAAAATAATAGCCGAGTGCTAATAGTGATATTTTAAGGTCTGATTTTTATGTGATAATTCAGGAGGCGTAGAAAGTGCATAAAAATAACAGCATAAAACACCTTGCCACCACCCAAGAATTCAATAATATATTGATTTTCAATGATAAAATATAATTCGCATAATATCTCGCGATAAATAACATTAGGATTTTGTTATTTAAACACGAGTCCTTTGCACTTGCTTACTTTATCGATAAATCCTACTTTTTTAATGCGATCCAATCATTTTAAGGAGTTTAAAATGGATAAGAAGCAAGTAACGGATTTAAGGTCGGAACTACTCGATTCACGTTTTGGTGCAAAGTCTATTTCCACTATCGCAGAATCAAAACGTTTTCCGCTGCACGAAATGCGCGACGATGTCGCATTTCAGATTATCAATGACGAATTATATCTTGATGGCAACGCTCGTCAGAACCTGGCCACTTTCTGCCAGACCTGGGACGACGAAAATGTCCACAAGTTGATGGATTTATCCATTAACAAAAACTGGATCGACAAAGAAGAATATCCGCAATCTGCGGCCATCGACCTGCGTTGCGTAAACATGGTTGCCGATCTGTGGCATGCGCCTGCACCGAAAAATGGTCAGGCCGTTGGCACCAACACCATTGGTTCTTCCGAGGCCTGTATGCTTGGCGGGATGGCGATGAAATGGCGTTGGCGCAAGCGTATGGAAGCTGCAGGCAAACCAACGGATAAACCAAACCTGGTGTGCGGTCCGGTACAAATCTGCTGGCATAAATTCGCCCGCTACTGGGATGTGGAGTTGCGTGAGATCCCTATGCGCCCCGGTCAGTTGTTTATGGACCCGAAACGCATGATTGAAGCCTGCGACGAAAACACCATCGGCGTGGTGCCGACTTTTGGCGTGACCTACACCGGTAACTATGAGTTCCCGCAGCCGCTGCACGATGCGCTGGATAAATTCCAGGCCGACACCGGTATCGACATCGACATGCACATCGACGCTGCCAGCGGTGGCTTCCTGGCACCGTTCGTCGCCCCGGATATCGTCTGGGACTTCCGCCTGCCGCGTGTGAAATCGATCAGTGCTTCAGGCCATAAATTCGGTCTGGCTCCGCTAGGCTGCGGCTGGGTTATCTGGCGTGATGAAGAAGCGCTGCCGCAGGAACTGGTGTTCAACGTTGACTATCTCGGTGGTCAGATTGGGACTTTCGCCATCAACTTCTCCCGCCCGGCGGGTCAGGTGATTGCACAGTACTATGAATTCCTGCGCCTCGGTCGTGAAGGCTATACCAAAGTACAGAACGCTTCCTACCAGGTTGCCGCTTATCTGGCGGATGAAATCGCCAAACTGGGGCCGTATGAGTTCATCTGTACCGGTCGCCCGGACGAAGGCATCCCGGCGGTTTGCTTCAAACTGAAAGATGGTGAAGATCCGGGATACACCCTGTACGACCTCTCTGAACGTCTGCGTCTGCGCGGCTGGCAGGTTCCGGCCTTCACTCTCGGCGGTGAAGCCACCGACATCGTGGTGATGCGCATTATGTGTCGTCGCGGCTTCGAAATGGACTTTGCTGAACTGTTGCTGGAAGACTACAAAGCCTCCCTGAAATATCTCAGCGACCACCCGAAACTGCAGGGTATTGCCCAGCAGAACAGCTTTAAACACACCTGATAACGTTTAACGGTAACGCTGTCCCGAAACGAAGCCGTTTCGGGACAATTTCCAAAGTCTGTTCACTGGCATTAGCAACGGAAAATATTGTTCTGAATACGCTTCAGAACAAAACAGGTGCGGTTCCGACAGGAATACCGTTTTAGGGGGATAATATGGCTACATCAGTACAGACAGGTAAAGCTAAGCAGCTCACATTACTCGGATTTTTTGCCATAACGGCATCGATGGTAATGGCTGTTTATGAATACCCTACCTTCGCAACATCGGGCTTTTCATTAGTCTTCTTCCTGCTATTAGGCGGGATTTTATGGTTTATTCCCGTGGGACTTTGTGCTGCGGAAATGGCTACCGTCGACGGCTGGGAAGAAGGTGGCGTCTTCGCCTGGGTATCAAATACTCTGGGGCCGAGATGGGGATTTGCAGCGATCTCATTTGGCTATCTGCAAATCGCCATTGGTTTTATTCCGATGCTCTATTTCGTGTTAGGGGCACTCTCCTACATCCTGAAATGGCCAGCTCTGAATGAAGACCCCATTACCAAAACTATTGCAGCACTCATCATTCTTTGGGCGCTGGCATTAACGCAGTTTGGTGGCACGAAATACACGGCGCGAATTGCTAAAGTTGGCTTCTTCGCCGGTATCCTGTTACCTGCATTTATTTTGATCGCATTAGCGGCTATTTATCTGCACTCCGGTGCCCCCGTTGCAATCGAAATGGATGCGAAGACCTTCTTCCCTGACTTCTCTAAAGTGGGCACCCTGGTTGTATTTGTTGCCTTCATTTTGAGTTATATGGGCGTTGAAGCTTCCGCAACCCACGTCAATGAAATGAGCAACCCCGGGCGCGACTATCCACTGGCTATGTTACTGCTGATGGTGGCGGCAATCTGCTTAAGCTCTGTTGGCGGTTTGTCTATTGCGATGGTCATTCCGGGTAATGAAATCAACCTCTCCGCAGGGGTAATGCAAACCTTTACCGTTCTGATGTCACATGTGGCACCGGAAATTGAGTGGACGGTTCGCGTGATCTCCGCACTGCTGTTGCTGGGTGTTCTGGCGGAAATCGCTTCCTGGATTGTTGGTCCTTCTCGCGGGATGTATGTCACAGCGCAGAAAAACCTGCTGCCAGCGGCATTCGCTAAAATGAACAAAAATGGCGTACCGGTAACGCTGGTCATTTCGCAGTTGGTGATTACTTCTATCGCGTTGATCATCCTCACCAATACCGGTGGCGGTAACAACATGTCCTTCCTGATCGCACTGGCGCTGACGGTGGTGATTTATCTGTGTGCTTATTTCATGCTGTTTATTGGCTACATTGTGTTGGTTCTCAAACATCCTGACTTAAAACGCACATTTAATATCCCTGGTGGTAAAGGGGTGAAACTGGTCGTGGCTATTGTCGGTCTGCTGACTTCAATTATGGCGTTTATTGTTTCCTTCCTGCCGCCGGATAACATCCAGGGTGACTCTACTGATATGTATGTTGAATTACTGGTCGTGAGTTTCCTGGTGGTACTTGCCCTGCCCTTTATTCTCTATGCTGTTCATGATCGTAAAGGCAAAGGGAATACCGGCGTCACTCTGGAGCCAATCAACAGTCAGAACGCACCAAAAGGTCACTTCTTCCTGCACCCGCGTGCACGTTCACCACACTATATTGTGATGAATGACAAGAAACACTAACCATGTCTGAATGGTTATAAGATAAGGGAGCGATAATTCATCGCTCCCTTTTTCGTGCTTGCTGTCGTATTGACTTAACTGGGATAAGTACGAGAATGAGCGCACATCTGTTTACCGGAAACCAGCACATATGGATATCTGCTCCCGAAACGAGAAATTAGCGATTAGAAGACCAGCGATACTGGTTGCACTGGCACTTTTACTGTGTAGTTGTAAAAGCACGCCCCCAGAGTCAATGGTGACACCACCAGCGGGTTCAAAGCCACCAGCCACGACGCAACAATCGTCACAACCGATGCGTGGCATCTGGCTGGCCACGGTGTCTCGCCTCGACTGGCCACCGGTTTCCTCGGTTAACATTAGTAACCCCACCAGCCGGGCCCGTGTACAACAACAAGCGATGATTGACAAACTGGAGCATCTGCAACGTCTCGGCATAAACACGGTCTTTTTCCAGGTCAAGCCAGACGGTACCGCCCTGTGGCCATCGAAAATTTTGCCGTGGTCCGATCTTATGACCGGTAAGATTGGTGAAAATCCGGGTTACGATCCGCTGCAATTCATGCTCGACGAAGCCCACAAGCGAGGGATGAAAGTTCACGCCTGGTTTAACCCCTATCGCGTATCGGTTAATACGAAGCCCGGTACTATCAGGGAACTGAATAGCACTCTGTCTCAACAACCGGCGAGCGTCTATGTGCAACACCGCGACTGGATCAGAACGTCCGGCGATCGCTTTGTCCTCGACCCGGGCATCCCTGAAGTTCAGGACTGGATCACATCAATAGTTGCGGAAGTGGTTTCCCGCTATCCGGTAGATGGCGTGCAGTTTGACGACTATTTCTATACTGAGTCACCAGCTTCACGGCTAAATGATAACGAAACGTACCGCAAATACGGCGGCGCATTTGCGTCAAAAGCAGACTGGCGGCGCAACAATACTCAGCAGTTAATTGCGAAGGTATCGCACACCATTAAAAGCATTAAGCCGGAAGTCGAATTTGGCGTTAGCCCGGCAGGCGTGTGGCGTAACCGATCACACGATCCGCTCGGTTCCGATACCCGAGGCGCGGCAGCCTATGACGAATCCTACGCTGATACCCGTCGATGGGTGGAACAAGGGTTGCTGGATTACATTGCTCCCCAAATTTACTGGCCATTCTCACGGAGTGCCGCGCGTTATGACGTGTTGGCAAAATGGTGGGCGGATGTCGTTAAACCGACCAGGACCCGCCTGTATATCGGTATCGCCTTCTATAAAGTAGGAGAACCTTCAAAGATAGAGCCAGACTGGATGATTAACGGCGGCGTACCGGAACTGAAAAAGCAGCTCGATCTTAACGATGCCGTGCCAGAAATTAGCGGCACAATCTTGTTCCGTGAGGACTATCTGAATAAGCCACAGACTCAACAAGCGGTCAGCTATCTGCAAAGTCGTTGGGGCAGTTAAACTCCCATTCTTACTTTGTAACAAGCCGGTGCTTTCCCCCCGGCTTGTTACTCTCTTGAAATATCCCACTAGTAATCATGCTTACTTAAGTCAAATTAACTACGCAATTAACCACACTTAGTTAAACAGTCATAAATCCCCTAATAAAAATGTATGAACATGAAAAAACATACGATATTCGCTGTCACCGAAAAATAATTACGATGGGCTATACTCTTCTGAAGAACAGTAGCGTAGATTGAAACTGTCCTAAGTCGCTTATTTGTTTTCAGTATATCTTCATATTTCAGGAGAGTATGGTGCAGTTAGTCGATCTCGCACGTTGCGTTTCGTTTTGATTCCGTCTGCTTTCCCAGCCTTATAAGGGTGTGAATTATGGAGATGTATTTTAAAAGAATGAAAGATGAGTGGACCGGGCTTGTCGAACAAGCAGATCCGCTCATTCGTGCTAAAGCCGCGGAAATTGCCGTTGCGCATGCTCATTATCTGAGTATTGAGTTTTATCGAATTGTCCGCATCGACCCGCATGCCGAAGAATTCTTGAGTAATGAACAAGTTGAGCGGCAGTTGAAAAGTGCGATGGAACGCTGGATTATTAACGTGCTTTCTGCCCAGGTTGACGATGTCGAAAGGCTAATACAAATCCAGCATACCGTCGCGGAAGTGCATGCCCGCATAGGAATTCCGGTAGAAATTGTCGAGATGGGGTTTCGGGTGCTGAAAAAAATCCTCTATCCGGTAATCTTCTCTTCGGATTATTCCGCCGCAGAAAAACTTCAGGTCTACCATTTCTCGATTAACAGTATTGATATCGCTATGGAAGTGATGACCCGCGCGTTTACCTTTAGTGACAGTAGTGCCTCAAAGGAAGATGAAAACTATCGTATCTTCTCGTTACTGGAAAATGCCGAAGAAGAAAAAGAACGGCAAATAGCCTCAATACTTTCATGGGAAATAGATATTATCTATAAAGTCCTGCTGGATTCTGATTTAGGCAGTAGTTTGCCTTTAAGCCAGGCTGATTTTGGCCTGTGGTTTAACCATAAAGGTCGACATTATTTTAGCGGCATAGCCGAAGTGGGCCATATCTCCCGTCTGATTCAGGATTTCGACGGTATTTTCAATCAAACCATGCGTAACACCAGGAATTTGAATAACAGAAGTTTACGGGTGAAATTTTTATTACAGATAAGAAATACCGTATCGCAAATTATTACCTTGTTGCGTGAATTGTTTGAAGAAGTATCGCGCCACGAAGTCGGTATGGATGTCCTGACGAAATTACTTAACCGCCGTTTCCTGCCGACTATCTTCAAACGCGAAATTGCCCATGCCAACCGGACCGGTACACCGCTGTCAGTGCTGATTATTGACGTTGATAAATTCAAAGAGATTAACGATACGTGGGGCCATAACACTGGCGATGAAATTCTGCGTAAAGTCTCTCAGGCCTTTTATGACAACGTCCGCAGTAGTGATTATGTTTTCCGCTACGGTGGCGATGAATTTATCATTGTTTTGACTGAAGCTTCGGAAAACGAAACGTTACGTACCGCAGAACGTATTCGCAGTCGGGTGGAGAAAACCAAACTGAAAGCCGCAAACGGCGAAGATATTGCCCTCTCACTTTCCATCGGTGCCGCCATGTTTAATGGTCATCCTGACTATGAGCGCCTCATTCAAATAGCCGATGAAGCTCTGTATATCGCCAAAAGACGAGGTAGAAACCGTGTTGAACTCTGGAAAGCCAGTCTTTAGATGCGTCAGGATGCAGAGGTAATTATGAAGCTAACCGATGCGGATAATGCCGCCGATGGCATTTTTTTCCCCGCCCTTGAGCAAAATATGATGGGCGCGGTGTTAATTAACGAAAATGATGAAGTGATGTTTTTCAACCCCGCCGCAGAGAAGCTCTGGGGATACAAACGTGAAGAAGTCATTGGCAATAACATTGATATGCTGATTCCGCGGGATTTGCGTCCTGCGCATCCTGAATATATCCGTCACAACCGTGAAGGCGGTAAAGCGCGCGTCGAGGGGATGAGTCGGGAGCTGCAGCTGGAGAAAAAAGACGGCAGTAAAATCTGGACCCGTTTTGCGCTATCGAAAGTGAGCGCCGAGGGGAAAGTTTATTACCTGGCGCTGGTACGGGATGCCAGCGTAGAAATGGCGCAAAAAGAACAGACCCGACAATTGATTATTGCCGTTGACCATCTCGACCGACCGGTGATTGTCCTCGATCCGGAACGCCATATTGTGCAGTGCAATCGCGCATTTACCGAAATGTTTGGTTACTGCATTAGCGAAGCCAGCGGTATGCAGCCCGATTCACTCCTTAACATTCCTGAATTCCCTGCCGATAACCGCATTCGTTTACAACAGTTGCTATGGAAAACCGCCCGCGATCAGGATGAATTTCTGCTGTTGACGCGCACCGGTGAAAAAATCTGGATTAAAGCCTCTATCAGCCCGGTTTATGACGTGCTCGCGCATCTGCAGAACCTGGTAATGACCTTCTCGGATATCACCGAAGAACGGCAAATCCGCCAGCTTGAAGGCAATATTCTCGCCGCCATGTGCAGCAGCCCGCCATTTCATGAAATGGGGGAAATCATTTGTCGTAACATCGAATCTGTACTCAACGAATCGCATGTTTCGCTGTTCGCGCTGCGCAACGGGATGCCGATACACTGGGCGTCATCTTCGCACGGTGCAGAAGTTCAAAATGCGCAAAGCTGGTCAGCGACCATTCGTCAGCGTGATGGTGCGCCGGCGGGGATCCTGCAAATTAAAACCTCGTCAGGAGCAGAAACCAGCGCCTTTATCGAACGCGTGGCAGATATTAGCCAGCATATGGCCGCGCTGGCGCTGGAACAGGAAAAAAGCCGTCAGCATATTGAACAACTCATCCAATTTGATCCGATGACCGGTCTGCCAAATCGCAATAACCTGCACAATTACCTCGATGACCTGGTCGACAAAGCCGTCTCTCCGGTGGTGTATCTCATCGGTGTTGACCATATTCAGGATGTGATTGATAGCCTTGGCTATGCGTGGGCCGATCAGGCATTGCTGGAAGTGGTCAATCGCTTTCGTGAAAAACTCAAACCGGATCAATATCTCTGTCGTATCGAAGGTACGCAGTTTGTCCTCGTGAGCCTCGAAAACGACGTCAGTAACATTACGCAGATCGCCGATGAGCTACGGAATGTGGTCAGCAAGCCGATAATGATTGACGATAAACCATTCCCGCTCACCTTGAGCATTGGCATCAGCTACGACGTGGGTAAAAACCGCGATTACCTGCTCTCCACTGCTCACAATGCAATGGATTTTATTCGCAAAAATGGCGGTAACGGCTGGCAGTTCTTCAGCCCGGCGATGAACGAAATGGTAAAAGAGCGTTTGGTTTTAGGCGCGGCGCTGAAAGAAGCAATTAGCAATAACCAACTGAAACTGGTTTACCAGCCACAAATCTTCGCAGAAACGGGTGAACTGTACGGCATCGAAGCCCTTGCTCGCTGGCACGATCCCCTGCATGGTCATGTGCCCCCTTCACGGTTTATTCCTCTCGCAGAAGAGATCGGTGAAATAGAAAATATTGGACGCTGGGTCATCGCGGAAGCTTGTCGTCAGTTAGCAGAATGGCGTAGCCAGAATATTCATATCCCGGCGTTATCCGTGAACTTGTCGGCGCTGCACTTTCGCAGTAATCAGCTGCCTAATCAGGTGTCTGATGCAATGCAAGCCTGGGGTATTGACGGCCACCAGCTGACGGTAGAAATCACGGAAAGCATGATGATGGAACACGATACCGAAATCTTTAAGCGCATTCAGATCCTGCGCGATATGGGCGTGGGCTTATCGGTAGATGATTTTGGCACGGGCTTTTCCGGATTATCCCGCTTAGTCAGTCTTCCGGTAACGGAAATCAAAATTGACAAAAGTTTTGTCGATCGTTGTCTGACGGAAAAACGCATCCTTGCCTTACTTGAAGCCATTACCAGCATTGGGCAAAGCCTTAATTTAACCGTCGTGGCGGAAGGCGTCGAAACCAAAGAGCAATTTGAGATGCTACGCAAGATCCACTGTCGCGTTATTCAGGGATATTTCTTTTCCCGCCCCCTACCCGCCGAAGAAATTCCAGGCTGGATGAGCAGTGTGTTACCGCTGAAAATCTGACAAATTCCTCTCGCCCGCACTCGCGGGTTTTCCTTTAACGTGACACTGTCACTTAAATACTGTGATTTCAGCTACGATTCCGGGAGATTCCTTCCTTAACTTCCCCTCTTGCACCAAAACTGCACTACGCTGCACAAATGTTGATCAAAGGTTAAAAAATATAACTTTAAGCCAGCATTCTGGCGCTTATCCCGGCATGGCATGAGATCTGCATAAGCGGAAAGCGCAGCAATTTTTGTCTTATACAGGAACCGTTTATGTCGGATACCACCGAACTGGTTGATTTAGCCGTGATCTTCCCTGATCTGGAGATCGAACTGAAATACGCCTGCGCTGATAACATCACAGGTAAAGCTATTTATCAGCAAGCGCGTTGTCTGTTACACAAGGATGCGATTACCGCGCTGGCGAAAAGTATCAGTATCGCCCAGCTGTCAGGCTTACAACTGGTGATTTACGATGCGTATCGCCCACAACAAGCACAGGCGATGTTGTGGCAAGCCTGCCCAGACCCGCAATATGTTGTTGATGTGGCGGTCGGTTCTAATCACAGCCGTGGCACGGCGATCGACCTGACGCTTCGTGATGAGCACGGGAACATACTGGATATGGGTGCAGAGTTCGATGAAATGCACGAACGTTCCCATGCTTATCACCCTTCCGTCCCGCCAGCCGCTCAGCGCAATCGGCTGTTGCTGAATGCGATTATGACTGGCGGTGGCTTTGTCGGTATCCCGAGCGAATGGTGGCACTTCGAATTACCCCAGGCCGCGAGTTACCCACTACTCGCTGATCAATTCACCTGTTTTATATCCCCTGGCACACAGCACGCCAGTTAATCAGGAAACTGTCATGAAGAGATCGATTTTGTTTCGTCCTACATTGCTCGCGATCGTCCTTGCCACAACAATGCCGGTTGCGCACGCCGCCGTACCGAAAGATATGCTGGTGATCGGTAAAGCTGCCGACCCACAAACCCTCGACCCAGCGGTGACAATTGATAATAACGACTGGACAGTGACCTACCCGTCTTATCAGCGACTGGTTCAGTACAAAACGGACGGTGATAAAGGCTCAACCGACGTTGAAGGCGATCTGGCAAGTAGCTGGAAAGCGTCTGACGATCAAAAAGAGTGGACGTTCACCCTGAAGGACAATGCTAAATTTGCCGATGGCACACCTGTCACTGCCGAAGCAGTAAAACTCTCTTTTGAGCGGTTACTAAAAATCGGCCAGGGGCCAGCAGAAGCATTTCCCAAAGATTTAAAGATTGATGCTCCCGACGAACATACAGTGAGGTTTACCCTTAGCCAGCCATTCGCACCGTTCCTCTACACGCTGGCGAATGACGGTGCATCCATTATCAATCCGGCGGTCTTAAAGGAGCATGCGGCGGATGATGCCCGTGGTTTCCTCGCGCAAAATACCGCTGGCTCCGGACCGTTTATGCTGAAAAGCTGGCAAAAAGGTCAGCAATTAGTTCTGGTGCCAAATCCGCATTACCCCGGCAATAAACCGAATTTCAAACGGGTATCGGTAAAAATTATCGGTGAAAGTGCTTCCCGTCGCCTGCAGCTCTCCCGTGGCGACATTGACATTGCCGATGCGCTGCCGGTGGATCAACTCAACGCACTGAAGCAGGAAAACAAAGTCAATGTGGCAGAGTATCCGTCACTGCGCGTCACCTATCTGTATCTGAATAACAGCAAAGCGCCACTTAATCAGGTGGATTTGCGGCGGGCTATCTCCTGGTCTACCGATTATCAGGGCATGGTTAACGGCATTCTGAGTGGTAACGGAAAACAAATGCGCGGCCCGATTCCGGAAGGCATGTGGGGATACGATGCGACGGCAATGCAATACAACCATGACGAAACGAAAGCCAAAGCCGAATGGGATAAAGTGACGAGCAAACCCACCAGCCTGACGTTTCTCTATTCTGATAATGATCCGAACTGGGAGCCTATTGCTCTGGCGACACAATCCAGTCTCAACAAGCTGGGCATCAATGTGAAGCTGGAAAAGCTGGCGAACGCCACCATGCGCGACAGAGTGGGTAAAGGTGATTACGACATCGCGATTGGCAACTGGAGTCCGGATTTTGCCGACCCGTATATGTTTATGAATTACTGGTTTGAGTCCGACAAAAAAGGTCTGCCGGGTAACCGCTCGTTCTATGAAAACAGTGAGGTCGATAAGTTACTGCGCAATGCGCTAGCGACCACCGACCAGACGCAGCGTACCCGGGACTACCAGCAGGCACAGAAAATCGTCATTGATGACGCTGCTTATGTGTACCTGTTCCAGAAAAACTATCAACTGGCGATGAACAAAGAGGTGAAAGGCTTTGTGTTCAATCCCATGCTGGAACAGGTCTTCAATATCAATACTATGAGTAAATAACGTGACCTTCTGGAGCATTTTACGCCAACGCTGCTGGGGGCTGGTGCTCGTGGTGGCGGGCGTCTGCGTAATTACGTTTATTATCTCGCATCTTATCCCCGGCGATCCGGCGCGGTTGCTGGCTGGCGACCGCGCCAGCGATGCCATCGTGGAAAATATTCGCCAGCAACTGGGACTGGACCAGCCACTGTATGTACAGTTTTACCGCTACGTCAGCGACCTGTTTCAGGGTGACCTGGGAACATCCATTCGTACCGGGCGTCCGGTGCTGGAAGAGTTGCGTATATTTTTCCCGGCGACGCTGGAACTGGCTTTTTGTGCCCTGCTGCTGGCACTTCTGATTGGCATCCCGCTGGGCATACTCTCTGCAGTCTGGCGAAATCGCTGGCTGGATCATCTGGTGCGAATAATGGCCATTACCGGAATCTCCACACCTGCGTTCTGGCTTGGGCTGGGCGTCATTGTGCTGTTTTATGGTCATCTGCAAATTCTTCCCGGCGGCGGAAGGCTTGATGACTGGCTGGATCCACCAACGCACGTTACCGGCTTTTATCTGCTCGATGCGCTGCTTGAAGGCAACGGTGAGGTCTTCTTCAATGCGTTGCAACATCTTATCTTACCGGCATTAACGCTGGCGTTCGTTCACCTGGGGATTGTCGCCCGCCAGATCCGCTCAGCTATGCTGGAACAATTGAGTGAAGATTACATTCGTACCGCCCGGGCCAGCGGCTTGCCCGGCTGGTATATCGTTTTATGTTATGCGCTACCCAATGCGTTGATCCCCTCGATTACCGTATTGGGACTGGCGCTGGGCGATTTGTTGTATGGCGCAGTGCTCACCGAAACCGTTTTTGCCTGGCCCGGAATGGGTGCATGGGTAGTAACATCAATACAGGCGCTCGACTTCCCGGCAGTGATGGGCTTTGCCGTCGTGGTTTCGTTTGCTTATGTGCTGGTGAACCTGGTGGTGGATTTGCTCTATTTGTGGATTGATCCGCGTATCGGACGTGGAGGTGGTGAATGATGCTAAGCGAGGAAACGTCCGCCGTACGCCCACAAAAACAAACGCGATTTAACGGTGCAAAACTGGTATGGATGCTGAAAGGCAGCCCGCTCACCGTGACCGGCGCAGTCATCATTGTATTAATGCTATTGATGATGATTTTTTCACCGTGGCTGGCGACGCATGATCCCAACGCCATTGATTTAACCGCCCGCCTTTTGCCGCCTTCTGCAGCGCACTGGTTTGGCACCGATGAAGTGGGACGCGATCTGTTTAGCCGCGTACTGGTCGGCAGTCAGCAATCAATTCTCGCCGGATTAGTGGTGGTCGCCATTGCAGGTATGATGGGGTCGCTACTCGGGTGTCTATCCGGTGTGCTTGGCGGACGCGCAGACGCGATCATCATGCGCATCATGGACATTATGCTGTCGATTCCTTCGCTGGTGCTGACAATGGCACTGGCAGCCGCTCTCGGGCCGAGTTTGTTTAACGCCATGCTGGCGATTGCTATCGTGCGAATCCCGTTTTATGTGCGCCTGGCGCGGGGGCAAACATTAGTTGTCCGCCAGTACACTTTCGTTCAGGCGGCGAAAACCTTTGGTGCGTCGCGTTGGCATCTGATCAACTGGCATATTTTACGTAACTCCCTGCCGCCGCTGATTGTGCAGGCATCGCTGGATATCGGTAGCGCGATTTTAATGGCCGCCACGTTGGGATTTATTGGCCTTGGTGCTCAACAACCGAGTGCTGAATGGGGGGCGATGGTGGCGAATGGTCGCAACTATGTGCTCGATCAATGGTGGTATTGCGCATTTCCGGGGGCAGCGATTTTGCTTACCGCCGTCGGGTTTAATCTCTTTGGCGATGGTATTCGCGATCTGCTTGACCCGAAAGCAGGAGGAAAGCAGTCATGACCCAACCCGTTCTGGACATTCAACAACTGCATTTGAGTTTCCCCGGTTTTAACGGCGACGTTCACGCGCTCAACAATGTGTCATTGAAAATCAACCGCGGTGAAATTGTCGGTCTGGTGGGAGAATCCGGCTCGGGTAAATCAGTCACTGCAATGTTGATTATGCGTCTGCTACCGACGGGCAGTTATTGCGTACATCGGGGACATATTTCACTGCTGGGAGAAGATGTTCTTAACGCTCGGGAAAAGCAGCTTCGTCAGTGGCGCGGCGCACGAGTGGCGATGATCTTTCAGGAACCGATGACCGCCCTCAATCCGACACGTCGAATAGGTCTTCAGATGATGGACGTGATCCGCCATCATCAACCAATAAGTCGTCGGGAAGCCAGAGCTAAAGCGATTGCCCTGCTGGAAGAGATGCAAATCCCGGATGCCGTGGAAGTTATGTCGCGCTATCCGTTTGAGCTTTCAGGTGGTATGCGCCAGCGGGTAATGATTGCGCTGGCATTCTCCTGCGAGCCGCAATTGATTATTGCCGACGAACCGACTACGGCGCTGGACGTCACGGTACAGTTGCAGGTACTGCGTCTGCTTAAACATAAAGCCCGCGCCAGTGGAACTGCGGTACTGTTCATCAGCCATGATATGGCCGTGGTGTCGCAACTGTGCGATAGCGTTTACGTGATGTATGCCGGAAGCGTGATTGAAAGCGGCGTGACGGCAGACGTTATCCATCATCCCCGGCATCCGTATACCATTGGTTTGCTGCAATGCGCACCGGAACATGGAATACCGCGCCAGCCATTACCCGCCATTCCAGGGACGGTACCAAACCTCACCCATTTGCCTGACGGCTGCGCTTTTCGCGATCGTTGCTATGCGGCAGGTGCGCAGTGTGAAAACGTCCCGGCGCTAACAGCGTGTGGTGACAACAACCACCGCTGCGCCTGTTGGTATCCTCAGCAGGAGGTCATTAGTGTCTGACACGTTATTAACGTTACGCGACGTCCATATCAATTTCCCGGCCCGAAAAAACTGGCTTGGTAAAACTACGGAACATGTTCATGCCATCAATGGTATTGATTTACAGATCCGTCGTGGTGAAACCTTAGGGATCGTCGGTGAGTCAGGTTGCGGCAAAAGCACCCTCGCACAGCTTTTAATGGGTATGCTGCAACCGAGCCACGGGCAGTACATCCGTTCAGGATCACAACGCATTATGCAGATGGTGTTTCAGGACCCGCTCTCTTCGCTTAATCCGCGCTTACCGGTGTGGCGCATCATCACGGAACCGCTCTGGATTGCTAAGCGTAGTAGTGAACAACAGCGGCGAGCGTTGGCAGAGGAGCTGGCTGTGCAGGTGGGTATTCGTCCGGAGTATCTCGACCGCTTGCCTCATGCGTTCTCCGGCGGGCAGCGGCAACGTATCGCCATTGCCAGAGCACTCTCTTCGCAGCCTGACGTGATTGTGCTTGATGAACCAACCTCGGCGCTGGATATCTCCGTGCAGGCGCAGATCCTCAATTTACTGGTAACGCTACAGGAAAATCGCGAGCTGACTTATGTGCTGATTTCACACAATGTCTCGGTGATACGTCATATGAGCGATCGGGTGGCGGTGATGTATCTCGGACAGATTATGGAATTAGGAGACGCGCAACAGGTGCTGACAGCTCCGGCACATCCCTACACCCGATTATTGCTGGATTCCCTCCCCGCCATTGATAAACCGCTGGAGGAAGAATGGGCATTACGTAAAACGGATCTACCAGGAAACCGCACGTTGCCACAAGGCTGTTTTTTCCGCGAACGTTGCCCTCTGGCAACCCACGGGTGTGAAGTCCGGCAATCATTAACAATAAGGGAGGACGGACGTGAGATCCGGTGCTGGCGGGCGCTGTAGAGACGCTAACAACGCATCAGGCAATCACGCGCCTGACGCGTCATACGGCAACGCTTTATGATTTCAACTGGTAATCAAGCGTAATTTCAGCTTTCAGTACCTGAGAAACCGGGCATCCTGCTTTTGCTTTCTGGATAATGCCGTCAAAAGTAGAGGCATCAATACCCGGCACCGCAACTTCGCTCTTCAGTGCGATTTTAGTAATCGCAAAACCGGCATCCACTTTATCCAGCGACACATCGGCGGTGGTATCAATCGATGTTGGCGTGAATCCCGCTTCCCCCAGCATTAATGAAAGCGCCATTGAGAAACATGCGGCATGCGCTGCGCCAATCAGTTCTTCAGGGTTGGTTCCTTTTTCGCCTTCAAAACGCGTGTTAAATCCATACGGCTGTTGGTTCAGCACGCCGCTCTCGGTGGATACAGTTCCCTTCCCGCGTTTGATATCGCCTTCCCAGTGTGCCTGACCTTTCTTATGGATTGTCATTGTTGCTCTCCTGTGGGCTTAAAAAGGAAATTATAGACTACGTGAGAAACCGCACGAGGATAAGCAGGTTATTCCGAATAAAATCCGGCGAAAATATTACTTCTGCACTTAAATTAAATTCCCACAATAGATTACCGGGAATATATATATCAAGAGATATTGCATCAATATCATTCAACTCACCACAATAATAATACCTATCAATATCATGGGGTTAAAATATAAAAATTATCAACCAGGACTAATCTTAACAACGAAGCGGCAAATATTTGCCATGCTGAATGTGCTTTATAAATCTGCGATCCGTAGCAGACACCATAAATACACAGACACGGAGAATCACTATGTTTACTTATTATCAGGCAGAAAATTCAACAGCAGAACCCGCTCTGGTTAATGCCATTGAGCAAGGCCTTCGGGCAGAGCACGGTGTTGTCACTGAAGATGACATTCTCATGGAGCTGACCAAATGGGTGGAAGCTTCTGATAACGACATCCTCAGTGATATCTACCAGCAAACGATCAATTATGTGGTCAGTGGCCAGCACCCTACGCTTTAAGGTGCTATGCTTGATCGGCAACCTAATTTAGGGGTTTAGCACGTGTTTCTTCGCTACGGCGATGTTGTCCTTAAAACTAGCAACAGGATTGAGGAGTTAAAATGAAATCGAACCGTCAGGCACGTCATATTCTTGGACTGGACCATAAAATTTCTAACCAGCGCAAAATAGTTACCGAAGGTGACAAATCCAGCGTGGTAAATAACCCAACCGGCAGAAAACGCCCCGCTGAAAAGTAATCTTTAACAATCAGTCCTCAATGACGATTAAACACCATTGCCTGCGCAATGGTGTTTTTGTTTTTATCTGCTTTATACTTGGGGCCGACGCCCTGGCGGTAAAGCAAAGACGATAAAAGCGTGCCAGGGATGGATATTCAAAAAAGAGTGAGTGACATGGAACCAAAAACAAAAAAACAGCGTTCGCTTTATATCCCTTACGCTGGCCCTGTATTGCTGGAATTTCCGTTGTTGAATAAAGGCAGCGCCTTCAGCATGGAAGAACGCCGTAACTTCAACCTGCTGGGGTTACTGCCGGAAGTGGTCGAAACCATCGAAGAACAAGCGGAACGAGCATGGATCCAGTATCAGGGATTCAAAACCGAAATCGACAAACACATCTACCTGCGTAACATCCAGGACACTAACGAAACCCTCTTCTACCGTCTGGTAAACAATCATCTTGATGAGATGATGCCAGTCATTTACACCCCAACCGTCGGCGCAGCCTGTGAGCGTTTTTCTGAGATCTACCGCCGTTCACGCGGTGTGTTTATCTCTTACCAGAACCGCCACAATATGGACGATATTCTGCAAAACGTACCAAACCATAATATCAAAGTGATTGTGGTGACTGACGGCGAACGTATTCTGGGGCTTGGTGACCAGGGCATCGGCGGGATGGGCATTCCGATCGGTAAACTGTCACTCTATACCGCATGTGGCGGCATCAGCCCAGCGTATACCCTTCCGGTGGTGCTGGATGTCGGGACGAACAACCAACAGCTGCTTAACGATCCGCTGTATATGGGCTGGCGTAATCCGCGTATCACTGACGACGAATACTATGAATTCGTTGATGAATTTATCCAGGCTGTGAAACAACGCTGGCCGGACGTACTGTTGCAGTTTGAAGACTTCGCACAAAAAAATGCGATGCCGTTACTTAACCGCTATCGCAATGAAATTTGTTCTTTTAACGATGACATTCAGGGCACCGCGGCGGTAACGGTCGGCACACTGATCGCAGCCAGCCGCGCGGCGGGTGGTCAACTGAGCGAGAAAAAGATTGTCTTCCTCGGCGCAGGCTCTGCGGGGTGCGGGATTGCCGAAATGATCATCGCCCAGACCCAGCGCGAAGGATTAAGCGAGGAAGCGGCGCGGCAGAAAGTCTTTATGGTCGATCGCTTTGGCCTGCTGACCGACAAGATGCCGAACCTGCTGCCTTTCCAGACCAAACTGGTGCAGAAACGCGAAAACCTCAGCGACTGGGATACCGACAGCGATGTGCTGTCACTGCTGGATGTGGTGCGCAATGTAAAACCAGATATTCTGATTGGCGTCTCAGGACAGACCGGGCTGTTTACGGAAGAGATCATCCGTGAGATGCACAAACACTGTCCGCGTCCGATCGTGATGCCGCTGTCTAACCCGACGTCACGCGTGGAAGCCACACCGCAGGACATTATCGCCTGGACCGAAGGTAACGCGCTGGTCGCCACTGGCAGTCCATTTAATCCAGTGGTATGGAAAGATAAAATCTACCCTATCGCCCAGTGTAATAACGCCTTTATTTTCCCGGGCATCGGGCTGGGTGTTATTGCTTCCGGCGCGTCACGTATCACCGATGAAATGCTGATGTCGGCAAGTGAAACGCTTGCTCAGTATTCGCCGCTGGTCCTGAACGGCGAAGGTCTGGTACTGCCGGAACTGAAAGATATTCAGAAAGTATCCCGCGCAATTGCGTTTGCGGTTGGCAAAATGGCGCAGCAGCAAGGCGTGGCGGTGAAAACCTCCGCCGAAGCTCTGCAACAGGCCATTGATGATAATTTCTGGCAAGCCGAATACCGCGACTACCGCCGTACCTCCATCTAAGCCTGCGCCCGGTAGTGAAGGCTACCGGGCAATTTCCCTCTCCCTTTTTCAGATCTCATCCATACTGGGTAGTGGCGAATAAATCTCATTTGCCTCACCTGCTATGCAGAACATCATCCGAAAAGGAGGAACTATGAAGGCTGCAGTTGTTACGAAGGATCATCATGTTGACGTTACGGATAAAACACTGCGCTCACTGAAACATGGCGAAGCCCTGCTGAAAATGGAGTGTTGTGGTGTATGTCATACCGATCTTCATGTTAAGAATGGCGATTTTGGTGACAAAACCGGCGTGATTCTGGGACACGAAGGTATTGGTGTGGTGGCAGAAGTTGGCCCAGGTGTCACTTCATTAAAACCAGGCGATCGTGCCAGCGTGGCGTGGTTCTATGAAGGATGCGGTCATTGCGAATACTGTAACAGTGGTAACGAAACGCTCTGCCGTTCAGTAAAAAATGCCGGATACAGCGTTGATGGCGGGATGGCTGAAGAATGCATCGTGGTCGCCGATTACGCGGTTAAAGTGCCGGATGGCCTGGACTCGGCGGCGGCCAGCAGCATTACCTGTGCGGGGGTCACCACCTACAAAGCCGTTAAGCTGTCAAAAATTCGTCCAGGGCAGTGGATTGCTATCTACGGTCTTGGCGGTCTGGGTAACCTCGCCCTGCAATACGCGAAGAATGTCTTTAACGCGAAAGTGATCGCCATTGATGTCAATGATGAGCAGTTAAAACTGGCAACCGAAATGGGCGCTGATTTAGCGATTAACTCACGCACCGAAGACGCCGCCAAAATTGTGCAGGAAAAAACCGGTGGCGCTCACGCTGCGGTGGTGACAGCGGTAGCTAAAGCTGCGTTTAACTCGGCGGTGGATGCTGTCCGTGCAGGCGGGCGTGTTGTGGCTGTCGGTCTGCCGCCGGAGTCTATGAGCCTGGACATCCCGCGGCTGGTGCTGGATGGCATTGAAGTGGTCGGTTCGCTGGTCGGCACGCGCCAGGATTTAACTGAAGCCTTCCAGTTTGCCGCCGAAGGCAAAGTGGTACCGAAGGTCGCCCTGCGTCCGTTAGCGGACATCAACACAATCTTTACTGAGATGGAAGAAGGCAAAATCCGTGGCCGTATGGTGATTGATTTCCGCCGCTAAGAGGCCTTTGCTGCGACTGCTATGTTCGGGTCGCAGCCTGTTTTGCGAGACGCTTTCCGCAATTTCACTCTTCTTCTTTTCCTCCCCCATCTTTCCCCTCACAATTCGCGAAAACGTAGCGAAATTTGTTGCGCTGCACGGAACAATAGTGATAGTGTTCCTTTTGAGGGAACAAGGATGAAGAGATGATAATGAATTTCAGACACAAGGGATTGCGTGACTTGTTTCTTCTCGGCAAAACCTCCGGCGTTATACCGACGCAAGTCAAACGATTACGCCACCGACTCGCTGTGATTGATGCAGCAAGCTGTCTTGCAGATATCGATATGCCCGGTTACCGATTACACCCGTTAAGCGGCGATCGCGATGGAATTTGGGCGATATCTGTCTCGGGCAACTGGCGGATAACGTTCGAGTTCGTCAATGGCGATGCATACATACTGGATTACGAGGACTATCACTGATGAAAATGGCCAATCATCCCCGCCCGGGGGACATTATTCAGGAATCACTGGACGAACTTAATGTCAGCCTGCGCGAGTTTGCCAGAGCTATGGAAATTGCGCCCTCAACGGCAAGCCGATTGCTGACCGGAAAAGCAGCTTTGACGCCAGAAATGGCAATTAAACTTTCCGTGGTGATCGGCAGTTCGCCGCAAATGTGGCTGAATCTGCAAAACGCCTGGAGCCTGGCAGAGGCTGAAAAAACGGTGGATGTGTCGCGACTGCGCCGTCTGGTTACGCAATAAAAAAATGGCGCTTCTTAAAGCGCCATTTTCAGCTTAAAGTTCAAAAGAGATTACATCCCTTCTTCACTCTCTTTTTTCGCTTCTGCCTTCTCGATTTCACGATACCAGCGTGGATGGTGTTTCTTCGCCCAGCGACGGCTCACCTTCCCTTCGATCATCCCTTTAATCGATCCTTTCACCCAGAATGCCATATACATATGGATCAGGATGGCGTGGATCAGGATGATACCCGCAGCCGCGTGAATCAGCAGGCTGTAGCGAACAACCTGCATCGGGAAGTACTGCGCAAAGTACGGACGCCAGATAATCACCCCGGTCACCAGCAGCACGAAAATCATGCTCATGATCGACCAGAACATCATCTTCTGCCCGGCGTTGTACTTACCAACATCCGCCACTTTGTGCTCATTGCCTTTTAATACTTCGACAATGTTCAACAGCCACGGAATATCTTTCTTATCCGGGATGTTGTGATGCACAAAACGCACAAACATAAACATCAGCGCGACGAAAATCGCAATGCCGAAGAACGGGTGCAAAATGCGTCCCATCTGCGGCGTACCGAAGGTTTGCGTCAGCCATTGCAGCGTCGGGAAGAAGAACGAAATCCCGGACAGCGCCACCAGGAAGAAACAAATCACCACGGTCCAGTGACAGGCGCGATCAATAAATTTGGTGCGCACAATCATTTTCGACTTACTCATGATGATCCTCCTCGTCATCGTCCACTTCCTTATTCGGGCCAATACCGATGTAGTGGAAAATCAACCCGGCAAAAGTGGCGATAAAGCCAGCCGCTGCCAGCGGTTTCAACGCGCCTTTCCACAGGCTTACCGAGGTGTCGATCTTCGGATCTTTCGGCAGACCGTGATACAGCTCCGGCTGATCGGCATGATGCAGCACGTACATAACGTGCGTACCACCGACCCCTTCCGGGTTGTAGACGCCAGCATGTTCGTAACCACGCGCTTTCAGTTTCGCCACGCGCTGTTCCGCCAGCTCCAGCATCTCCTTCTTGGTGCCGAAGTGGATAGCCCCGGTCGGACAGGTTTTCACACAAGCCGGTTCCTGGCCGACGCTGACGCGATCGACGCAGAGCGTGCATTTATATACCCGGTTATCCTCTTTGTTGAGGCGCGGAATATTAAACGGACACCCGGCAATGCAGTAACCACAGCCGATGCAGTTTTCCGACTGGAAATCGACAATCCCGTTAGCGTACTGAATGATTGCACCAGCAGACGGGCATGCCTTCAGGCAGCCCGGATCTTCACAGTGCATACAGCCGTCTTTACGGATCAGCCACTCCAGCTTGCCGTTCTGTTCGGTTTCGCTAAAGCGCATCACCGTCCAGGACTTGGCGCTCAGATCGGCGGGGTTATCGTAAACCCCGACGCAGTGCCCCACTTCATCACGGATGTCGTTCCACTCCGAACACGCCACCTGACAGGCTTTACAGCCGATACAGGTGGAAACGTCGATAAGTTTTGCGACTTCTGCTTTGTAATCACGCACCTGCGAAGGCGGCGTGATGGAGTTAGTTGCGGACCTTTTGATAATGTCCTGCGTTTCCATAGCCATCTGTTCGCCCCCTTACGCCTTCTCGATGTTGACTAAGAACGCTTTATATTCCGGCGTTTGCGAGTTTGCATCACCGACATTCGGCGTCAGAGTGTTAGCGATATAACCTTTACGCGCGACACCCTCAAAGCCCCAGTGGATCGGAATACCCACCGTTTCAACCTGCTGACCGTTTACATTCAGCGGTTTCAGACGGCGCGTTACCACCGCCACCGCGCGGATAAAGCCACGCTTGCTTGAGACAGTGACACGATCGCCATTATTAATGCCTTTCGCCGCCGCCAGCGTTTCGCTGATTTCCACAAACTGTTCCGGCTGAGCAATTGCGTTGAGCAATGCGTGCTTGGTCCAGGTGTGGAAGTGCTCGGTCAGACGATAGGTCGTACCCACATACGGGAACTGCTCTTTTTTACCCATCCGCAGCGCGTCTTGTTCATACAGACGAACAACCGGGTTAGACACCACGTTCGGATGCAACGGGTTAGTGCCCAGCGGCGTTTCAATTGGCTCGTAGTGTTCCGGGAACGGACCTTCCGCCATTTTGTTGATGGCAAACAGGCGTCCCATCCCTTCCGGCTGCATGATAAACGGCCCGGTTGGCGTACCCGGTGCGGCATTGCCGAAGTCCGGAATATCGTTACCCGTCCACTTGCTACCGTTCCACTGGATCAGCATCCGTTTCGGATCCCACGGTTTACCGTTGATATCCGCCGAAGCACGGTTGTAGAGTACGCGACGGTTGAGCGGCCACGCCCAGGCCCATCCCAGCGTATTCCCCAGACCGGACGGGTCGGAGTTATCGCGGTTAGCCATCTGGTTGCCCTGCTCTGTCCAGCTACCGGTGTAGATCCAGCAAGACGATGCGGTTGTACCGTCATCACGCAGATGCGCAAAGCTACTCAGCAACTGACCTTTCTTCGCAATCAGCACGCCATTAGCATCATAGAGATCTTCCAGCGCATAGCCGTTGTTCTCTTTAGCTACTTCGTCAGATTGCGGTTCGTGCGGCTGCTTGTAGTTCCAGCTCATCTTCATCAGCGGTTCTACGCCTTTACCACCTTCGGCCTGGTACAACTCGCGCAGATGATGGTAGATACCCGCCAGAATTTCGCCGTCGTTACGCGCTTCGCCCGGCGCGTCCTGACCTTTCCAGTGCCACTGCAACCAGCGACCGGAGTTAGCGATAGAACCATCTTCTTCAGCAAAGCAGGTCGAAGGCAGACGGAATACTTCAGTCTGAATAGACGCCGGATCGACATCGTTCGACTCGCCGTGGTTCTGCCAGAAGGTAGAAGTTTCAGTCACCAGCGGATCGATTACCACCATGTACTTCAGCTTGCTCAGGCAGCTCACCACTTTGTTTTTGTCCGGGAAGGACGCAACCGGGTTAAAGCCCTGGCAGAAATAACCGGTGACTTTGCCTTCGTCCATCATGTTGAAATACTTGATGACGTCGTAGGTCTGGTCCCACTTCGGCAGCCAGTCGTAGCCCCAGTTGTTCTCTTTTTGCGCGGCATCGCCGTAGAAAGATTTCATCAGGCTAACGAAGAACTTCGGATAGTTGCTCCAGTAGTTCACCTGATCAGCCAGCGTCGCTTTCGGCGTATTCGCTTCCAGATACGACTGCAAATCAACCTGTTTTTCTGACGGTAGCGTCAGATAACCTGGCAGGCTGGTAGAGAGCAGGCCTAAGTCAGTCAGGCCCTGAATGTTGGAGTGGCCACGCAATGCGTTCACGCCGCCACCGGCCATACCCATGTTACCGAGCAGCAACTGGATCATCGCCATAGTACGGATGTTCTGCGCACCCACGGTGTGCTGCGTCCAGCCCAGCGCGTACAGGAAGGTGGTTGTGCGATCCGGTGCGCTGGTGGAGGCCAGCACTTCACACACTTTCAGGAAGTCGGCTTTTGGCGTACCGCAGATGTTTTCTACTACGTCCGGCGTGTAGCGGGAAACGTGCGCTTTCAGCAGGTTCCACACACAGCGCGGATGAGTCAGTGTTTCATCGCGTTTCGCATAGCCGTTTTCATCGAACTGATAGTTCCAGGACGATTTATCGTATTGCCGTTTTTCAGCGTCGTAGCCGCTGAACAGACCGTCTTCGAAAGCAAAATCATCACGCACCAGCAGGCTGGCGTTGGTGTAATGCTTAACATATTCGGCGTTGATTTTGTTGTTTTCGATCAGGTAGCGCAAAACGCCAGACAGGAACGTAATGTCCGTACCGGAACGAATAGGTGCGTAAATATCCGCTACAGAAGCGGTACGCGTAAAACGGGGATCGACAACGATCAAGGTTGCATCGTTGTTGTTTTTCGCTTCCATCGCCCAGCGGAAACCGACGGGATGCGCTTCAGCAGCGTTACCGCCCATCACCATCACGACGTTAGCGTTTTTGATATCCACCCAGTGGTTGGTCATCGCACCGCGACCAAATGTTGGAGCAAGACTTGCTACCGTTGGTCCGTGTCAGACGCGCGCCTGGTTGTCTACCGCCAGCATCCCGAGGGAGCGGGCAAATTTTTGAGTCAGCATCCCGGTTTCGTTGCTGGCACCGGAGGCACACAGCATACCGGTAGAAAGCCAACGGTTTACCGTTACGCCCTGCTCGTTCTTTTCAATAAAGTTAGCGTCACGGTCAGCTTTCATCAGCTTCGCAATACGGGAGAATGCTTCATCCCAGCTAATACGCTGCCATTTATCAGAACCTGGCGCACGATATTCCGGGTAGCGCAGACGGTTTTCGCTGTTGACGTAATCCAGCAAACCGGCCCCTTTCGGGCACAGCGCACCACGGCTTACCGGATGATCCGGGTCACCTTCAATGTGATAAATCGCTTCTCTGGCGTTTTTCGCGCCATCACCCAGGCTATACATCAATAGCCCGCAACCTACGGAACAGTATGTGCAGGTGTTACGGATCTCTTTAGCGCGTAATAATTTGTAGTTTCGCGCCTGAGCCAGTGCTTGCTTTGGGGCAAAGCCCAATGCCGCTACTGTTGTTCCAGCCATACCGCCCGCGCAGATTTTAAAAAATTGTCTGCGACTGACGTCCATTGCTTTCCTCTTTTTTCAGGGGTATTACTGCGCGAGGAAACTAACAGTAAAATTCTGAATCTTTTTGCGCGAAATCAAAAAGAACACGTGTTTGCCACAAAATAATCCGCCTGCGCAAATTGACCTACCTCAATAGCGGTAGAAAAACGCACCACTGCCTGACAGGCCAGTTAAAAAAATGCTATAAAATTCAGCTTAATTTTTAACGGCAAGAGAGACAAAACAGCGAGCATGACACGACAAAAAGCAACGCTCATAGGGCTAATAGCGATCGTCCTGTGGAGCACGATGGTAGGATTGATTCGCGGTGTCAGTGAGGGGCTCGGCCCGGTCGGCGGCGCAGCTGCTATCTATTCATTAAGCGGGCTGCTGTTAATCTTCACGGTTGGATTTCCGCGTATTCGGCAGATCCCGAAAGGCTATTTACTCGCCGGGTGTCTGTTATTCGTCAGCTATGAAATCTGTCTGGCGCTTTCCTTAGGATATGCGGCGACCCGTCATCAGGCGATTGAAGTGGGTATGGTGAACTATCTGTGGCCCAGCCTGACAATTCTCTTTGCCATTCTGTTTAATGGTCAGAAAACCAACTGGCTGATTGTACCAGGATTATTATTAGCCCTGGTTGGCGTCTGCTGGGTGTTAGGTGGTGACAATGGGTTACATTATGATGAAATCATCAATAATATCACCACCAGCCCATTGAGTTATTTCCTGGCGTTTATTGGTGCGTTTATCTGGGCAGCCTATTGCACAGTAACGAATAAATACGCACGCGGATTTAACGGAATTACCGTTTTTGTCCTGCTAACGGGAGCAAGTCTGTGGGTTTACTATTTTCTCACGCCACAACCAGAAATGGTATTTAGCACGCCAGTCATGATTAAACTCATCTCTGCGGCATTTACCTTAGGATTTGCTTATGCTGCATGGAACGTCGGTATATTACATGGCAACGTCACCATTATGGCGGTAGGTTCGTATTTTACGCCCGTCCTTTCCTCAGCGCTTGCAGCCGTGCTGCTCAGCGCCCCGCTGTCGTTCTCGTTCTGGCAAGGCGCGCTAATGGTCTGCGGCGGTTCCCTGCTCTGCTGGCTGGCGACACGTCGTGGCTAAAATAATTGTCGGGTCTACGGCCCGGCAGTTAATCAGATAAATTCCGACAATATAAAAAATAAATTTCAAATACCAGTAGTTCACCTTATATTTCATTTCGACTTCGATCACATATCGATAAATAATATTATTTCATCTATTTTTCTCATTGTGTTTAATCACCATCCCATTTTAAAAACAGTATGTCATTTATAAATGACGTCGTTTAAAATTCGTTTAGAAAATACGTTTAACGATAATTAAAAGGATTCTGTTAAATGAAATTAAAAATAGTTGCGGTGGTTGTAACTGGTTTGTTAGCTGCGAACGTAGCACACGCTGCCGAAGTCTATAACAAGGATGGTAATAAACTCGACCTTTATGGCAAGGTTACCGCTCTACGTTATTTTACTGATGATAAGCGTGACGATGGTGATAAAACTTATGCCCGTCTCGGCTTTAAAGGAGAAACGCAAATCAATGATCAAATGATTGGTTTTGGTCACTGGGAATATGATTTTAAAGGCTATAACGATGAAGCCAACGGCTCGCGCGGTAACAAGACCCGTCTGGCCTATGCAGGTTTAAAAATTAGTGAATTTGGCTCTCTGGACTATGGTCGTAACTACGGTGTCGGCTATGACATTGGTTCATGGACCGATATGTTGCCAGAATTTGGTGGCGATACCTGGAGTCAGAAAGATGTCTTCATGACATACCGTACTACCGGTGTGGCAACCTATCGCAACTACGATTTCTTCGGCTTAATTGAAGGTCTGAACTTTGCCGCGCAATATCAAGGCAAAAATGAACGCACTGACAATGGTCATCTTTATGGTGCTGACTACACGCGTGCCAATGGTGACGGTTTCGGTATCTCCTCAACTTATGTTTATGATGGCTTTGGTATCGGTGCGGTGTATACCAAATCCGATCGGACAAATGCGCAGGAAAGAGCCGCTGCTAATCCTCTCAATGCCTCCGGTAAGAATGCAGAACTGTGGGCTACAGGTATAAAATATGATGCCAACAACATCTACTTTGCAGCTAATTACGCTGAAACATTAAACATGACCACCTATGGCGATGGTTATATCTCTAACAAAGCACAAAGTTTTGAAGTAGTGGCACAATATCAATTCGACTTCGGCTTGCGCCCATCACTCGCTTACCTGAAATCGAAAGGCAGAGATCTGGGCCGCTACGGCGACCAGGACATGATTGAGTATATCGACGTTGGTGCGACGTATTTCTTCAACAAAAATATGTCGACCTATGTTGATTATAAAATCAACCTGATTGATGAAAGCGACTTTACCCGTGCCGTAGATATTCGCACCGATAACATCGTCGCAACGGGAATTACCTATCAGTTCTAACATCCTCTCCTGACCAGCCCTTCTCTGGGCTGGTTTTTGATTTAAGTGCTGCTGTATGACTCCTTAAGTAAAAATGAGCAATTTTTGATATATCTGGTCATTCACCTCAATTAATATTATTCCATACCCTCCGGGGACATCTTACTATAATATTTATTGATGAGTGATTATGACCAATATTAATACAGCTTGTGTAAAAAATAATGCCAGTTATCAATTAAATAACGCATTACCTAACAAAGAAACCATCTCCAGCAATTTTTGTGAACGACTGGCACAATGGGGTAATAAGTCGCTTAATAATGGTGAAGAAAGAGCAATTGCCGTGGAGCGAATTAAAGAAGCTTACAATTCGAACATGGCATCTCTTGATTTGTCATATCTTGATTTGAGTGAGTTACCCCCTATCCCCTCGACAGTTAACACGTTAAATCTGGAAAACAATTGTCTCACTTGTCTTGACTTTACTGACAATGCCAGCCTCGTCAATATCAACCTCAGCTTTAATAAAATTAAAACGATAACCTTTCCAAATCAATCAAAACTGGAAAATATTTATATTGATCACAACAATCTGGAAAATTTGGATTTAAAAAATCAGCTTTCATTGGTTAACCTGGAAGCGCAAAATAACAACCTGACAAAAATTAATATTTCTGATAGTTATAAACTGAAATTTCTTAATCTTGATTATAACAAACTAGCATCGCTGGATCTCTCCCGGCAAGAATCTCTGATTGAGTTAAGTGCCCATCACAACATGATCAATGACCTTATATTACACAATCACCCCATAGTGGAGAAAATCACTTTAAACGACAACCATATTGCACATTTAAACGCGAAAACCACTACAAAACTGGAATATTTAAACTTAAGCAATAACAATTTATTGCCAACAGATGACATTGATCAATTAATATCATCAAAACATCTTTGGCATGTATTAGTTAACGGCATCAACAATGATCCACTTGCCCAAATGCAGTACTGGACTGCAGTAAGAAATATAATTGATGACACTAATGAAGTGACCATTGATTTATCTTATAACCTGGCAATCACAAATATCGATACCAGCGATGAACATCTTGTAGAAGTAAGCGAGAATTCCGAAGGAAATCATATAAAAGAAAATGACTCAATGTCTATTCGTTATAGATCAAAATATTATTCCAGAGAGTACGCCTTAATAGAAGAAGAAACAATATTTTCTGACGCAGAACTAAAAGCTATTCTGCCTATGCGTCGCATGTACGGGGTTGGTGACTATAAGTCAAATTCCTCTTCTCTACCCTCACACTCGGGGCTAAAGGACCCAACGGGCACACCCGTCTGTTATTATATTCATAATGAGGATAAACCTTCCTTAGGTTTTGGTCCAACATCCAATAATTGGTTAAGCCAATCCTTTACAACAGAGTTATAAAACACATCCTGATTTATCAAGGGTAATAAATCATTAAAATAAAGCATTACTACGGAGCAGTTATGAAATTCCCTTCAATATTTAATAAAATAAATCCACAATCCATACAGCAACATCCAGAAAAAAATGAACTTAACTGGATGCTCGAATTAAATCAATGGAAAGCAGAACGCATACTTACAGGTGAAATCCATCGTCCGGAATGCCGAAACGAAGCCGCTAAAAGGATAAATTGTGCTTTTTTGTCGAAACAGAATGATATTGATTTATCAGGACTTAATTTAACTACCCAACCACCAGGGCTGCAAAACTTCACCTCTATCAATCTTGATAATAACCAACTCACACATTTTGATACAACCACCTACGATAGACTCGTAAAGCTTAGTCTGAATAGTAATGCTCTTGAGTCAATAAATTTTCCTCAAGGTAGAAATGTAAGCATTACACATATATCTATGAATAATAATTCTCTCAGAAATATTGATATAGATCGGCTTTCATCAATTACTTATTTTAGTGCGGCACATAATCAACTAGAGTTTGTGCAATTAGAATGTTGCGAAAGGCTGCAGTACCTGAATCTCAGCCACAATCAATTAACTGATATTGTGGCAGGAAATAAAGATGAACTTTTACTGCTGGATCTATCCCATAATAAACTAACAAGTTTACATAATGCCTTATTCCCCAACTTGAATACGTTACTTATCAACAACAACTTGCTTTCTGAAATTAAAATATTCTTTAGCAACTTCTGCAATGTTCAGACATTAAACGCTGCGAACAATCAGTTGGAAAAAATAAACCTTCATTTCCTGACTTATCTTTCATCTATCAAAAGTTTAAGGCTGGACAATAATAAAATAACCCGCATTGACACTAAGAATACATCCGATATTGGAACTTTATTCCCCATAATAAAACAGAGCAAAAACTTAAATTTTTTAAATGTTTCTGGGAAGAACAATTGCCCTACTATGCAGCTCATGTTATTTAATTTATTTTCCCCAGCACTTAAGCTTAATACTGGCCTGGCAATTCTTTCGCCTGGTGCATTTGAAGTTCACTCTGACGGAGTAGATGTGGATAACGAATTGTTTCACTATACTATTAAAGAAGCATATACCCCATATAATATACACACTTATAAAACAGAAGAAGTTGTAAATCAGATGAATATAAAAATTAAAAATATGACATTAGATGAAATAAACAATACTTACTGTAATAACGATTATTACAATGAGGCGATAAGAGAGGAACCGATAGACTTTCTGGACAGATCGTTTTCCTCCAGCTCATGGCCTTTTCAGTGAATAAATCATCACTAATTCTATAAGTGTCTGGTCTTGTTGAGAATATAGTTAATATGCAACCCTTTAGATTCACGATCTGAAGGGTTGAAACATGACATACGTTCAAAGATTAACCCCCGTTTAATGGTTACATTTAGTAACACATATCTGTCTGTTTAATCCACATTCTGCCCCCGCAGTTACGCTTTCTTATCTATTCTTCTAATCAGCACTTCACCTGATTCATCCTTAATTCTAATAACTGGCTATTGCGCCTTACCTCCTGTTTTGTCTTTTTTTCATTACCAATGTGTGCATGTGAGGAACAATATGGCACTGCAAAATGAGAAAAATAGTCGTTATCTTTTACGCGACTGGAAACCAGAAAATCCGGCCTTCTGGGAAAATAAAGGAAAACATATTGCACGAAGAAACCTCTGGATATCAGTCAGTTGTCTACTTCTTGCCTTCTGTGTCTGGATGCTATTTAGCGCAGTTACTGTTAATCTCAATAAAATCGGTTTTAATTTCACTACCGATCAACTCTTTTTATTAACCGCATTACCCTCCGTTTCTGGCGCATTATTGCGTGTCCCCTACTCCTTTATGGTGCCTATATTCGGTGGACGCCGATGGACGGTTTTTAGTACTGCAATCCTGATTATTCCTTGCGTCTGGCTCGGAATTGCCGTGCAGAATCCGAATACTCCTTTTGGGATATTTATCGTTATCGCTTTGCTATGCGGTTTTGCAGGTGCGAACTTTGCTTCGAGCATGGGCAATATCAGTTTCTTCTTCCCAAAAGCCAAACAAGGGAGCGCACTTGGGATTAATGGCGGATTAGGAAACTTAGGTGTAAGTGTGATGCAGCTGGTTGCACCGCTGGTCATTTTTGTACCCGTATTTGCCTTTCTCGGCGTCAATGGCGTACCGCAGGCCGACGGTTCGGTAATGTCGCTGGCGAATGCCGCATGGATTTGGGTGCCATTACTGGCGATTGCCACGATCGCCGCCTGGTCAGGGATGAATGATATCGCCAGTTCACGCGCGTCAATTGCCGACCAGCTGCCAGTGTTACAACGCCTGCATCTCTGGCTGCTGAGCCTGCTTTACCTTGCCACCTTCGGTTCGTTTATCGGTTTTTCTGCGGGTTTTGCCATGCTGGCGAAAACTCAGTTCCCGGATGTGAATATTCTGCGCCTGGCGTTCTTTGGCCCATTTATCGGTGCCATCGCGCGATCGCTTGGTGGTGCTATTTCCGATAAATTCGGCGGCGTGCGGGTGACGTTGATCAACTTCATTTTTATGGCGATTTTCAGCGCCCTGCTGTTCCTTACCTTACCGGGCACAGGCTCCGGTAATTTCATCGCATTTTACGCCGTATTTATGGGGCTGTTTCTGACCGCGGGTCTGGGAAGTGGTTCTACTTTCCAGATGATCGCCGTCATCTTTCGCCAGATAACCATTTATCGGGTGAAGATGAAAGGCGGTAGTGATGAGCAAGCTCAAAGAGAAGCCGTCACCGAAACGGCAGCCGCTCTGGGCTTTATCTCAGCCATTGGCGCAGTGGGCGGCTTTTTTATTCCGCAGGCGTTTGGCATGTCGCTCAATATGACCGGCTCTCCGGTGGGCGCGATGAAAGTGTTTTTAATCTTCTACATCGTTTGCGTGCTACTGACCTGGCTGGTTTATGGTCGGCGGAAGTTCAGCCAAAAATAAGAGATCGATGCCTGACACGTCTTATCAGGCTACAACCGTGTCGCGTCCGACAAGGCATCAGATCCCAATTCATTCCTGGAGCAGGAGTTATGTCATGAGTAAACTTTTGGATCGCTTTCGCTACTTCAAACAAAAGGGCGAAACCTTTGCCGATGGTCACGGACAGGTGATGCATAGCAACCGCGACTGGGAGGACAGCTATCGCCAGCGTTGGCAGTTCGACAAAATCGTGCGTTCCACCCACGGTGTTAACTGTACAGGCTCCTGTAGCTGGAAAATATACGTTAAAAATGGTCTGGTGACCTGGGAAATCCAACAGACCGACTACCCGCGCACTCGCCCTGACCTGCCAAATCACGAACCTCGCGGCTGCCCGCGTGGCGCAAGTTACTCCTGGTATCTCTACAGCGCTAACCGCCTGAAATACCCGCTCATTCGTAAACGACTGATTGAACTGTGGCGCGAAGCCCTCAAGCAACACAGCGATCCGGTACTGGCGTGGGCATCAATTATGAACGATCCGCAAAAGTGCCTGAGCTACAAACAAGTACGTGGACGCGGCGGCTTTATCCGCTCCAACTGGCAGGAGCTAAACCAGCTGATTGCCGCTGCTAACGTCTGGACCATCAAAACTTACGGCCCGGATCGCGTTGCCGGTTTCTCGCCGATCCCGGCGATGTCGATGGTTTCTTACGCCGCCGGAACACGTTATCTGTCGCTGTTAGGTGGCACCTGTTTAAGCTTCTACGACTGGTATTGCGACCTGCCGCCCGCCTCGCCGATGACCTGGGGCGAGCAAACCGACGTACCGGAATCTGCCGACTGGTATAACTCCAGTTACATCATCGCCTGGGGGTCTAACGTACCGCAGACACGTACGCCGGACGCCCATTTCTTTACCGAAGTACGCTACAAAGGCACTAAAACCATCGCCATTACCCCTGACTACTCTGAAGTGGCCAAATTGTGCGACCAGTGGCTGGCACCGAAACAAGGCACTGATAGTGCCCTGGCAATGGCAATGGGCCATGTCATTTTAAAAGAGTTTCATCTCGATAATCCCAGCGACTACTTTATCAACTACTGCCGCCGCTACAGCGACATGCCGATGCTGGTAATGCTGGAACCTCGCGACGACGGCAGCTACGTTCCCGGGCGCATGGTCCGCGCGTCTGACCTGGTAGATGGACTGGGCGAAAGCAATAATCCGCAGTGGAAAACCGTGGCAGTTAATACCGCAGGTGAACTGGTGGTGCCGAACGGTTCGATTGGTTTTCGCTGGGGAGAAAAAGGCAAATGGAATCTGGAATCCATTGCCGCCGGTACGGAAAACGAATTGTCGTTAACTCTGCTCGGTCAACATGATGCCGTTGCAGGCGTGGCCTTCCCCTACTTTGGCGGCATTGAAAATCCGCATTTTCGCCGCGTAAAACACAATCCGGTCCTGGTGCGCCAATTGCCCGTTAAAAACCTGACATTAGCCGATGGCAACACCTGTCCGGTCGTCAGCGTTTATGATTTGGTACTGGCGAATTATGGCCTCGATCGCGGGCTGGAAGATGAAAACAGCGCGAAAGATTACGCTGAAATCAAACCGTACACCCCAGCCTGGGGTGAGCAAATTACCGGCGTGCCGCGCCAGTATATTGAAACCATCGCCCGTGAATTTGCCGATACCGCCCATAAAACGCATGGGCGTTCGATGATTATTCTCGGTGCTGGCGTCAACCATTGGTATCACATGGACATGAACTACCGCGGGATGATCAATATGCTGATCTTCTGCGGTTGTGTCGGGCAAAGCGGTGGCGGCTGGGCACACTATGTCGGTCAGGAAAAACTGCGCCCGCAAACCGGCTGGCTGCCTCTGGCTTTTGCGCTCGACTGGAACCGACCACCGCGCCAGATGAACAGCACCTCGTTTTTCTACAATCATTCCAGCCAATGGCGCTATGAAAAAGTCTCTGCTCAGGAGTTACTTTCACCGCTTGCCGATGCCAGTAAGTACAGCGGTCATCTGATTGATTTCAACGTTCGCGCCGAACGTATGGGCTGGCTACCTTCTGCGCCGCAGTTGGGGCGTAATCCGCTCGGGATTAAAGCTGAAGCCGACAAGGCCGGATTATCTCCCACAGAATTCACCGCCCAGGCGCTGAAATCGGGCGATTTACGTATGGCCTGCGAACAACCAGATAGCGGCAGCAATCATCCGCGTAATTTGTTTGTCTGGCGTTCTAACCTGCTTGGCTCCTCCGGCAAAGGTCACGAGTATATGCAGAAGTATCTGCTGGGAACCGAAAGTGGGATTCAGGGTCAGGAACTCGGTGCCAGCGACGGGATCAAACCAGAAGAAGTCGAGTGGCAAACTGCGGCGATTGAAGGCAAGCTCGACCTGCTGGTGACGCTCGACTTCCGTATGTCCAGTACCTGCCTGTTCTCCGATATCGTTCTGCCCACCGCCACCTGGTACGAAAAAGACGATATGAACACCTCGGATATGCATCCGTTTATTCATCCGCTTTCTGCGGCGGTCGATCCGGCGTGGGAATCACGCAGCGACTGGGAAATCTACAAAGGTATCGCCAAAGCATTTTCGCAACTGTGCGTGGGTCATCTTGGCAAAGAAACCGACGTGGTATTACAACCACTGCTACATGACTCTCCGGCAGAACTCTCCCAGCCGTGTGAAGTGCTCGACTGGCGCAAAGGCGAATGCGATCTGATTCCAGGTAAAACCGCGCCCAATATTGTGGCGGTGGAACGCGACTACCCTGCTACCTATGAACGCTTTACCTCGCTCGGGCCATTGATGGACAAACTTGGCAACGGCGGTAAAGGGATTTCGTGGAATACCCAGGATGAAATCGATTTCCTCGGCAAACTCAACTACACCAAACGTGAAGGCCCGGCACAGGGGCGTCCGCTGATTGACACCGCCATTGACGCATCAGAAGTGATTCTGGCGCTGGCACCGGAAACCAACGGTCATGTTGCAGTCAAAGCGTGGCAGGCGCTGGGCGAGATCACCGGACGCGAACATACCCATCTGGCGCTGCACAAAGAGGACGAGAAGATTCGCTTTCGCGATATTCAGGCGCAGCCACGTAAAATTATCTCCAGCCCCACATGGTCTGGTCTGGAAAGCGATCACGTCTCCTATAACGCGGGATACACCAACGTTCATGAGTTAATTCCGTGGCGCACGCTGTCGGGACGCCAGCAACTCTATCAGGATCATCCGTGGATGCGTGCTTTTGGTGAAAGTCTGGTGGCTTATCGCCCGCCTATCGACACCCGTAGCGTCAGTGAAATGCGCCAGATACCGCCAAACGGCTTCCCGGAGAAAGCCCTTAACTTCCTGACACCGCATCAGAAATGGGGCATTCACTCAACCTACAGTGAAAACCTGCTAATGCTGACGCTCTCTCGCGGTGGACCGATTGTCTGGATCAGCGAAACCGATGCCCGTGAACTGACCATTGTCGATAACGACTGGGTGGAAGTGTTTAACGCCAATGGCGCGCTGACGGCCCGCGCGGTGGTCAGCCAGCGTGTACCGCCGGGCATGACCATGATGTATCACGCCCAGGAACGCATTATGAATATTCCTGGTTCGGAAGTAACTGGCATGCGCGGCGGCATTCATAACTCGGTCACCCGCGTTTGTCCGAAACCAACGCATATGATTGGCGGTTACGCGCAGCTGGCCTGGGGCTTTAACTACTACGGCACCGTCGGCTCGAACCGCGACGAATTCATCATGATCCGCAAGATGAAGAACGTTAACTGGCTGGATGATGAAGGTCGCGATCAGGTTCAGGAGGCGAAAAAATGAAAATACGTTCGCAAGTCGGCATGGTGCTTAACCTCGATAAATGTATTGGCTGCCATACCTGTTCGGTGACCTGTAAAAACGTCTGGACCGGACGCGAAGGCATGGAGTACGCATGGTTTAACAACGTCGAAACCAAACCGGGCATTGGTTATCCGAAAAACTGGGAAGATCAGGAAGAGTGGCAAGGCGGCTGGGTGCGTGATGTGAATGGCAAGATCCGCCCGCGTCTGGGCAGCAAGATGGGCGTAATAACCAAAATCTTCGCCAACCCGGTGGTGCCGCAGATTGATGATTACTACGAACCTTTCACCTTCGACTACGAACATTTGCATAGCGCACCGGAAGGCAAACATATCCCTACTGCTCGCCCGCGTTCACTGATTGACGGCAAACGGATGGACAAAGTGATCTGGGGGCCAAACTGGGAAGAATTGTTGGGCGGCGAATTCGAAAAACGCGCCCGTGACCGCAACTTCGAGGCCATGCAAAAGGAGATGTACGGGCAGTTTGAAAACACCTTCATGATGTACCTGCCGCGCTTGTGCGAACACTGTCTCAATCCCAGTTGCGTGGCGACCTGCCCAAGCGGCGCTATCTACAAACGCGAAGAAGACGGCATTGTGCTGATCGATCAGGATAAATGCCGTGGCTGGCGTTTGTGCATTAGCGGTTGTCCGTACAAAAAAATCTACTTCAACTGGAAAAGCGGCAAGTCAGAAAAATGTATCTTCTGTTACCCACGAATTGAGTCAGGCCAACCCACCGTGTGCTCAGAAACCTGCGTGGGTCGCATCCGATATCTGGGCGTGCTGCTTTACGACGCCGACCGCATCGAGGAAGCGGCGAGCACCGAGCGCGAAGTTGACCTCTATGAACGCCAGTGCGAAGTGTTCCTCGATCCGCACGATCCCTCGGTGATCGAGGAAGCCCTGAAACAAGGTATTCCACAAAACGTGATTGACGCTGCCCAGCGTTCGCCAGTCTACAAAATGGCAATGGACTGGAAACTGGCGCTACCGCTGCACCCTGAATACCGCACCCTGCCGATGGTCTGGTACGTTCCGCCGCTGTCACCGATTCAGTCCTACGCTGATGCGGGAGGTTTGCCGAAAAGCGAAGGCGTGCTGCCCGCCATCGAAAGCCTGCGTATTCCGGTGCAATATCTCGCCAATATGTTGAGTGCCGGTGATACCGGTCCGGTACTGCGGGCGCTGAAACGGATGATGGCGATGCGCCACTATATGCGTTCACAAACCGTGGAAGGCGTTACTGATACTCGTGCCATCGACGAAGTAGGTCTGAGCGTCGCCCAGGTCGAAGAGATGTATCGTTACCTCGCCATTGCCAACTATGAAGACCGTTTTGTCATCCCGACAAGCCATCGGGAAATGGCGGGCGATGCCTTCGCAGAACGCAACGGCTGCGGTTTTACCTTTGGCGACGGTTGCCACGGCTCGGACAGCAAATTCAACCTGTTCAACAGTAGCCGTATCGATGCCATCAACATCACCGAAGTGCGCGACAAAGCGGAGGGCGAATAATGCAGATCCTCAAAGTGATCGGCCTGTTGATGGAGTATCCGGACGAGCTGTTGTGGGAATGTAAGGAGGACGCGCTGGCGTTGATCCGCCGCGACGCACCGATGCTTACGGATTTTACCCGCAACCTGCTTAACGCGCCGCTGCTGGATAAACAGGCCGAATGGTGCGAAGTGTTTGACCGTGGACGTACCACATCGCTGCTGCTGTTCGAACATGTTCATGCCGAGTCCCGCGATCGCGGCCAGGCAATGGTGGACCTGCTGGCGGAGTATGAAAAGGTCGGTCTGCAGTTGGATTGTCGAGAACTGCCCGATTATCTGCCGCTGTATCTGGAGTACTTAAGCGTACTGCCGGACGATCAGGCGAAAGAAGGCTTGCTCAACGTTGCGCCGATCCTCGCCCTGCTTGGCGGACGCTTAAAACAACGCGAGGCACCGTGGTACGCGTTATTTGACACCCTGTTGCAACTGGCAGGAAGCCCTCTGTCAAGTGACAGCGTCACAAAACAGATTCGCAGTGAAGAGCGTGACGACACCCGCCAGGCGCTGGATGCGGTGTGGGAAGAAGAACAGGTGAAGTTTATTGAAGATAACGCCACGGCGTGTGACAGCTCGCCGCTTAATCAATATCAGCGACGCTTTAGCCAGGATGTCGCGCCGCAGTATGTCGACATCAGTGCGGGAGGTGGGAAATGATTCAGTATCTGAACGTCTTTTTTTACGATATCTACCCGTACTTGTGTGGCACGGTTTTTATCCTTGGAAGCTGGCTGCGCTACGATTACGGGCAGTATACCTGGCGCGCCGCCTCCAGCCAGATGCTGGATAAACGTGGTATGGTGCTGTGGTCGAATCTGTTCCATATCGGCATTTTGGGGATTTTCTTCGGGCACCTGTTCGGCATGTTAACGCCGCACTGGATGTACGCGTGGTTTTTGCCAGTGGCAGCGAAACAACTAATGGCGATGATCCTCGGCGGAATATGCGGGGTATTGACGCTGATTGGCGGTGCGGGGCTACTGGTGCGTCGTTTAACAAATCCGCGTATCAGGGCGACGTCTTCTGGTGCGGATATCCTGATCCTCGCCATTTTGTTAATTCAGTGCATTCTTGGGTTAACCACCATTCCTTTTTCAGCACAACATCCGGACGGCAGTGAAATGATGAAGCTGGTGGGCTGGGCGCAAAGCATTGTCACTTTCCAGGGCGGTGCATCTACGCATCTTGATGGTGTCGCCTTTATATTCCGCATTCATCTGGTGCTTGGAATGACCATCTTTCTGCTCTTCCCGTTCACCCGACTGGTGCATGTCTGGAGCGCGCCGTTTGAGTACTTTACTCGTCGGTATCAGATTGTGCGTTCGCGGCGTTAATTCTCTCGCGGGCCGGATAGCTCTTCGCTCTCCGGCCACTTGCAGGCTATGATAGTTCTCCAGCCACAGGAGAACATTAATGAAACCGCAGGTTTACCACGTCGATGCTTTTACCTCTCAACCGTTTCGCGGCAATTCTGCCGGTGTTGTTTTCCCCGCCGATAATCTTAGCGAAGCGCAAATGCAGCTTATCGCCCGCGAGTTAGGTCATTCGGAAACTGCTTTTCTGCTGCACAGCGACGACAGCGATGTGCGCATCCGCTACTTTACGCCAACGGTTGAAGTTCCGATTTGTGGTCACGCGACAGTAGCTGCGCACTATGTACGTGCAAAGGTGTTAGGTTTAGGAAATTGCACCGTCTGGCAAACGTCGCTGGCAGGAAAACATCGTGTGACTATCGAAAAGCAAAATGATGATTATCGTATTTCGCTGGAACAAGGTACTCCAGGCTTTGAGCCACCGCTGAAAGGTGAAACACGTGCAGCGATTATCAACGCGCTTCATCTCACTGAAGACGATATTTTGCAAGGCTTGCCAATCCAGGTGGCTACCACAGGACACTCAAAAGTGATGATTCCACTGAAGCCGGAAGTGGATATCGACGCCCTTTCGCCTGACCTTGCTGCGCTGACCACAATCAGCAAACAGATTGGCTGCAATGGTTTCTTCCCGTTCCAGATCCGCCCAGGCAAAAACGAAACCGATGGTCGCATGTTCTCGCCTGCGATTGGTATTGTGGAAGATCCGGTGACTGGCAATGCCAATGGCCCGATGGGTGCATGGTTAGTACATCACAACGTATTGCCACACGATGGCAACGTGTTGCGTGTTAAAGGCCATCAGGGGCGCGCATTGGGGCGTGATGGTGTAATTGATGTGACGGTGACAATTCGAGATAACCAACCGGAGAAAGTCACCATTTCTGGCACAGCGGTGATTCTTTTCCATGCCGAATGGGAAATTGAACTCTGAAACCTTTACCTGATGCGCTTCGCTTATCAGGTCTACAACCGGACTAATGTAGATACTGTTATGGCCTGCAAGTTTTTTCCTGGTCCGGTTTCCCGGATTGCAGGCATGCCAGACACAGCGCCGTCAGGCGCTGTTGTTTCATCCCTTCCGCGATTTTT